>NZ_LDRT01000044.1 GCF_001476655.1 Microbacterium testaceum | reverse complement strand
GGGTGCGAAGGCGGGGCGGGGCGGCGCGACCGTAGGGTGGAGGCATGTCCCGTGAGAACGCCGTCACCGACCTGCAGCGGAGCCTGCGCGACCT
Source organism: Microbacterium testaceum (assembly GCF_001476655.1). Classification (GTDB taxonomy): domain Bacteria; phylum Actinomycetota; class Actinomycetes; order Actinomycetales; family Microbacteriaceae; genus Microbacterium; species Microbacterium testaceum_C. The sequence goes on along the minus strand of NZ_LDRT01000044.1, from coordinate 41,690 downwards.
GATGCGGCAGAACGCCCGTGCCGGACGCGTGGTCGTCGCCGTCGACGGGTTGGATGCCGATCGCGCCCGGGCCTTCGCCGATGGGTTCGCCGCGGTGCTGGCGGAAGACGGCACGCCCGTGGAGCGCGCGAGCGTCGACGATGCCGATGTCGCCGTCCGGGAGAACGTCGTCGCACCGTTCCGCGCGGGCGAGGGCGATGCCGTCCTCGTGGTCGACGGACGATTCCTGCACACTCTCGAGCGCCGGGGGCTGTGGAACTGGTCGCTGTGGCTCGAGAGCAACCCGCCGATCGGCGCGCCGCGCCCCGAGCTTCCCGATGCCGACAAGCGGTACCTCGCCACCGCCCGCCCGAAAGCGGCCGCCTCGGCCATCGTGGAGAACTCCGACCCCGCCCACCCCGCGCAGGTCTTCGGGGACTTCTGCTGATGGTTCGTCCCGGCATCCTCCTGGTCGACAAGCCGGGGGGCATCACCAGTCATGACGTCGTGTCGCGCGCGCGGCGCGCCCTCGGCACCCGCAAGATCGGGCACGCGGGCACCCTCGACCCCCTGGCGACAGGCCTGCTCGTGCTCGGTGTCGAGGGCGCGACGCGGCTGTTGACCTACATCGTCGGCGCCGACAAGACGTACGAGGCCACGATCCTGCTCGGCATCGCGACCGACAGCGACGACGCCGACGGGGTCGAGACCTCGCGGGCGGATGCCACGGCGGTCACCGACAAGGCCATCGCCGCGGGCATCGCCGAGCTCACCGGCGAGATCGAGCAGGTGCCGAGCACCGTGTCGGCGATCAAGGTCGCCGGGCGGCGCGCCTACGACCTCGCACGGGCGGGGGAGCAGGTGGAGCTCAAGGCCCGGCGGGTCACGGTCTCGCGTTTCGACGTGAGCGCGGTGCGTCGGGGCGATGGCGTGATCGAACTCGACGTCGTCGTCGATTGCACGAGCGGCACCTACATCCGCGCCCTCGCGCGCGACCTCGGGCGTGCCCTCGGCGTGGGCGGGCATCTGACGATGCTCCGCCGCACGCGGATCGGGTCCTTCGACGTCGCCGCCGCGGCATCCGTCGACGACATCGCCGAGGAGCGTCTGGTCGCCCCCGCCACCGCCGCGTCCGTCGTCGTCGGGGCGATCGCCGTCGGCGAAGACGAAGCGCGAGACCTGCGCCACGGCAAGCGCATCGACGGGGGAGGGCGCCTGACCGGACCCGTCGCCGCCGCGATCGACCCCGACGGTCGGCTGGTGGGCATCGTCGAGAAGCGCGGCGCACAGCTGAAGAGCGTCATGAACATGCCCGAGGAGGTCTCCCGATGATCCTGTGGTTCACGCTCGTGCAAGTGGGCGTCGCGGTTCTCGCCGGGGTCGTGGCGATCGTCGCGGGCCTCATCGGCCGTCGTCCGGGGGACGTGACCGTCGGCTCCCTCGCGCTGATCGAGCTGCTCCTCATCGTGCAGATCGTCGTCGCGATCATCGCGCCGTTCGCGGGCAACCCGCCCTCGGGCAGCCTGCTGGAATTCTGGACCTATCTCGTCTCGGCCGCCCTCGTCCCCGTCGCGGGTGCCGCGTGGGCGTTGATCGAGCGGAGCCGCTGGAGCACGGTCATCATGGGCGTCGCGGCGCTCGCGGTGGCCGTCATGGTCTGGCGCATGCACGTGATCTGGACGGTGCAGCTCGCCTGAGAGGTGGATGCCGTGGCCCGCTGCTGTGCGCCGGTCCCGGTCCCTTCGACAGGCTCAGGGACCTGCGTGCAGGTGGCTGAGCTCGTCGAAGCCACCGAGTGTCCGGTGTCAGCGTGTCCGGCGCAGGCCGCGCCGGGCGGCGACCGCGCGAGCCAACTAGAATCGTCGAGTCATGGCATCCACCACTCCCACCCGCTCCCGGGGGATGACCGGCATCGGCCGTGTCCTCGTCGTCGTCTACGGCATCATGGCGCTCGCCGCCACGGGCCGCTCTTTCGTGCAGATCGTCCGAGAGTTCGACGACGCCCCGCTGGCGTACGCGCTGTCGGCCCTCGCCGCTGTCGTCTACATCCTGGCCACCCTCGCCCTCATCTTCTCGGCGCGGCCGGCATGGTACCGCGTGGCGTGGGTCGCGATCGGTTTCGAGCTCGTCGGCGTGCTCGTCGTGGGCACGCTCAGCCTCGTCGACCCCGCGCTCTTCCAGCACCCCACGGTGTGGTCGGTGTACGGCTACGGCTACCTCTTCATCCCCCTCGTGCTGCCCTTCCTCGGGCTCTGGTGGCTGATGCGTCACCGCCGGGCGGCATCGTGATCGTCTTCCGCGATCCCGCGGAGGTGCCGGCGGACTTCGGTCCGTCCGTCGTCGCGATCGGCAAGTTCGACGGTGTGCACACCGGCCATCGCGCGGTCATCGACCGTGCCCGCGTCGACGCGTCCGACGGGGCGACGGTCGTCGCGGTGACGTTCGATCGCAATCCGTTGAGCGTGCTGCGTCCCGACCGGTGCCCGCCCGATGTCATCGGCCCGCACCAGAAGCTCGAGCTGCTCGACCGGGCCGGAGTGGATGCCACGCTGCTGCTGACCTTCGATGAAGCCCTCGCAGCCCTCCCGGCCGAGGAGTTCGCGCGTCGCGTGATCGTCGACGCGCTGAAGGCGCGCACCGTGCTGGTGGGGCGGGACTTCCGTTTCGGCGCCGGCGGTGCCGGAGACCCTGATCTGCTGACGCGCATGGGGGCGACGCACGGGTTCCGCGTCGATGTGGTCGATGACGTGCGCGCCGTGCACGCCGACCGGCGCGTGTCGTCGACGTGGATCCGCGAGGCGCTCTCGGCGGGCGACGTGACGACCGCCGCGCGCCTTCTCGGTCGTGCTCCCTCGGTCTGGGGCGAGGTCGTGCACGGACTGAAGCGCGGGCGCGAGCTCGGGTATCCGACCGCGAACCTCTCGCCCGACCTCGAGGGCTTCGTGCCCGCCGACGGCGTCTACGCCGGGTGGCTCGTCGACGTCGAAGGGGGGCGACGCATCAGCTATCCCGCCGCGATCAGCGTCGGGACCAATCCGACCTTCGACGACGTGCATTCCCGTCAGGTCGAGGCGTACGTGCTCGATGAGACCGACCTCGATCTGTACGGTCACCACGTCGAGGTGCGGTTCGTGGAGCGCGTGCGCGGGATGACCGCGTTCGACGGCATCGACGCGCTGCTCGTGCAGATGGCCGACGACGTCGAGCGCACCCGCACGATCCTTCGCTGACGCGCGGCACCGTCGTCCTCGGCGGTGAGGTGCGCCGGATTGTCGTCGGGGTGCGCGTGCCGCGGGCGATCGCGCGCAGCACGGTCGTGCGCGCGGGGCGTGGTGCCGTCAGTCGCGCCGCGACAGGTGATTCCGGATGCCGAGGAACGACGCCGCGGCCCCCATCAGCATGAGCGCCGCGGCGAAGATCGCGGCCCGGTGGAACCCGTCGAGGTCGAGCGAGCCTCCGACCACCGCCGAGACCGCGGCGATGGCGAGGAGCCCGGCCACCCGCGAGACGGCGTTGTTCACCGCCGAGGCGATGCCCGAACGCTCGCTCTCGATCGCGCCGAGCACCGCGGCCGTGAGGGGAGACACCGTCGCGGTGAGCCCGAGGCCCCAGACGACGATTCCCGGCAGCACCTGCGTCCAGTAGTCGAAGTCTGAGCGGACGGACAGCAGCAGGAGCGCACCCACCGCCATCACGAGGGGCCCCAGGGTCATGAACAGGCGCGGCCCGTACTTCCCGGCCAGGGCGCCCATGCGCGAGCTCAAGACGATCATGAGGATCGTGCTCGGCAGGGACGCGAGACCCGCCAGCGTCGCCGACAACCCCGCGCCCTGCTGCAGGTAGACGCTCACGACGAAGCCGTTGAGCGAGAGGGCCGCGTAGACGAACACGGTCGCGAGGTTGCCCGCCCAGAAGTTCCGGGAGCGGAACAGCCCCAGCGGCATCATCGGCTGCCGGGCGAGACGCTGGCGCACGAGGAACCCCGCGAAGGACAGGATGCCGATGGCTCCCGGCATCCAGATCACCGGGGACGACCATCCGAGGTTCGGTTGTTCGATGAGCGCGAAGACGATGCCGCCCAGGCCCGTCGCGCACAGCACCGCGCCCAGGATGTCGACCCGCGCGCCCGGACGGCGGTGATCGGCGTGGCCGAGGCGGGCGAGCAGCCACAGCGTCACCCCGATCGGCAGCACGTTGACCAGGAACACGAGACGCCAGGACAGGGTGTCGACGAAGACTCCGCCCACGAGCGGACCCGCGAGCATCGCGATCGTGGTCGCGCCCGTCCAGATCCCGATCGCCCGGGCCTGCGCCGGCCCGCGGAAGGTCGAGGTGATCAGCGCGAGTGAGCTCGGCACGAGCAGGGCTCCCGCCACGCCCTGCATCGCCCTCGCGATGATCAGGAACTCGGCCGTCGGGGCCGCCGCGATGGCGACGGAGGTCACCGCGAACCCGATCAGGCCGATGCGCAGCACGAGTACCCGCCCGAGGACGTCGCTGAGCGAACCCGCGACCAGGATGAAGGCGCCGAGCGTCACGAGGTACGCGTCGACGACCCACTGCTGCGTGCTGAGTCCTCCGCCGAGGTCGCGCGCGATGGCGGGGAGGGCGACGTTGACGACGGTGCCGTCGAGGAACGACACGAAGGACGCGAGCACGGCGACGGTGAGCACCACCCGCTGCTCCTTCGTCATCGAGTCGCTCATTCGTCCAGCGTAGGGTCGCGCGCGGCGTCGGGCTTCGATGATCGTCTCAATCTCGGAATACCCCCAGGGGGTATCCTGTTCTCGACGGGGAGACCCGAGGAGGAACCATGGACGGGACGAGGGATGCCACGGTGCCCGGTGACGACGTCATCGAGGCCGTGCTCGACATCGACGGCATGACGTGCGCGAGCTGCGTCGCCCGGGTGGAGAAGCGGCTGGGGCGCGTCGAAGGCGTCCACGCGGCGGTGAACCTCGCGACCGAGACGGCGCGCGTGCGGTATCCGGTCGGGCTCGACACCACGGCCCTGGTCGAGGCGGTGCGGGCCGCGGGGTACGACGCCACGGTGCGCACTCGAGGCGTTCCCCGGGTCCCGGCGACAGGGGGCGCGGCATCCGTCCCGGCATCGGCGGAGCACGGGGCCTCGATGGATCCTCGCGCGTCGCGCGGCGCGGCCGACGCCCCCACCGACGGCGGCCGCGAGCCCCGCGACCACGCCGCTGACCACCACGCTGCTGACCACCACGGCGCTGACGACCACGGCGCTGACGACCACGGCGCTGACCCGCACGCCGCGGACCACCACGGCGCCGACCACCACGCCGCTGACGCCGACACCGCCGACGCGCACGGCGGCCACGCCCACGACACCGCCGACGCGCCCGGATCGACGCCGCTGCGCACCCGGCTGATCGTCTCGGCCGCCCTCGCGATCCCGGTCGTCGCGCTCGGCATGGTCCCGGCGTGGCAGTTCCCCGGCTGGCAGTGGGTCTCGCTCCTGCTGACGGCGCCGGTGGTGCTGTGGGGCGGGTGGCCGTTCCACCGGGCGACCTTGCGCAACGCGCGCCACGGGGCCGCGACGATGGACACGCTCATCACGCTCGGGACCTTCGCCGCCTTCCTCTGGAGCGTATGGGCGCTGGTCTTCGGAAACGCCGGGCGCATCGGCATCCGGCACGAGGTCGTGCTCTTCGGGCCCGTGCACGACGCGAGCGCGGTGGTCTACTTCGAGGTCGCCGCCGCCGTGACCGTGCTTCTTCTGCTCGGTCGCTTCATCGAGCAGCGCTCGACCCGTCGCGCCGGAGCCGCTCTGCGTGCCCTGCTCGACCTCGGGGCGCGTGAGGCCGAGCTGGCGGACGGGCGGCGGATCCCCGTCGACCAGTTGACGGTCGGAGACGTGTTCGTGGTCCGCCCCGGCAGCGTCGTCGCCACCGACGGAGTGGTCGTCGACGGACGCGCCTCGGTCGATGAGAGCATGCTCACGGGCGAGTCGATCCCGATCGAGGTCGCCGCGGGGTCCGCGGTGACCGGCGGGACGATCGCCGCGGGCGGCCGGCTGACGGTGCGGGCCACCGGAGTCGGTGAGCAGACCCGGCTCGCCCGCATCGCGCGCCTCGTGGAGGACGCGCAGCTCGGCAAGAGCCGTGTGCAGCGTCTCGCCGACCGCATCTCGGGCGTGTTCGTGCCGATCGTCATCGTGCTGGCCGCCCTCACCCTCGTCGCCTGGGTCGTCCCCGGGCAACCGCTCGCGGCCGGATTCACCGCGGCGGTCGCGGTGCTCATCATCGCCTGCCCGTGCGCGCTCGGCCTCGCCACCCCCATCGCGATCCTCGTCGGAACCGGGCGCGGCGCGCAGCGCGGGGTGCTGGTGACCGGGCCGGAGGCTCTCGAGTCCGCCGAACGCATCGACACGATCGTGCTGGACAAGACCGGAACCCTGACGAGCGGGCGGATGAGCGTCGCACACGTCGTCGTCGCCGAGGGTGAGGATGCCGGGGACGCCCTCGCCCGCGCAGCCGCCGTCGAACGCGGCTCCGAGCACCCGGTCGCCGCGGCGATCGTCACAGCCGCGGGGGAGGGGACGACCGCCGCCGACCTCGAGGCGATCGCCGGGCGCGGCGTGATCGGCACGGTCGACGGCGTGCGCGTCTTCGCGGGGCGCCCGGGGTGGGTCGTCGAGCACGGTGCCGCGCTGACACCCGCACTCGCCGCCGCGGTCGAGGAGGCAGAAGAACGCGGCACGGTCGTGGCCGTGGGCTGGGCGGACGCCGACGGGGTGGTCCGCCCCCGTGCCGTGATCGAGATCGCCGACACGGTGCGGCCCGAGAGCGCCGAGGCCGTGTCCCGCTTGCGCGAGATGGGTCTGGAGCCCGTGCTGCTGACCGGCGACAACCCCCGGATCGCCCGGGCCGTCGCCGCCGAGCTCGGTATCGAGCGGGTGCGTGCCGGGGTCCTTCCGGAGGGGAAGGTCGACGAGATCGCGGCCCTGCGCGCCGAGGGGCGCACGGTCGCCATGGTCGGTGACGGGGTCAACGACGCCGCCGCCCTGGCATCCGCCGATCTCGGGATCGCGATGGGCGGAGGGACGGATGCCGCGCTCCACGCGAGCGACATCGCCCTCATGCGCGACGACCCGGGCGGGATCGTCACGGCGGTCGCTCTGAGTCGTCGCACGATGCGCGTCATCCGCGGCAACCTGTTCTGGGCCTTCGCGTACAACGTCGCGGCTCTGCCGTTGGCCGCCCTCGGCCTGTTGAATCCGATGATCGCGGGCGCGGCGATGGCGTTCTCCAGCGTCTTCGTGGTGCTGAACAGTCTGCGGCTGCGGCGCGCCTGACCCCGCGCGGCGGGGCACCGCTCCCCGGGGTCTTTCGGCCCGCGTCCGCGTCGTGCCGTGGCGCGCGCGAGCGGGACGCGCGAGGAGCGATTCTGCACAGCTCACGCGAACGGACGCCGCGGACGCTAGAATGGTCTCGACCCCGTCACCCGCTGTCTCGCGAGCCGTTCCGGTGCAGACGCGTCGCGGGTCGCCGGTACCGCCGCTCAGGCGGCGTGCCGCGCGATGTTCCCCGGGGTCACCGATCCACCGGCCTCGCGCCGGAACGTTCCGGACAGGTGTCCGGACGACACGCTCAGGAGGAGCATGCCGACCACGGCAACCGCGTCCCGAGGCTCGAGCCAGCGGCGCAGGAAGACCACGTCCTCGCGACGCGACGACGAAGCCCCCGTCATCCCGATCCTCGCGCGCAAGGTGCGCGAGGTCGAGGCCAAGGCCCAGCGCGGAAAGCTCGGGCCCACCAACCGCGTCAAGTTCCAGGTGATCGCCTTCCTGGTGCGCGAGGAGCGCGCCCGGGTCAAGGCCGACACCGAGATCACCGACGCCGCCCGCGCCGAGCTGCTCAAGCGCCTCGACGGCGTGGCGACGATCCTCGCGAAGACCGCGGCGCGCGACACCTCGCTCATCCAGCTGCTCGAGGTCGACCAGGCCACCTCACCTGTCGCCCGTCGCATGCGCCGCGACTGGTTGCTGGAGTCCGGCGCCGAGCTGCCGCCCGACGAGCTCATCATCACCGACACCGCGCCCCAGGTCGCGCCCGTCGTGCCGGCAGCCCTCGCTGAGAAGCAGGTCATCCCGCCGTCGATCGAAGCCCGCCAGATGGCGAACCCCTTCCTCGCCCCCGACCTCACGCCGCGCACGAGCGGCGACGCGCCGCGCCGCCGTCTCGACGGGTGGGAGCTCATGGGCCCCCTGTACAAGGCGTTCGAGACCGGCGCCGGTGGCTCGGCCGCGAGCATGGACCTGCCGCCCGTGCCGGAGTTCGACCGTGTGTCGCCGCGCGGACTCGAGGTCATGCCGCACCAGTCGCGCTTCCTCGAGGCCGTGCGCCTCGGGCACCGCGAGTTCCTTCTCGCCGACGAGCCGGGCCTCGGCAAGACCGCGGAGTCGGTGCTCGCGGCATCCGTCGCCGACGCGTATCCGCTCCTGGTCGTCGTGCCCAACGTCGTGAAGATGAACTGGGCGCGCGAGGTGCAGCGCTGGACGCCCCAGCGGCGCGCGACCGTCATCTCCGGCGGCGGTGCCGACATCGACGCCTTCGCCGACGTGTTCATCGTCAACTACGAGATCCTCGATCGGCACCTGTCGTGGCTGTCGTCGATCGGGCTGAAGGGCATCGTCGTCGACGAGGCGCACTTCATCAAGAACCTCACGTCGCAGCGTTCGCAGAACGTGCTGGCGCTGGCATCCCGTGTCCGACAGCAGACGCGCGACCCGCTCCTGCTGGCCCTCACCGGTACCCCGCTGATCAACGACGTCGAGGACTTCGACGCGATCTGGCGCTTCCTCGGCTGGACCAACGGCGAGAAGCCCGGTCCCGAGCTCATGGAGAAGCTGGATGCCACGGGCCTGACGCCCGCCGACAAGGCGTTCTACCCCGAGGCGCGCGAAGCGGTCATCTCGATGGGCATCGTGCGACGCAAGAAGAAAGACGTCGCCGCCGACCTGCCCGACAAGCTCGTCGCCGACCTCCCCGTCGAGCTCGACGACGAATTCGGTCGCTCGATCCGTCAGGCGGAGCGCGAACTCGGCGCCCGTCTCGCGGCGAAGTACCGCCGGATCCTCGAGGCGCGCGGCGACCGCGGTCTCGCCCCGGGCGAGATCGACGACGACATCGTCCGTCTCGTGGCGCACGGCGAGCTCGAGGAGTCCAAGGCCGCCGGCTCCGGCAGCGAGAACGTCTTCACGATGGTCCGCCGCATCGGTCAGGCCAAGGCCCACCTCGCCGCCGACTACGCCGTGCAGCTGCAGCGCTCCGTCGGCAAGGTCGTCTTCTTCGCCAAGCACATCGACGTCATGGATGCCGCGGAGGCCCACTTCAAGGCCTCCGGCCTCAAGGCCGTCTCGGTGCGCGGCGAGCAGACGGCGACCGCCCGTCAGGCCGCGATCGACGCGTTCAACAGCGACCCCGACGTCGGGATCGCGGTGTGTTCGCTGACCGCCGCCGGTGTCGGCCTGAACATGCAGGCTGCCTCGAACGTCGTGCTCGCCGAGCTGTCGTGGACCGCCGCCGAGCAGACGCAGGCGATCGACCGCGTGCACCGCATCGGCCAGGAGGAGCCCGTGACCGCGTGGCGCATCATCGCCGCGCACACGATCGACACGAAGATCGCCGAGCTCATCGACTCGAAGGAAGGGCTCGCCGCGCGCGCCCTAGACGGCCAGGCCATGGAGCCCGGCTCGAGCGACTCGGTACAGCTGTCGGCGCTCATGCACCTGCTGCGCCAGGCGCTCGGCGCGGCCTGAGCCCGCTTCGACGGACGCCCCGGGGCTTCGGCTCCGGGGCGTTCGTGCGTTCGGTGTGGTCGCCCGCCGTCTCGGCGAGGACGTGGGGTGCGGCGGGTCCGAGGCGCTGCTGGAGGTTCTCCGCGGGTCGAGGGGACCGGTCGCCGCAGTGCAATCCGCCCGCTCGTCGTATCGGCACCGGGGCCCCGTGACCCGTCGACCCGAGCACGCCCGGGACGCCCTTCGCTAGGGTCGGGCCATGACCCTCCGCGCCGACTCTCTGCTGGCGGGACCACGCGGTCGCCGCCTGTGCCTGGAGGTTCTGCGACTGGCCCCCGACGACGATGACGCGCGAGAGGCGGCTCGGGCCGTTTCGTGGGCCGCTGGAGCGCTCGACGAGAACACCGGGACGATCGTCGCGATCGGAGGTGCCGCCGCATCGTTCACTGAGCCTGCGGTGTCGCCCGCGGACGCCGCCGCCGCGCTGTCGCGGGTCGAAATCCCCGTCCTCAGCGACGCGCTCCTCTCGGCGGCCTTGGCCATCGCTGTCGATCGTGCCGCCTACTGGCAACCGCCCTACGGCGAGGACGTCCTCGCCGCCACCGACGAGCTGCGCGAGGTGCTCGAACCGGTCGCCGTAGCCGTCGCCGGAGCGCCCGCGATCGAGTGGTGGGAGAGCGGGGTCGATCGAGACACGCAGGCGATGGTGCGCTGGGAGAACTCTCCCGCATCGACGGAGTCCCCCCAAGAGCTGTCGGGCCGATGGCGAAGCGAGCAGGTCGCGGAAGAGGTCTCCTTCGCCCGACGGATCAACGATGTCCGTCTGTCCGGGTCATGGTGGTCGACACCCGCCTTCGCCCTTCCGCGCTCCACGCGTGTGCGCGGGACCGCGGGGCCGGTCGGTCTCACGCTCGTCGAGGACTCCTGGGGGTGGACCTCCGCACGCGTTCGACCTATCGCCGCACCGGACGGTGAGGTCATCGAGGTCGACGGCCCTGAGTCGTGGGCGGAGCTGTGCCGGCGGCATCCGTTCCCGGTCACCGCGAGCCGACGCAATGTGTGGGGGTGGGCGACCGGGCGCGAGGGGATGTGGGTGCAGCCCGACTGGGCCGCGGTCGCCGCTGAAGCCGCGGGGGTGCACCTGAGCGTGGAGGGGTACCTCTCCACGGCCGGTCGGGTCATCGACCTCGGTGACCTCGGCGCGAGCACCGTCGCCGGCTGGGGGCCTGACGAGACTTTCTGGTTCTCACCGGTCGAACACTCGGCGCCGGAGCGGGAGTGGGTTCGCGATGGTGACACCTGGACCCGTGCGTGACGGTGGCCCGGGGCCGGCTCGAACAGGTCGGTCGGGCCGGGGTGTCGGCATCCGGACCGCCGTGTGGCACCGTTCCCGCCCGCGGCGATAGGGTCGAAGACGGCAACGGCGCCGACCCTCCACCCGAACCACAGCACCAGAGGACTCTGCCCATGAAGATCGGCATCCTGACCAGCGGCGGCGACTGCCCCGGTCTCAACGCGGTCATCCGTGGCGTCGTGCTGAAGGGCACGACCAACTACGACATCGAGTTCGTCGGTATCCGTGACGGATGGCGCGGCGTGGTCGACGGCGACTTCTTCCCGCTCACCCGCCACGAGGTGAAGGGGCTGTCCAAGGTCGGGGGCACGATCCTCGGGACCAGCCGCACGAACCCCTACGAGGGCGTGCGTGGCGGTGCCGAGAACATCTCCAAGACGATGTACGGGCACCGGCTCGACGGCATCCTGGCCATCGGCGGCGAGGGGACCCTGGCCGCGGCCGACCGCCTCTCGAAGGACGGCATCAACGTCATCGGCGTGCCGAAGACGATCGACAACGACCTCCGCGCGACCGACTACTCCTTCGGTTTCGACACCGCCGTCAACATCGCGACGGATGCCATGGACCGCCTCCGCACCACCGGTGACTCGCACCAGCGCTGCATGGTGGCCGAGGTCATGGGTCGCCACGTCGGCTGGATCGCGCTGCACGCGGGTATCGCGGCGGGCGCCCACGTCATCTGCATCCCCGAGGTGCCGATGTCGATCGACGAGATCGTCGAGCAGGTCACCCGCGCGCACGACCGCGGTCGCGCGCCGCTGGTCGTCGTCTCCGAGGGCTTCAAGCTCAAGGGCATGGACGAAGCGTTCAGCGACAAGGGCCTCGACGCCTTCAACCGCCCGCGCCTCGGCGGCATCGGCGAGCTTCTCGCCCCCGAGATCGAGCGCCTCACCGGTATCGAGACCCGCGCCACCGTGCTCGGTCACATCCAGCGCGGCGGCTCGCCCTCCGCGTTCGACCGCGTGCTCGCGACGCGCCTCGGCCTGCACGCCGCCGACGCCCTGCAGGAGGGCGCCTGGGGCCAGATGGTCGCGATGCGCGGCACCGACATCGTGCGGGTTCCCTTCGCCGACGCCCTCGGCGAGCTCAACAGCGTCCCGCTGTACCGCTACGAAGAGGCCGCCGCGCTCTTCGGCTGAGCCTGCTGCTGCGACGCCCCGTCCCGCTTCGCGCGGGGCGGGGCGTCGGCGTCTGCGCCCGCCGCTCTGTCACGAGAACAGGGGATGCCACGAGAACAGGGCTTCCGCGCCGATAACGCCCTGTTCTCGTGGCGTTGCCTGTCTTGGTGACGTTGGCGGGGAGTCGTCGGGGAGTCGTCGGGTCGGAGGGCGGCGGTGGCGGCGCTGGGCGCTGTGGTGGCGGTCGCGGCGCTGGGTGCTGTGGCGGCGATGGGGGCTGTGGGGCTCTGGGGGTGTCACGAGAACAGGGGATGCCACGAGAACAGGGCTTCCGCGCCGAGAACGCCCTGTTTTCGTTGCGTTGCCTGTTCCGGTGACGTTGGCCGGGAGCCGGGAGCCGGGAGCCGGGAGGCGGGAGGCGGGAGCCGGGTTTGGCGCTGCGCCGCCGCGCGCCGCGCCGTACCCCTGTCACCGGCGGGGGAAGGGGGCGAGATGAAGGCCCTGAGCCATGGCGGCGCGAATCGTGTCGATGACGTCCTGCGGCTCGAACAACGTCTGCAGGTAGTCGAACCGCAGCACGGTATAGCCGCGGAGGATGAGCCGGGCGTCCTGTCGGAGGTCGCGTCGCCGATCGGCCGGAGACTGATGAAAGGCGAAGCCGTCGATCTGGACGGCCAGATACTCCCCGATCAGGCTGTCGACAGGGTGGCCGTCGATCCATACCTGCTGCCTCACACTCACGCCGATCGTGAGCATCAACTCACGGAAGTGGGTCTCGAGGCCGGAGTCTGAAAGATGGGTGGCCACTCGCGCGAAGCGGCTCGCCCGCGTGGAACGCCATCGCACGGCCCTCAGGATGTCGGCATCCACTTTCCGCGTCCGCAGCGCGGACTCCCAGACGGCGAGGGCGTCCGCGTGCGGCAGGCAGCGTGCGACATGAAAGAGCACGTTGATCGGGGGTTCGAGGGGATCGGTGCGCGGCACGGGCACGGGTGGGACGGCCCGGTGCAGGCGGATCGCCGTGCCCCCGACACGAGAAGCAGTGGACGGCACCCAGACGTGAGTGTGTTCGTTCTTGGGCACCCAAAGCCCCAGACCCTCCGCTGCCGTCACACACGTCGCTCGACCGCCGAGCGAGGCCGCCAGCTTTCGGGGCGCGAAGCAGCCCGGCGTCACGATCCACGATCGGCGCACGCGTTCGACGTCTCCGGCCGCCACCGCCGCCGCGATCACGCGCGGGCCGAAGCCGGCGATCGCCGCGACGGATGTGTGGGCGACGCCGTCGCGCGCAGCGAGCCACTCGACGAATTCGCGCTTCATCGCCCCAGCGTGACCGGGTTCCTCCGGCCCCATCGATCGAAAGGACCTCGTCGGGGGAGGAACGACGGATGCCGCCCCCCGTGCAGGAGCGATGACCGCCGGCCTCGGCATCCGGTCTGATGTCTTCAGAACAGGGGATGCCACGAGAACAGGCCGATTGACGCGCTTTCGCCCTGTTCTCGTCGCATCCCCTGTTCTCGTGACGCGCCCGCCCGCCATCGCACGGCGAAGCGCGTCACATCACCGACCTAATCCGCCAGCCCCAGCACGTCCAGCAGCCACGCCAGCTCGAACGCGCGCTCACGCCAGGCGTTGTAGCGACCGCTCACGCCGCCGTGGCCGGCGACCATCTCGCACTTCAGCAGCGCGTCGGCGCCGACCTCGCGCAGGCGCTGCACCCACTTGGCCGGCTCGACGTACAGCACGCGCGTGTCGTTGAGCGACGTGACCGCGAGGATCCGCGGGTACTCCACGCCGTCGCGGACGTTCTCGTACGGCGAGTACGACTTCATGTACGCGTAGACGTCGGCGTTGTGCAGCGGGTCGCCCCACTCGTCCCACTCGATGACCGTGAGCGGCAGCGAGGGGTCGAGGATCGTGGTCAGGGCGTCCACGAACGGCACATCAGCGAGGATCCCGGCGAAGAGCTCGGGGGCGAGGTTGGCCACGGCGCCCATGAGCAGTCCGCCGGCACTGCCGCCCTCGGCGACCACGCGGTCGGGGGTCGTGTAGCCCTCGGCGACGAGGTGTCGGGCGGCCGCGACGAAGTCGGTGAAGGTGTTGCGCTTGGCGAGGAGCTTTCCGTCCTCGTACCACTGGCGCCCCATCTCGCCGCCCCCGCGCACGTGCGCCACCGCGAAGATGACGCCCCGGTCGAGCAGCGACAGACGCGGCACCGAGAAGCCGGGCTCGATCGAGTGCTCGTACGAGCCGTATCCGTAGAGGTGCACGGGCCGCGGCGATGAGCCGGGCTCGCCGAACGAGCGCTTCCAGACGAGCGACACCGGTACCTGCGTGCCGTCCTCGGCGGGCGCCCAGACGCGGGCTTGACCGTAGTCGGCGGGGTCGAAGTCGCCGAGCACGGGCTGGCGCTTGCGCAGCAGCAGCTCTCCGGTCTCGATGACGTAGTCGAAGACGGTGCCCGGCGTGACGAACGAGCCGTAGCCCACCCGCAGCACCGGCGGCGCCCACTCGGGGTTGCCGCCCGTGCCGACGCTGTACAGCGGCTCGTCGAAGGTGATCTCGTCGACCGCGCCGTCGGCGTACGACAGCATGCCCAGACGAGCGAGTCCGTCGCGCCGGTACGCGATGATGCCCCAGTCGCGGAACGTGTCGACGCCGAGCAGTCGCTGACCCGCACGGTGGGCGACGACGACCTCGCGGGGCCCCTGGGGATCGGATGCCGAGACCCGCACGAGCTCGAAATCGAGGGCGCCGTCGTTGTGCAGGATGTAGAGCACGTCTTCGCCGTCGATGACCGCGTGGGACACGGAGTACTCGACCCCCTCGCGGCGCGGCCACACCACGCGCGGCTCGGAGCGCAGATCGTCGGCGTCGACGAGGAGCTCCTCGGACGTGATCGACGAGCCGACGCCGATGGTGAGGTAGCGATCGCTGCGCGTGAAGTCGGCACCGACCCAGTAGCGGTCGTCGGGCTCGTGGAACAGCTTCACGTCCGCCTCCACCGGCGTGCCGATCTCGTGGAGCCAGACCGTGTCGGGACGCCAGGCGTCGTCGACGGTCGTGTAGACGATGAATCGGCCGTCGGGGGAGAACGTCGCCCCCGAGAACGTGCCGGGGATCTCGTCAGGGAGGGTCTGCCCGGTCACGAGGTCGCGGACGCGGACCGTGTACCGCTCGTCACCGGCGGTGTCGATGCCGTACAGCATGCGGGTCGCGTCGTTCGAGACCTCGAAGCTCCCCAGGGAGAAGAACTCGGTGCCCTCGGCCTCGACGTTGCCGTCGAACAGCACCTGCTCACCCGGTACCGGCTCGTCGGGGGAGAGGACCGGCGGCGTCCAGTCGTCGGGGGAGTCCAGCGGTGCCCGGCACTGGATGCCGTACTGCGCGCCCGCGACGGTGCGGCCGTAGTACCACCAGTCGCCGCGGCGCGTCGGCACCGAGAGGTCGGTCTCGCGCGTGCGCCCCTTGATCTCGTCGAAGATGCGGTCGCGGACCCCGGCGAGGTGGGCCGTACGGGCTTCGGTGTAGGCGTTCTCGGCCTCGAGGTGGGCGACGACCTCGGCGTCGTCCTTCGCGCGCAGCCACTCGTAGGGATCGTCGAACGTGTCACCATGGTGCGAGCGGGCGACGGGACGGCGGGCGGCGACGGGCGGAGCGGACGAAACGTCGATATCGGTCACCCCTCCACGCTAGTCGGCCTCGCCGACAGTGCGCCCGGGGTATTCCCCCGCCGGGAAGGGCCTGCGGATGCCGCTGGCTCGGGCCGGCGGGTTTGACCGCTGTGGCCGCCGATGACATGATTTCCACGCGACCTCGGTGAACGGGTGTCGAACTCCAGGTGAACTCTTCGTTCGTCGCGCCGATCCCGTCGGCATCCCTTCTTCCTCCTCACGGAAAGCGAACGGTGGAGAGCGCAGCCCTCGTCATCGTGCTGGTCATCGGCCTGGCACTGTTCTTCGATTTCACCAACGGATTCCACGACACCGCGAACGCGATGGCCACGCCCATCGCCACCGGTGCGCTGAAGCCGAAAGTCGCGGTTCTCCTCGCGGCCTGCCTGAATCTCGTCGGTGCGTTCCTGTCGACCGAGGTGGCCAAGACGATCTCCGGCGGCATGATCCGCGAGGACCAGCTGTCGCCCGAGATCTTCCCGCCGATCATCTTCGCGGGCCTGATCGGCGCGATCACCTGGAACATGCTGACGTGGCTGCTGGGGCTCCCCTCCAGCTCGTCGCACGCCCTGTTCGGCGGCCTGATCGGCGCGACCCTCGTGGGCGTGGGCGTCTCGGCCATCGACACCGGCGTGGTGCTCAGCAAGGTCATCCTGCCCGCCCTGATCGCCCCGCTCACGGCCGGCATCATCGCGTTCACGGTCACCAAGATCGCCTACGGCGTCACCCGCCGGTACGACACGAAGGCCGACGGTCGCGACGGGTTCCGCTGGGGCCAGATCTTCACCTCGTCGCTCGTCGCGCTTGCGCACGGCACGAACGACGCGCAGAAGACGATGGGCGTCATCACCCTCGCCCTCATCACGGTGGGCTGGCAGTCGGCATCCGACCCCGACCCGCACATCTGGGTGGTCTTCGCGTGCGCGATCACGATCGCCCTCGGCACCTACATGGGCGGCTGGCGCATCATCCGCACCCTCGGCAAGGGCCTGACCGACGTCAAGCCGGCGCAGGGCTTCTCGGCCGAGACGTCGACGGCGGCCACGATCCTGGCATCCAGCGCCCTCGGTTTCGCCCTCTCGACCACGCAGGTCGCCTCCGGCTCCGTCATCGGGTCGGGCCTCGGCCGTCGCGGATCCACGGTCCGCTGGAACACGGTCGGTCGCATCATGATCGGTTGGGTGCTGACTCTCCCCGCCGCCGGTGCGGTCGGCGCGGCGGCCGCTCTCATCGTCGTCTGGCTGGGCGGCTGGGGCGTCGCCGTGGACGCGGTGATCGCGGTCGCGATCATCCTCGGACTCTTCCTCCGCTCGCGCCGCGACTCGGTCACCTCGGCCAACGCCATGAGCGAGGTCGCCGACTCCGGCGCCGCCGTGAAGGTTCCGCGCAAGCCCGGTCCGACGCGTCGCCAACGCCGTCTCGAGCGCTCCGGGAAGGACGACGCGTGACCATCGACTGGGAAGCCTTCCTCCACGTCTTCATCGCCGCGATCATCGGCGCCTCGGTCGTGGTGACCTTCTACGCCCTCGGACTCCGTCTGCTCGTGCGCGGAGGTCGCCCGCCCCTCGTGGCGCCCGTGGAGTTCACGGATGCCATCACCGTGCTCACCGACAAGCAGCGGCGCCGCGCGGAGAAGGCGGCGACCAAGGCGGCGGCGCGCAATCCGCTCAGCGAGGGGCAGAAGCGCCTCGCGCTCGTCGGCGCCTACGTCTGCTTCGGGGTGTGCGCGGCGGCCGTCCTCGGCGCCCTGCTGCTGATCCTGTTCAACCACTGACGCTCCGCGCGCCGGCCGTATGTCGGAGGCCTCTCCTAGGCTGAGGCCATGGCATCCGTGCAGTTCGGTCAGCACGCGCCCGCGCGGCGCGTGATCCTCCACCTCAGCGACACCCACCTGCTGGGCGGCGATCGCCTGCTCGGCGAGCGGTACGACACGGCGGCGAACCTGCGCCGGACCCTGGATGCCGCGGAGTCCACGGGCGTGCGGCCCGACGCGATCGTGTTCACGGGAGATCTCACCGACCTCGGCGAACCCGAGGCGTACCGCGCGCTGCGCGAGACGGTGGAGCCCTGGGCCGCCCGCCTGGGTGCGCCCGTCATCTGGGTCGCGGGCAACCACGACGAGCGGCCCGCCCTTCGTGCCGGGCTGCTCGACGAGAGTCCGTCGCTCGAGCCGGTGACCGGCGTGTGGGACCTCGACGGCCTGCGGGTGATCGCCCTGGACTCGACCGTGCCCGGCTGGCACCACGGCGATCTCGACGCCGCGCAGCTGCGGTGGCTGCGCGAGGAGCTGGCGACCCCCGCTCCGCTGGGCACGATCCTCGCGCTGCACCACCCGCCCCTTCCCACGCACATCCCGTTCTTCGACATCCTCGAGCTCCGCGACCAGCCGGGACTCGCTGCCGCGATCGCGGGCAGCGATGTGCGCGCGATCCTCGCCGGCCACCTGCACTACTCGACTTCCGGGACGTTCGCGGGAGTGCCCGTGAGTGTCGCCGCCGCCTCCTGCTACACGATGGACCTCGCCCGGCCCGCCGACGAGGTCAACGGAATGGATGCCGGTCAGTCGTTCCACCTCGTGCACGTCTGGGACGACACGATCACGCACGCCGTCGTGCCGGTGGTCGACGCCGACACCTCGGGGTACTTCACGCCCGCGTGGGTCGCCGAGATGGCGGCGCTCACCCCCGAGGAGCGGCTCGAGGCGTTCTCCCGCAAACGCTGAGCGCGTGGCGATCGTGCCGACCGATGGGGCGGGACGCAGCGATCGCCCGGTCCCGCCCCATCAGCGTCACGGGGTCGCGAGTCGCGCCGTCAGCTTGTCGCCCTCGATGTCCAGGTCGGGCAGAAGGCGGTCGAGCCAGCGCGGGAGCCACCACGCCGCGTCGCCGAAGATCGCCATGACCGCCGGCACGAGCGTCATCCGCACGAGGAACGCGTCGACGAGGATGCCGAAGGCCAGAGCGAATCCGACCTGCGAGATCATCGGCTCGGCGTTGAAGATGAAGCCGGCGAACACGCTGACCATGATGACGGCGGCGGCGACCACCACGCGACTGGCGACGCTGAACCCCTGGACCACCGACTCGGTGCCACGCCGACCGTGCGCGTGGGCCTCCTTCATCGAGGAGACGAGGAAGACCTCGTAGTCCATCGCGAGTCCGTACAGCACGCCGGTGATGATGATCGGGAGGAGGCTGAGCACGGGCGCGGTCGCGTCCATCCCCAGCAGCGGTTGCAGCCATCCCCACTGAAACACCGCGGTGGTCGCGCCGAACGTCGCGGCGACCGACAGGGCGAATCCCACGGTCGCCTTGATGGGCACGATGATCGAGCGGAAGACCAGCAGCAGCACGACCAGTGACAGTCCGATGACGACGGCGAGGTAGACGGGTAGTACCGCGCCCAGCCGCTGCGAGACGTCGATCGCGAGGGCGGCGAAGCCGGTCACGCCGACTTCGACATGGTGGGCATCGGCGTACGTCGGAGCGAGATCGCGCAGACGCGTCACGAGGTCGGCCGTGGCAGCCGCGGTCGGTGCCGAATCGGGCACCACCGACAGCACCGCGGTTGTCCCCGCGTCGTTCAGCCCCGCGAGCGAGACCGCGGTGACACCGTCGAGCCCCGCGAGGTCGGTGGAGAGCGCGGCGATCTGGTGCGGGTCGATGGCCTGGCCGTCGTCGGAGGTGGCGACCACGACCAGGGGGCCGTTGTATCCCTCGCCGAAGGCGGCGGCGGTGACGTCGAAGCTCTGGCGTTGCGGCGTGTCGGGGTGGTAGCTCGCTCCCGAGGGCAGTCCGAGGTCCATGTCCAGGGCCGGAGCGGCCAGGACGCCGGCGATCACGAGCGCGCCGACGGCGGCGACGAAGCGGTGCCGCACGAGCGTTCGCGACCACAGCTTCGCCACGCGGTGCGAGGAGCCGCGCACGCTCGCGGTGCTCGCCCTCCGTCGCGCTGACGCCGAGCACACCCGTTCCCCGACGAACCCGAGCAGGGCGGGAAGCAGGGTGAGCGCAGCTGCCACGGCGATGAAGACGGTGGCGGCGGCCGTGATCGCCATCGTGGTCAACAGGTGGATCTGAACGACCATCAACGCCAGCAGGGCGATGATCACCGTGCTTCCGGCGAAGAACACGGCGCTACCGGCCGTGCCGACCGCGCGCGCGGCGGCTTCGGGCGCGGTCATCCGATCGTCGAGGATCAACCGCCGTTGACGGTTCACGATGAAGAGCGTGTAGTCGATGCCGACAGCGAGACCCAGCATCAGGCCGAGCACCGCGGTCAGGGAGTGCATCGGGACGATGCTCGAGAACGCGAACGCTCCGCCCACGCCGACGGCCACGCCGGAGAGGGCGGAGATCAGGGGCAGTCCGGCGGCGACGAGCGAACCGAGGGTGACGACGAGCACGAGTCCGGCGATGAGGACCCCCACGACCTCGCCCACCCCGATGAGCTCGGGGATCTGCAACATCGTCGCGGAGGGCAGGACCTCGACCTGTTCGTCCGCGAACGCCGTCCTCGCCGCCGAGATGGTGGCATCCACCGTTCCCTGCGGTAACTCGAAGGTCTGCGCGTCGAAGGCGAACTGGAAGAGGGCGGTCTGGCCGTCGGACGAGACGAGAACGCCGGGAACGGGGAGCCCGTTCACGGTCAGGGGGGTGGGCCCGGCGGTGCCCGGCTGTCCCTGCGCGGCCTGGGCCTGGGCCACGGCGGCCGACGCGGCCGACAGGGGGCTTGCGGGTCCCTTCGCCAGGGCATCGGCCATGACCGTGCGGGCGTCGATCACGTGATCGGCGTCATACACCCGCCCGACCGCATCGAGAAGGGCGGTGAGGTTCTGCCCCTCGTCGATACGCTCGCCGTCGGTGGTGTGGAAGGCGAGGATCCCCTGCCCGCCGGATGCCTCGGGGAGCTGTGTCGCGAGATCGTCGATCACCTGCTGGGCGGGCGTGCCGTCGATGCGGATCTCATTACTGAGCTGCGGCGGGTTCACCACGATCACGCTCACGATCGCCGCGATCGCGAGCGCCCACACTCCCACCAGCCACCATTTCCCGCGGTAGGCGACCCCGCCCCATCGGTACAACAACGACGACATTCGTTCCTCATTTCCTTTCGGGCACGCGCGGCCGGGAGACGCCCGGATCCGCCGTCACGCCACAAGTGATAGTCAACTATCGGTGTGATAGTTTCATATCACTTGAACGGGTCCGAGGGGGAATGGGGGAGCGGCGGGGCATGGGTGATCGGCGAGCGGATGCCACGGCGAGCGTGGCGCGGATCCTCGGCGCCGCACGCCGCGTGTTCGCCCTCGGCGACGGCACGGGCACGCTGAACCGCATCGCCACCGAGGCCGGCGTCGGTATCGCGACGCTCTACCGGCACTTCCCGAATCGCGAGTCGCTGGCGCTCGCCGTCTACGACGAGATCTTCACGAACGAACTCCAGCCACTCTTCGACGAGTTCGAACGAAGCGACGCCCCGCGCCGAGTTCTTCTGACCCTGAGCGAGAACCTCCTGGCGGTGCTCGATCGCGAGCGCGGGCTGGTGCTGTCGCTGCCGAACCTGGCGGACGCGACGCGTTCACTGATGTCGCGCAACGTCGAGAGTCTCGAGCGCGTCGTGCGCAGGGCGCAGGCGGCCGGCACCCTCCGACGTGACATCACCGCGGACGACATCCCGAACCTCCTGACGATGGTCGCCGCGGGCTTCGGCAGCATCCCGCCGGGCGCGCATCGCCGCCGCTACCTGAGCCTGGTCCTCGACAGCCTCAACCCCGGTCAGGCGCAGCCGCTGCCCGAGGTGTGATCGCGGCCGCGCGTCGGGGGCGTGACGGCCCCGACGTCGGCATCCGTCGCTCGCCGAGGGGGCGAGCCGAACGGTGTACACGCCGGAGCGTGTCATCTGGGCAACATGCCGCGACGTCCAGCGGCCGGGCGGAACGTGGTGGTTAGGCTCGTGGCATCCCCTTCACGTGACCCCACGAGGACGACACATGACTCTGGACGCAACGACGCGTACCCGCACCGAGACCGACTCCCTGGGAACCCTCGAGATCCCCGCCGACGCGTATTGGGGCATCCACACCGCCCGCGCGTTGGAGAACTTCCCGATCGCCAAGCGGCCCATCTCGGTCTACCCGGATCTCGTGCGTGCCCTCGCGATGGTCAAGCAGGCCTCGGCCCGCGCCAATCGCGAGATCGGCGTTCTCGACCCGGCGAAGGCCGATCTCATCGACCGCGCCGCGCAGCGCGTCATCGACGGCGAGTTCCACGACGAGTTCACCGTCGGTGTCATCCAGGGCGGCGCGGGGACCTCGACCAACATGAACGCCAACGAGGTCATCACCAACATCGCCCTCGAGATGGCGGGTCGTGAGAAGGGCGACTACGCCTTCCTGTCGCCCATCGACGACACCAACCGCAGCCAGTCGACGAACGACGTCTACCCGACGGCGATCAAGATCGGGCTCGCGCTGACGTTGAAGAGCCTGCTCGAGGAGCTCGCGCTGCTGCGCCAGTCGTTCCTGGCCAAGGCCGACGAGTTCCACGACGTGTTGAAGGTCGGCCGTACGCAACTCCAGGATGCCGTGCCGATGACGTTGGGGCAGGAGTTCCACGGCTTCGCCACCACGCTCGGCGAGGACTACAGCCGTCTCACGGAGAACGCCTACCTGTTGTACGAGATCAACATGGGCGCGACGGCCATCGGCACGGGCATCACCGCCCACGCCGGCTACGGCAAGGCGGTCCTGCGGCACCTGCGCGAGATCACGGCCCTCGACCTCGAGACGGCGACCGACCTCGTCGAGTCCACGAGCGACACCGGCGCCTTCATGTCGTTCTCGTCGTCGCTGAAGCGCAACGCGATCAAGCTCTCGAAGATCTGCAACGACCTGCGCTTGCTCTCCAGCGGCCCCCAGGCGGGTCTCGGCGAGATCAACCTCCCCCCGCGGCAGGCCGGTTCGAGCATCATGCCGGGCAAGGTGAACCCCGTCATCCCCGAGGTCGTGAACCAGGTCGCGTTCTCCGTCGTCGGTGCCGACATGACGGTGACCATGGCGGTCGAGGGCGGCCAGCTGCAGCTCAACGCGTTCGAGCCGGTCATCGCGCATTCGATCTACCAGTCGATCACCTGGATGCGGCAGGCCATGTGGACGCTGCGCGTCAACTGCGTCGACGGCATCACGGCCAATCGCGAGCGTCTCGGGGCGATGGTGGGTTCCTCGGTCGGCGTCGTCACGGCGCTCACACCGTTCATCGGCTACGCGGCCGCGGCGGCCCTGGCCAAGACAGCTCTCCTGACGCACCGCAACGTCGCCGACCTCGTCGTCGAGGCGGGTCTGATGTCGCGCGAAGAGGTCACCAAGCAGCTCTCGCCCGCGCGGCTGTCGGGTCTGCACCCGATCACGCAGGCCATCCCCGTGCAGCGCGCCGCGGACAGCGTCGTCGAGGAGTGAGCGAACGCGAGAGGGGCGGGACCGCGAGGTCCCGCCCCTCTCGCCTTCCGTGCCGTCAGTCCCGGATGCGGCAGTGCGTGGTCAGCTCGCCGATCCCGTCGATGCCGACCGTGACGGTCGAGCGGTCGCGGAGGAAGATCTGCGGGTCGCGCGAGTAGCCGGCTCCGCCGGGGCTTCCCGTCGAGATCAGCGTTCCGGGCAGGAGGGTGGCCGACTCCGACAGCTTGTGGATGAGCGTCGCCACCGACCGCACCATCTGGCCGGTGCTGGCATCCTGCACCGTGTGACCGTCGACCACGGTCCAGATGTGCAGGTCCTGCGGGTCGGGGATCTCGTCGGCGGTCACGACGAACGGGCCGGTCGGGGTGAAGCCGTCGAACGACTTGCAGCGCGACCACTGCGCCTCGGAGAACTGGATGTTCCGCGCCGTGATGTCGTTGACCACGGTGTAGCCCCACACGTGGTCGAGGGCGTCGGCCTCGGGCACATCGCGCCCGGGACGCCCGATGATCACACCGAGCTCGGCCTCGTAGTCGACCGCCTCGCTGAGCGCGCGCGGCCACGACGTCGTCGCCTCGTGCGCGGTGAGGGAGTTCGGCCACAGGACGAACACGGTCGGCCCCGCGTCGGTCTTCAACCCCAGCTCGCCCGAGTGGGCGGCGTAGTTGAGCCCGACCGCGAGGATCGACGGGGGAGCGAGGACCGCCGAAGCGAAGGTGACGCCGGCCAGAGGATGCCGTTTCGCCCCGGCCGCGGCATCCCGCACACGATCGAGCAGCGCGTCGCCGCCCGCGATGAGCTGCTCGAGAGTGCGCGGGGCACCGTCGAAGAACTCGTCGACGAAGGAGAACTCCTCGGCATGGACGCTGATCAGGCGGGGGGACTCCGCCCCTTCCGGGGAACGGACGTGGGCGAAACGCATGCCTCCACGCTACCGGGCGCCTCGCGCCGCCCGCCTCCACAACCCTCGAATCCTCCGACCCGGTGGCCCCTAGGCTGTGCGCATGAGCTACCCGTCGCCGCTCTCGCAGCCGTCCCCGGGGCAACCGGCCCGCATCTCGACGACCCCGCCGGTCGCCGTCTCCGCTGCTCCGCCGCGGGTGCGGGGCGGGGGTGTCGCCCTGTGGATCGTCGCCGCGCTGCTGGTGCCGGTGCTGGCACTGCTGGTGCTGTACTTCACGCGGTTCCTCGGGCCGGCGGCATCTTTCATCGGGCTCGTCCTGGCGGTCATCCCGTTCGTGGTGGTGTGGTTCGTGGTGCGCTACATCGACCGGTGGGAACCGGAACCGCCTCGCCTGCTGATCTTCGCCGCCGCGTGGGGAGCGGTCGCGGCGGTGGCGATCGCGCTCGCCGTGGACCTGCTGGTCACCTTCGTCACGGGCGGCCTGCCGGATGCCGTGAGCGCGGTCGTGCAGGCGCCGATCGTCGAGGAGGTCGCGAAGGGGCTCGGTGTCTTCCTGCTGTACGCCTTCGCCCGGCGGTTCTTCGACGGTCCCGTCGACGGGATCGTCTACGGTGCCCTCATCGGGGCGGGCTTCGCGCTCACCGAGAACGTGCAGTACTTCGCGATCGGGTACCTCGAGGGAGGGCCGGGCGAGGTCGCGACGACCTTCTTCCTGCGCGCGGTGCTCTCGCCGTTCGCGCACGTGATGTTCACGAGCCTCACCGGCTTCGCGTTCGGCCTCGCGGCGCGACGCTCGCTGCGCACCGGGGCCGCACTGGGCTACGCCGTGCCGGGGCTGATCGCGGCGATCGTGCTGCACGCGGTGTGGAACGGCTCCGCGACGTTCTTCAACTTCTTCGAGGTGTACGCGACTCTGCAGGTGCCGTTGTTCGTGGCCTTCATCGTCGGCATCCTGCTCCTCCGCCGCGAGGAGTCGCGGCTCACGCGGGCCCGTCTCGGCGAATACGCGGCGGCCGGCTGGTTCACCCCCCACGAGGTCGACATGCTCGCCACCGCGCCCGGCCGACGCTCGGCCCTCGCCTGGGCGCGGACCCTGCGAGGGGATCGCTCCGCGATCATGAAGGGCTTCATCAGGGATGCCACGGCCCTCGCCGCCGCGCGACAGCGCGCGCTCTCGGGGCGGGATCCGCACGCGGTGGCGACCGAGCGTCAGCTGCTGGAGCGCACGACGGCGGCGCGTGCGGCGCTGCTGGCGCCCTGAGCGCTCGCGGCGGCGCTGCTGGCGCCCTGAGCGCTCGCGGCCGGGCGGCGGCGCACGCGGGGTCTTGACAGCGCCCCGGAGCGGGAGCACCATCGATGTAGGCCAACTCAGCGCCCGGGAGACACGCAGGCATCGCCGCGGCACCGGGCGCTGAGTCTTTGTCCAGGGGGTTCGACGGCGCGCTGCGCATGCTTGGATGGACGTATGACTGATCGCACCAAGCCGGAGTTCGACGCTCCCAGCGGCCCCGCCCCCTCCGACCTCGTCATCCGCGACATCATCGTCGGCGACGGCGACGAGGCCAAGCCCGGCGACACCGTCACCGTGCACTACGCCGGTGTCGAGTACGAGTCCGGCGAAGAGTTCGACTCGTCGTGGGGCCGGGGCGAGAGCATCCAGTTCCCGCTCCGCGGCCTCATCCAGGGCTGGCAGGACGGCATCCCGGGCATGAAGGTCGGCGGTCGCCGCGAGCTCGTCATCCCGCCGCACCTGGCCTATGGCCCCGCCGGTGGGCACTTCCTCGGCGGCAAGACGCTGATCTTCATCATCGACCTGCTCAAGGTCGGCTGACGACACACGATGTTCACGAACCCGAGGGCGCCGCGGCACCCTCGGGTTCGTCTTTTTTCACGATCGTGGAATACATTCGTGTGAATGGGAGTTTCCTCCCCCCAGGACGCCGATACGGCTCCCCAGACCTTTAGGAGTGACATGACCGACACCACCACGCTCGAGATCCCCGGCTACAAGGCAGGCACCTGGGTGCTCGACCCCTCGCACAGCGAGGTGACCTTCACGGTCCGTCACATGATGATCTCGAAGGTCCGCGGCACCTTCGGCATGAAGAGCGCCACGCTCGTCGCCCCCGAGAACCCCCTCGAGGCCACCGTCGAGGCGTCGGTCGACGTCACCTCGGTCGACACCAAGGACGAGGGGCGCGACCAGCACCTCCGTTCGGCCGAGTTCTTCGACATCGAGACCTACCCGACGATGGACTTCCGCTCGACCGGCGTCCGCGTCGAGGACGGCGACTTCCTCGTCGACGGTGAGCTCACCATCCGCGGCGTCAGCAAGCCCGCCACCTTCTCGATCGACTTCGGCGGCTTCGGCACCGACCCGTGGGGCAACTACAAGGCCGGCGCGACGGCCAAGACGGTCATCAACCGTGAGGACTTCGGCCTCACCTGGAACGCCGCCCTCGAGACCGGCGGCGTCCTCGTCGGCAAGGACGTCACCATCGAGCTCGACCTTCAGTTCGCTCTGCAGGCGTGATCCTCGCGAAGGCCTCGGGTGCTCGGCATCCGGGGCCTTCGTCGTTTCCGGGGGCGGCCCCGTGCGGTCAGACCCGCGCGCGGCGCGACAGGCGGAGACGCTGCTGCACGAGCAGAATCCCGAGGAAGACCACGGCGGCGCCCACCGGTTCGTTCCACGAGATGCGCTCACCCAGGATCAGGATGCCGAGAGCCACCCCGACCACCGGCGTGATGTACGTCACCGTCGAGGCGCGCGTGGGGCCCCACGCCCGCAGCGTGTTCTGGTTCCAGACGTAGGCGATGCCGGTGCCCAGGACGCCCAGGGCGACGATGCTGCCGACGACCGGCAGCGAGAGATCCATCGGCTCGGCGAGGATCAGCGGCGACAGCAGCACCATGAAGGCCGCGGCCGGACCGATGTAGCCGAACGCGAAGGCGATGCCCGACAGTCCCGTGTCGCCGAGGAAGCGGCGCATGTAGGCGAGGCTGAAGCCGTAGCAGGCGGTCGCGCCGAGCAGGGCGAGCTGCGCGATCGTGCTGCCGCCGACGTCGGCGATCGCGCCGGGGGCGATGATCACCACGACGCCGACGATGCCGACCGCGATACCGACGAGCTGGCCGAGCTTCAGGCTCTCGACGCGGAACACCGCCCACGCCATGATCGCCGTCATGATCGGCGTCGTCGCGTTGAAGATGCTCGCGAGCCCCGAGGACACGTGCTGTTCGGCCCAGGCGAAGAGCAGGAACGGCACCACGCAGAAGGTCGCGGAGAGCACGCAGAGGTGCCCCCAGACCCGGATGCCGCGGGGGAGTCGTTCGCGGCGGATCGCCACGATCGCCGCGAGGGCGAGGGCGCCGAACAGCAGGCGACCGCCCGCGACCTGGGCCGGGGTCATCCCGGTGAGCGCGATCGCGATGAAGAGGAAGCTCGAGCCCCACACGACGCCGGTGAGGACGAACTGCACGGCGATCGAGACGGGGGAGGGAGAGGACGCGGATGCCACCTTCCCGACGATAGGGCCGGGATGCGCTCTCGCGCGGCCGATGGCAGTGCGACGGCGGAAAACCGCCGGTCCGTGACCGTCAGCTCCGGGCGTCGCGGATCCGATCGGGGTGCCGCGCGAGCGGTGGGGGCTCGTACGCGCGGACCGGGGGGAGGTCGCCGTCGTAGCGCGCGACCGAGACCGCGACGCGCGCGCCGCTGGAGGCCTGGGTGAGCGTCGAGGTCCCCACGTCCTTCGTCAGCACGTTGACGTTGCCGTTCACGCAGTCCGCGATGTGCGGGGCGCTGGGGTCGAACCACGATCCCGTGTGCATCTGCGCGACACCGGGGAGCAGTTCGTCGGTGACGACCACACCGGCAAGGAGGCTCCCCTGGGCACTGCGGACGATCGCGACGTCGCCGTCGTGGAGGTTCCGAGCCGCGGCATCCGTTCGGTTCAGTCGGATCGGCTCTCGCCCCGCGACCTTGGTGGAACGGCTGGGCGACGCCATGTCGAGCTGACTGTGCAGGCGATGGGAGGGCTGGTTGCACAGAAGCTGCAGATCGTAGGGGGAGTCCGGATCGCCCGCCGGCTCGATCCAGAGGGCGTGCCCGGCGGTGTCGGTCAGCCCGAAGCCGTGGAGGGTCGACGAGAACAGCTCGATCAGACCGCTCGGGGTGTCGAGCGGATGTGAACCCGGGTCCGAGCGGAACGCCGCGAAGGCGCCGTCGCGGTAGGGGCGTTGCGGTAGCGGCGTCCCGCCGTCGCGCCAGAACTCGGCGAAAAGCGGGGCGTCGGGGTTCTGCGTCCGCCACTGCTCGTAGATGCGCTCGAGCCAGGCCCGCGAGTCGAGGCCCTCGGAATAGTCCGCGCCGAGGCGCTGGGCGAGCCGGTCGTAGATCCAGAACTCCTCGCGTGCCTTTCCGGCGGGCGCCACGGCCCGGGGCATGGCGCGGAGTCGGGAGTCACCGGCCCCGGCGGCCAGATCGTCGCGCTCGAGAGGGGTCGCCGCGGGCAGGACGATGTCGGCGTGGCGGGCTGTCGGCGTCCAGTGGAACTCGTGGACGACGAGCGTGTCGATCCGCGCGAGACCTCGGCGCAGCCGCCGGAGATCCTGGTGGTGGTGGAACGGGTTACCTCCCGCCCAGTACACGAGGCGGATGTCGGGCAGCCGCAGCGTGCCGCCGTCGTAGGGGATGGTCTCGTCCGGGCGCAGGAGCAGATCGCTGATGCGCGCGCACGGGATGAAGTCGTCCACCGCATTGCGGCCCTGGGGGAACGTGGGCAGGCGCACCTGCTCCACGCCGATACCGTGGTCGCCCATCGAGCCGTAGCCGTGCGAGAAGCCGCCGCCCGGAAGGCCGATCTGGCCCAGGAAGGCCGCGAAGGTCAGCGCGGCGAACACCGCCTGCTCACCGTGCTCGGCGCGCTGCAGCGAGTACGTGACGTTCACCAGTGTGCGTCCCGCGGCGGCGCGTCGCGCGAGATCGCGGATCGCGGTCGCGGGGATCCCCGTGAGGGGCGCGGCCCATTCCGCCGTCTTCGCCACCCCGTCGACCTCGCCCCGCAGGTACGCGCGCACCTCATCGACGCCGACGGTGGAAGACGACAGGAACGCCTCGTCGGCGAGTCCCTCGTCGACGAGGGTGTGGGTGAGGGCGAGGAGGAGCGCGGTGTCGGTACCGGGCCGGATGCCGATCCACTCGGCATCCAGGTCGGCGCCGATGTCGTCGCGCTGCGCGGAGACGGAGACGAAACGGGTGCTGCGCGCGGCGTCGCGCGACAGCCCGCCGACGAGCTGGCGATGGTGGCCGCCGGGGACCACCGAGGTGTTCGACAGGCGCACGCCCCCGAAGCAGAGCAGGAGGTCGGTGTGCGCGGCGATGTGCGGCCACGACGGGGGTCGCTTGCGGAGCTCCTCCATACCGTTGCGGCCGATGAGGTGCGGGAGCAGCACCAGGCTGGCCCCGCGGCTGTAATCGTTGACCGACGACGTGTACCCGCCGATGACGTTCAGGAAACGATGCAGCTGCCCCTGGGCGTGGTGCAGACGCCCGGCGCTTCCCCACCCGTAGGAGCCGCCGAAGATCGCGCGGTTGCCGTGCGCGGTGCGGACGCGGTCCAGCTCGGCGGCGAGCAGGTCGAGGGCCTCGTCCCATTCGACTTCCACGTACTCGTCGTCGGGGGCGCCGCGACGGTCATCCGGTCCGGGGCCGTTCTCGAGCCACCGGCGACGGACCGACGGGCGCGCGACACGGAGAGGGTGGTGCTGCGCCTCTGCGACCCCCTCGATCGCCGGGGAGGCATCCTCGTCGTCGGCGTAGGGCCGTGTGCGCAGCACGGTGCGACCGTCGTCCGACACCTCGACCTGGAAGGTGCCCCAGTGGGCGCTGCTCTCCTGCGTCCGCGTCATCCCTCCATGCTTTCCCCGTCGCCGTCGAGGCGGATGTCGCCGCGCAACGCGACGTCACATTCGGAGGCGTCCACCGGGTTCAGGGCTGCGGATCGAGCGCGTCGTAGGCCCGGAAGCGCGGGGAGAACCGCACGAGCGTACCGACGAGGGCGAGGATCAGGATGCCGCCGAACAGGGGCGGCACCCACAGGGCGGTCAGGGTCGCGAGGGTTCCGGCGTACAGCGCCCCGACGCGAGGGCCACCGGCCACCACGACGATGAAGATGCCCTGGAGGCGTCCGCGCATGGCATCCGGAACCGCCGCCTGCATCATCGTCGAGCGGTAGATCGCACTGACGTTGTCGGCGGCTCCCGAGATGGCGAGAGCGACCGCGGCGAGAACGATCAGTGCGACGGCGGCGTGGGTCTCGTCGACGAGGTCGGGGCGGAGCCAGCCCAGGCTCGCGGCGACGAGAACGAGGCCGAAGAGCCCGATGGACAGTCCGTAGACCTGGATCGCGCGCTCGATCCCGAGCCCCTGGCGGCGCACCCGCCCGATCGGGCCCGAGAAGAGGCTCGACAAGAAGGCACCGGCCGCGACCGCCGCGGTGAGGATGCCGGTGGTGATCGCCCCGCCTCCCAGGAGTACCGCCCCGATCGCGGGGAACAGCGTGACGGGTTGGCCGAAGGTCATCGCCGTGATGTCGAGGAGGTACTGCAGGCGGATGTTCGGGGCGCGGCGCAGGAACCGGGCGCCGTCGCGGAGGGACTCGAGGCCCGGCCGCACCACCTCACCCTCAGGGCGCAGCCGCGGCAGCGACCAGAGGCCGAGGAACAGCGACGTCATGAGGAGGACGTCGAGCGAGTACGTCCACGCATACCCCGCCACCGCGACGAGCACTCCGGCCAGTGCGGGTCCGGCCATTACCATGATGCCGACCGTGACGCCCTGCAGGGCGGCGGCCGCCGGCAGCAGATCCCGCGGGATCAACCGCGGGGTGATGGCCGACTTGGTGGCCATGACGATGGAGTTCGCCGCCGAGTTCACCACGCTCAAGACGAAGAGCCACCCGACCGTCTCGAGGCCCGTCCAGGCGAGGACGGCCAACAGCGCCGTGGAGACGAAGGTGACCACGGCCGCGAGCAGCGCGACCGTGCGTCGATCGAAGGCGTCCGCGAGCATGCCGCCGTAGAGGCCGGCGAGCACCATCGGCAGGAGACCCGCCACGGCGATCATCGAGACCGCGAACGTGCTCTGCGTCAGCTCGAACACGTGCAGCATGACGGCGACGACCGTCAGCTGCCCGCCGAGACCCGCGAGGGTCGAGCCGATCCACAGACGCGCGAAAGCGGGGGAGGTGGTGAGCGGACGCAGGTCGATGAACGCGCTTCGCCGGGCGCTCACGCGTCGACCTCGACGCGCTTCACGCGCGCGGTGTGGCCGCGCAGGATCTCGACGTCGCGGGCGGGCACGCCGAAGTGGGCGGCCAGAGCACGGACCACGCCGGCGTTCGCCCCGCCGTCGACGGCGCGCTCGCGCACGTGGACGACGAGACCCTCGGGAGTGTCTTCGACGAGGGGGCCGCGCCGACTTCCGGGCTTGACGCGGACCGTGAGTTGCACGGATCGAGGCTACGCCAGGGCGCGGACATCGGTCCGCTCTCCGAGCGCCTCGGACCGCGAGGGTGACGTCGCGGGGCCGTTCGATGGCGGCATCCGGATGCTGGTAGACTCATGCGGTTGCCGTTCGATCGGCCGCGGATAAAGAGAGCTCGCACATCGTGTGACGGGCGCCGCGCAATGAGAAGGAAGGGGATCCCATCTATGGCACTCGAAGCAGACGTCAAGAAGGCGATCATCGAAGAGTACGCGACGCACCCCGGTGACACCGGATCCCCCGAGGTGCAGGTCGCGATGATGACGCAGCGCATCAAGGACCTCACCGAGCACCTCAAGCTCCACAAGCACGACCACCACTCGCGCCGTGGACTCTTCCTGCTCGTCGGTCAGCGCCGCCGCCTGCTGGGTTACCTGCAGGACGTCGACATCAACCGTTACCGCTCGCTCATCGAGCGTCTCGGTCTGCGTCGCTAATCGCACCAGCGTTCTATCGCGCAAAACATTCTTGGAAGGCCGCCCCACGGTGTGGGGCGGCCTTCGGCGTTCCCGGATGCCGGCTCGCCAGCACGCGCGCCGCGCCGCGCGAGGCGCGGCCTCGCCTGACGCGATAAACGCCGATGCTCCCGAGACACGCGGCGTCTCAGCGTGTCTCGGAAGGATCGGCGTTTATCGCGAGGACGGTGGGCATCGCGGGGCGCGTGCGGGCGCGCACGCGGGAGGCGCGAGCGGGGAAGGTCAGGATGCCGCGCGCGCGGCCAGCAGATCCGCGTGCCAGCGCTCGGCCACGTCGGGGTGGGCGCGCAGGCGCGACTTGAGGGCGTTCTCGCCATAGGTCGCGTGGATGGGGTTCGTCGGGTCGTCGGTGACGCCGCGGACCTCGGATGCCAGCTCCTCGGGCAGCTCGATGATCGGTAGGCGCGCGTCGAGGGCGGGATTGAAGAAGAACGGCACCGAGATGCGCTCGTCGGGGTACTTCGGCGAGATCACGCGGTGGTTGGTCGCCGTGAGGTAGCCCTGCGTGGCGTACTCGAGCAGTTCGCCGATGTTGACCACGAAGGCGCCCGGCACCGGGGGAGCGTCGACCCACTCGCCGTCGCGCTCGACCTGCAGGCCGCCCTTGCCGGGCTCGACCCAGAGGAGGGTCAACACGCCCGAGTCCTTGTGGGCGCCGACGCCCTGCTGGGGAGTCGGGTCGTCCTTGCCGGGGTAGCGGACGATCTTGATGAGGGTCTGCGGGTCGCCGAAGTGGCGGTCGAAGTACTGCTCCTCCGCGCCCAGGGCCAACGCCCATGCGCGCAGCAGTTTGCGGGCGACGCCGGTGAGGTGGTCGTGCCACTCGGTGACGACGTCCTTGAGCTCGGGCTGGGCCGCCGGCCACAGGTTGGGGCCGACGAGCCGGTTGTAACCGGGGCCCTCGGGGTCGTGGATCGGATCGCGCTCGGGTCCGATGTCGATCTGCTCGCGCCAGTCGACGCGGCCCTGCGTGCGCTCGCCGCCGACGCGCGTGTAACCGCGGAAGTGGGGGCTCGTGACGTTCTCGATCGCGAGCTTCTCGGCCTCGGGCAGTGCGAAGAAGTCGTGGGCGGCCTGCAGCAGGCGCTCCTCCAGCTCCGCGCTGACGCCGGTGCCGGTCAGGTAGAAGAAGCCGACGTCGTGGGTGGCGGCGCGCAGGTCGTCGCGGAAACGAGATGCGGCCTCGGGCCCCTGATCGAGGAGCGAGAGGTCGAGGATCGGGAGGTTCAACTCGGACATGGATCGAGGCTAGGTCGGGGCGCTCGCCGTCGCCCGAATGTTGCCGAGCATTACCTCGGTCGCCCACGGCATCCGTGTTCCGTTCTGAATCGGGGATGCGCGAATCGACGAAAGTGCGTAATCTGTCACAGTCAGGTGAGGCTGTCCTTACCTGATCCGCAGCGTCGCGGTCCTTCCTCCTCGTGAAAGTCGGAACTCCCGCCCGTGCTTGCCAGCTTCTTCGCCACCTTCCTCATCGGCCTCCGCGAAGGCCTCGAGGCCGCGCTCGTCGTCGGCATCCTCGTCGCTTACCTCTCGCGTCTCGACCGACGCGACGCCCTGCCGAAGCTGTGGACCGGGGTAGGACTCGCGGTGGCCCTCGCGCTCGGCGTCGGGGCGATCTTCACGTTCGGGGCCTACATGCTCACGTTCGAGGCGCAGGAACTGCTCGGTGGGGGACTCTCGCTGCTCGCGGTCGCGATGGTGACCTGGATGATCTTCTGGATGCAGAAAGCCGGCCGCACGCTCAAGGCGGGTCTCGAAGGCGGCATCGACAAGGCCCTGCGCGGCGGGGTGTGGGCGCTCGTCGCGATCGGGTTCGTCTCGGTGGCCCGCGAGGGCGTGGAGACGACCCTGCTGCTGTGGTCGATGGTGCAGTCGTTCGGTGAGTCACCCGTGGCGCTGCTCGGCGCGCTCCTGGGGCTCGCCACCGCGGTCGTCCTCGGCTGGTTCATCGCCCGCGGCATGCTGCGCCTGAACCTCGGTCGCTTCTTCACGTGGACCGGCGGTTTCCTCGTCGTCGTGGCCGCCGGCGTCCTCGCCTACGCGTTCCACGACCTGCAGGAAGCCGGTGCCCTGCCCGGCCCGTTCGGTGCGGGCGCGCCGATCGACCCCCTCACCGGCCTCGTCGCCACCGGCTGGGCGGGATTCCCGTTCGGGTGGGCGTTCGACGTCTCGACCGCCATCGCTCCCGACAGCGCCCTCGCCGCGCTGCTGCAGGCGACCGTGGGCTTCATGCCGCAGATGACGTGGCTGCAGGTCATCGCGTGGGTCGTCTACGTCGCCGTGGTGGTGCCGCTGTTCGTCCGCGGTGTGCGCGCCGGCCGACGCCCGCGCCCCGCGGCGACCTCCCCATCCGCGCCGCCGATCGAGCCTCATCGCTCGGGCGCCACGGCGACGCTCGGCACCTCCACCGCCCCCTGAGACCTTTCTCCTCCCGCGCACACCCGACGGCGCGGCATCCCTTCCTCGAACGGAGCACAGCACCATGAACTCGACACGCCTCCTCGCGGTCACGGCCGTGGCCGGCGCGGCCGCCCTCGTCCTCTCCGGCTGCGTCGCCAAGACCGACGCGGCCGCCTCCGGAGCCCTCACGGTCACCTCGACCGACGACGGCTGCGCGGTCTCGTCCGCCTCGGTGCCCAGCGGAACCGTCGCGTTCGATGTGAGCAACAAGAGCGATCAGGTCACGGAGTTCTACCTGCTGGCATCCGACGGCCTGCGGATCGTCGGCGAGGTCGAGAACATCGCCCCCGGCGCCTCGCGCAACCTCACCGTCGTCGCGCAGCCCGGTGACTACTTCACGCTCTGCAAGCCCGGCATGGTCGGCGACGGCGTGGGCAAGGCGGCCTTCTCGGTCACCGGAGACGCCGTCGCCGTCGACGGCCCGGATGCCGACCAGAAGCAGCAGGCGGTCGACCTCTACGCCGCGTTCGTCAAGGACCAGGTCGGTCAGCTGCTTCCGGCCGTGAAGACGTTCACCGCCGCCTACGAGTCGGGCGACGATGCTGCGGCGAAGGAGCAGTTCCCCCGCGTGCGCGCGTACTACGAGCGCATCGAGCCGATCGCCGAGGCGCTCGGCGACCTCGACCCGCGCATCGACTACCGCGAGGTCGACGCCGTGGCCGAGGGGCTGGACTGGACCGGGTTCCACCGCATCGAGAAGGATCTCTGGGTCCCGGCGCAGGACGCGCTGAACGCCGATGGCGAGACGCCGGCGTGGAAGGACTGGGCTCCCTCGACCCCGGACGAGCGCAAGACGCACGGCGACAAGCTCGTGTCCGACGTGCAGGAACTGTACGACTACGTCCACGGCGACGAGTTCACCCAGGCGCTGAGCACCCAGGGCGTCGCGGGGATCTCGAACGGCGCGATCGCGCTGCTCGACGAGGTCGCGAGCGGCAAGATCAGCGGCGAGGAGGACTGGTGGTCGGGCACCGACCTCTACGATTTCGCCGCCAACGTGGAGGGCTCCAAGATGGCGTTCTCGCTCGTGCGCGACTTCGCCGAGTCGAAGGGCGACAAGGGGGCCGAGCTCGTCACGCGGATCGACAAGGGGTACGCCGACCTCGAGGCCGCTCTCGCCGCTCACGGCTCCGCGGACGCGGGCTTCGTCCCCTACTCGCAGCTGACCGAGGCCGACAAGCGTCAGTTCACCGACCTGATCAATGCGCTCGCCGAGCCGCTGTCGCAGCTGACCGTCACGGTTCTGGAGTGAGTGTGAGCGACGAAGAACAGACCCCCGCTGCCGCCGGATCCTCGGGTCCGGCGGCAGCCGCGCGTCCCGACGCCGACACGTCCGCCCGCGAGGTGTCCGGTGGAGAGACCTCCGCGGGTGTGTCGCGTCGTGGGCTGATCGGCCTCGCCCTCGGGGCGAGCGCGACCAGCCTCGTCGTCGGCGCGGGAGCGGGCCTCGTCGGGGGTGCGGCGTACGGCCAGGACCAGGCGCGCCGGGCGATGGATGCCGTGGCCCCGGCATCCGGCATCCACCAGCCGGGCATCACCACGCCGGTGCAGGAGCACCTCCACTTCGCGGCGTACGACATGATGGCGCGGACGACCCGTGACGACCTCGCGGAGTTGTTGTCGGACTGGACGTACGCGGCCACCCGCATGATGCAGGGTCTCGACGTCAGTGCGACGGGCGCTCTCGGCGGTTCGCCCGAGGCTCCGCCGGACGACACGGGTGAGGCCGTGGGCCTTCCCGCGAGCAACCTCACGATCACGTTCGGCTTCGGACCGTCGCTCTTCGACGCCCGTTTCGGGCTCGAGGGACAGCGTCCGCCGGGGCTCGAGCGGTTGCCGGCGTTCCTGAACGACGACCTCGACCCGTTGCGCTCCGACGGGGACCTGTGCATCCAGGCGTGCGCCGACGACCCGCAGGTCGCCGTGCATGCGATCCGCAACCTCAGCCGGATCGCCTTCGGTCGCGCGACGATCCGTTGGTCGCAGCTCGGTTTCGGTCGGACGTCCAAGACCACCGCCGCCCAGACGACCCCGCGGAACCTCTTCGGGTTCAAGGACGGGACCGCCAACATCCTCGCCGACGACACGGCTGCGCTGGACGAGAACGTCTGGGTCTCGGCATCCGAGGGTCCGGCGTGGCTCGCGGGCGGGTCCTACCTCGTGGCGCGGCGCATCGCGATGCTCATCGAGACGTGGGATCGCACCCGCCTCGCCGAGCAGGACCGCGTCGTCGGCCGTGACAAGGGAGCCGGCGCACCGCTGTCGGGCGGAGACGAGTTCACCGCCCCCGACTTCGCGGCCACGGATGCCACGGGCAAGCCCCGCATCGATCGGCGCAGTCACGTGAGCCTCGCCCACCCCGACAACAACGGCGGGATCCGCATCCTGCGCCGCGGCTACAACTTCGTCGACGGCACGACCGACCTCGGCCGGCTGAACGCGGGGCTGTTCTTCCTGTCGTTCCAGAAGAGCCCCGATCGCTTCATCACGCTGCAGAAGGCGCTGTCGACGGATGCCATGGGCGAATACATCCGCCACGTCGGCTCGGGACTGTGGGCGGTGCCTCCGGCTCCGGCGTCGGGGGCGTCGATCGGGGCGGGTCTGCTCGGCTCCTGAGGCGCAGGCCTGTCGCGGGTGTGCGGTCCGTTCGACGGGCTCAGGGACGTGGGCGGGAGGTGGCTGAGCCCGTCGAAGCCACCGGCCCCGGCGTCGACGGTCCTACCGCGAGCCGCGGCCGGCGCCGAGCGCGCGGTCGCGGAACAGCCACGGCATCCGGGGCTCCACCTGGGGGCGCGTCACGTGGCGCACCGGGCGACTCGGCAGCAGGACGGCGATCGCCACGCTCGCGATCGCGACCACCGGGATCCACAGTCCCATCGGCTCCAGCCCCCGCAGCACACCCGACTGGCGGAACGGGGAGAGCACGAACGTGTGCAGCAGGTAGACGTACATCGTGTATCGACCGAGGTGCGTCCAGCGGGTTTCGCGGCGGGGGATCAGCGCCAGGAACGCGGCCATCAGCGCGAGCGCGAGCGCGATGATCGCCAGCCGCACGCCGTCCACCCACCACTGCGGGGCGTCGAGATCGGCGTACGCGTCGACGAAGAAGAACCACGTCCCCAGGCGCACGTCGCGCCAGGTGTCGACGAAGACGAACGCGAGCGTTCCCGCCGCGATCAGCACGGTCGCGGCGGCCGCGCGCAGCCAGACGGGCCGCGCGGCCAGCAGCCCTGCGCGCGCGACGACGTCGTGCTCGCACAGCCACCAGCCGAGGGTGAAGAAGGGGAGCAGACCGAGCAAGCGCGAGAGCGAGAACGTCGAGTCGATGATCGCCGCGAAGCGGGCGTTGTCCCAGAACGGGGTGCGTGGGGGGCGGTGGGGTGGTGGCATCCGTCATCGTCAGGGAGGCTAGACGGGGCACGATCGAGGATCCACGGGGTGGATTTCGGATGCCGATGAGGTACGGCGGAATAAACCTCGGCGTGGTGCGTTCCACCATGTATATTCAGATGCATACAAAACAGGAGGCGCATCATGGGTGAGACGAGCAACTGGCCGGGCATGCAGTTCGGTGTCATGACGGTGAGCGACATCACCCAGGACCCGACGACGGGGAAGACCCCGAGCGAGGCCCAGCGCATCAAGGACACGCTGACAATCGCCAAGCACACCGAAGAGGTCGGCCTCGACGTCTTCGCCCTCGGCGAGCACCACAACCCGCCGTTCTGGTCGTCGTCGCCCACGACGACGCTCGCGTACATCGCGGCGCAGACCGAGCGCCTCATCCTCACGACGTCGACGACGCTGATCACCACGAACGACCCGGTGAAGATCGCCGAGGACTTCGCGATGCTGCAGCACGTGTCGGGCGGTCGCGCCGACCTCATGCTCGGCCGCGGCAACACCGGCCCGGTCTACCCCTGGTTCGGCAAGGACATCCGTCAGGGCCTGCCGCTCACCATCGAGAACTACGACCTTCTGCACAAGCTGTGGCGCGAGGACGTCGTCGACTGGGAGGGGAAGTTCCGCACGCCGCTGCAGGGCTTCACCTCGACCCCGCGGCCGCTGGACGGCGTGCCCCCGTTCGTGTGGCACGGATCGATCCGCACGCCCGAGATCGCCGAGCAGGCCGCCTACTACGGCAACGGTTTCTTCGCGAACAACATCTTCTGGCCCAAGGAGCACTACCAGCGCCTCATCACGCTGTACCGCGAGCGCTTCGCCCACTACGGACACGGCACGCCCCAGCAGGCGATCGTCGGCCTCGGCGGACAGGTGTTCATGCGCGCCAACTCGCAGGACGCCGTACGGGAGTTCCGTCCGTACTTCGACAACGCCCCCGTCTACGGTCACGGCCCGAGCCTCGAGGACTTCAGCGAGATGACCCCGCTGACCGTCGGTTCGCCGCAGCAGGTCATCGACCGTTACGCCGCGATGCGCGAGACCTTCGGCGACTACCAGCGTCAGCTCTTCCTCATCGATCACGCCGGGCTCCCGACCAAGACCGTGCTCGAGCAGCTCGACATCCTCGGCTCCGAGGTCGTGCCGGTGCTGCGCAAGGAGTTGCAGGTGAACCGTCCCGCCGAGGTTCCCGACGCGCCCACTCACGCCAACCTCGTCGAGAAGATCTACGCCGGTGCGGCTCCGCGTCAGGCCGTCCCTGGCGCGAACCGCGGCGACAACATGGTCGCGGGCAGCCCCTACCAGGATGCCGCTCCCCGCTCGGGCAGCGCCTTCGGCGCGGCCGCGACGAAGGTGGGTGCCTGACATGTCTGCTCGCCGAGTCGCGGTCGTCACCGCGGGCCTGTCCACCCCGTCGTCCACGCGCATGCTCGGCGACCGTCTCGCGCACGCCGCTCTGGCGGAGCTGCGCGAGCGCGGAATCGACGCCACCAGCGACGTGTTCGAGCTGCGTGACTACGCACACGACCTGACCGACAACCTGCTCACGGGGTTCGCGCCCCCGGCGCTCGAGCAGATGATCAACACGATCGTGTCGGCCGACGGTGTCATCGCCGTCACGCCGATCTTCTCCACGAGCTACTCGGGTCTGTTCAAATCGTTCATCGACGTGCTCGATCCGCAGGCGCTCACGGGCACCCCGGTGCTGATCGGCGCGAACGCCGGCACCGCGCGCCACTCGCTCGCGATCGACTACGCCATCCGGCCCCTGTTCACCTACCTGCACGCGAACCCCGTGCCGACCGGGGTGTTCGCGGCATCCAGTGACTGGGGGGCGAACGCCGACGAGGTCGCCCCGCTCGGCTCGCGCGTCGACCGCGCCGCGCGGGAGTTCGCCGATGCGATCGCCGCGCGAGAGCCCGTCCGTGACGCCGACCCGTTCGACCCGTCGTCGTACCTCGGTGCGGGCAAATCGTTCGGCCACTTGCTGGGTGGCCTGTCGGGGGAGTGACCCTGTTCCGACGCCCCGTCGCCCGTGTGGGCGGCGGGGCGTCGTGCGGTGCGTGCGGGGGCGGTGCGGGCCTGCGCCGGGTTCGGAGGTGCGCACCGGATCCGTCGCTCATCTCCGAGGCTGCGGCGCTGAACGCTGACCCGGGCCGGCGGCTCTAGGGTGGGGGCGACGAGAGGGAGCCGAATGGATGCCGCGCAGTGGGACGAGCGATACCGAGCCTCGGCCGGGGGCGTGTGGGCGACGCAGCCTCCCGCGATCGTGCGCGAGATCGCCGCGCCGCTCTCCCCGGGGAGCGCGATCGACGTCGCGACCGGTGACGGGCGCACCGCGCTGTGGCTCGCCGAGCGTGGATGGAGGTGCACCGGCGTCGACTTCTCGAGCGCGGGGCTCGCGCTCGCCGCAGCGCGCCCCGGCGGCGATGCCGTGACCTGGGCGTGTGCCGACGTGCACGCGTGGGATCCGGGTGCACCGGTCGACCTGGTGGTGTCGTGTTACCTGCATCTGCCCGACAGCGCTGACGCCGTCCGACGGATCGCCGAGTGGGTGACGCCCGGGGGCACACTCCTCGTTCTCGGCCACGACGTCGACAACATCGCCGCGGGAGGCCACGGCCCCTCGAATCCCGCCATCCTCTACACGCCCGAGCTGTTGCGCGGCGCCCTCGACGACCGTTTCCGGATCGAGCGCTGCGAGCAGGTCATCCGGACGAGCGAGGATGCCGAGCTGCGAGGCGGCCATCACGCGCCGGCGATCGACACGCTGTTGCACGCCGTGCGCGTGCGCTGACCCCCGCGGGTCACAGCACGATGTCATCGACCCTCCCGAGCTCGCGGGCGGCGACAGGGCGGATCCCGCGCCGCACGAACGTGTCGGCGGCCGCGAGCGGGCCCACGTCGACCCCCGCCTCGGCCGCGAGGGCGGCGATCGGGACCTGGAACGTGCGGAACGCCCCGAGCGGTCGCACCATCAGAGCCTGCCGGGTGTCGACGAGGTCGCTCTGATCGAGGACGAAACCGGCCGCGGCCAGCGCGTCCCCGTCGCGCCACGCGGCGATCTTCCAGAACCGCAGCGGAACGCGGATGCCGCGGTACGGCGGATCCTCCTCGCCGAGCACCGGCGCGGTGAACACCGCGAGACGTTGATCCGTGGCCTCGGCGTAGGAGAGCACGTGGTCTTCGAGTCCCAACCACAGCTCTTTCGACTGGTTGAACCCCGCCGCCTGCGGAGCGGCATTGGTATAGAAGAACGTGGCCTCGGTGGCATCCTGAGCCTCCCCGGCCGAGCCCCAGCCGGGATCGCGGCGCCGTACGAGGTGCCCACGGTCGAGATCGTTGCGGCTGTAGACCTCGGGCCCCGCCTGGGCGTCGGCGGCCACGCGGGGGTCGAGGCGCCAGTCGCCCGTGCGCGGCTGCTCGCGGAGAGTCGAGCCGTCGATCACGACACCCGTGACGGCGGCGAATCGGCGTTCTTCGTCGAGCAGCACGGAGAAGCGCGGATAGTCGAGCCGCGTCGTCGGGGTGAGGGGTGCGGGCAGGGGG
>NZ_LDRT01000043.1 GCF_001476655.1 Microbacterium testaceum | reverse complement strand
GCGGTGGCCGTGGTCGTGGCGGTGGTCGTGGCGGTGGCCGGGGTGTCGCCGCGGGTGTCGATGATCGTGCGGGCTTGCTGGGTGAGGCGGTCGTAGATGCCGACGGCGAGGACCGTCGGCAGCGTCGCGATGAGGTCGGACATCCCGTCGTGCCCGGTCACAACCCGGACACACCGAGTGTCGCGGCCGCGTTGGTGACGTTCGGTGATCGTCGTCGGCTGCAGGGTCTCGGCGAGCGCGGCCAGGCGGGTGCGCAGCCGGCCGGGGCTGAGCCCCGCGGTGGCGGTGGTGACGGCGAGGGTGTCGAACTCGGCGCGGACCTCGGACGGGAGGGGTGTCCCGACCTCGAGGATCGTGTGCACGTGGGCGCGCGTGATCGCCCCTTCCTCCCACGCGGTCAGGGTTCCCGGGTAGTCGTCGACGAGGGTCATGGCGCGGGTGATCTGGGTCTGCACCGTGCGGTCGGAGCAGTGCTCGGCCGCGGCGATCTCGGACGCGACCTCCCGCAACGCCATCTCCGCGACCCGGGAGGACGAGGGCCGCTCCGCCAGGACATCGAGGGCGAGGTGCCCTGCTTCGGCGAGAGCACGCGTGCGCGCCGCTTCTGCGGCGGCGACCGCGGCGCCGGTGCGGAGGACCTCTGCGAGCACCGCGGATAGGGCCCGCGGCCCGGGGCCCGGGGGTGTCGACGAGGCTTCCATGAACATGTGTGCATGCTAGCGAGGGGGGCCGACATCGACAGACCTCAGAGAGCCCCGATGTGGACGAATCCACACACCCCACGAATGTGCAGAAGAAGACGGTCCTCGATTCCGGCTCGCCCCTCCCCCGCCGAGCGCGACGCAACCTCGCGACGCCGCGCCTCGCTCCGCGTTCGCGCGCTCCGCCTTCCCCCGCTCGTGTCCGGTCGCTGGTAGCTCCATCGTGCGGGCGTCATACCGCATGGCGCACATCTCCCCACCCCCAGCGCACTCTCCCGGCCGACGTCCCCTCACCTCCTCCAACGCGGGACCCCACCTACCGCCAGTCGAGCACCTCGCGCACGAAAGCCTGCGAAGCCGGAGAGCCGTCGTTGGGGATGCCGTGCATCCAGTCCCGCGAGACGACCCCGCCGGACGCCTCGACGCGATCGAGAGCCGCCTCCAGCAGCGGTGCGACATCGTTCGACGACGTCCACCCGCGAACGGTCACGTGCGAGAAGACGACGAGCTCGGCGCCCTGCGGATGAGGACGTGCGCTCGCGACGACCACGGTCGGGGTGACGCGACGCCAGAGGCCGGGGACCAGCGTCAACAGAGTGTCCGACAGCATGGCATCCATGAATCCGGTGTTCCACGACGGATTCGGGTGTCCGAC
This sequence comes from Microbacterium testaceum, assembly GCF_001476655.1. Taxonomy (GTDB): domain Bacteria; phylum Actinomycetota; class Actinomycetes; order Actinomycetales; family Microbacteriaceae; genus Microbacterium; species Microbacterium testaceum_C. The sequence goes on along the minus strand of NZ_LDRT01000043.1, from coordinate 29,581 downwards.
GCGCACGTCCTGCGCGATCCACTCCGAGCCCCGCTCCACGAGCGCACGAGCGATGCGATCGTCACCGAGATCGAAACGCTCCTGTGCGAAGGACTCGAGCGCGAGCGCCAAGGCCGCCGCCGGTGTGTCGCGGACGATCAGACGAGCGCCACGCGCGATACGGCCGACAGAGAACGGTCGGACACGCAGCTTCTCGCCGCGCCCCCGCCACCCGCCCACGGGTGTCAGGCGCTGCGACGCTTCTGCGCCAGCACGATCGTCGGCTGGGCGCCGTCTTCGACCGCCGCGCGCGTGATGACGACCTTCGCGATGTCATCAGCCGACGGCACGTCGAACATGATCGGACCGAGCACGTCCTCGAGGATCGCGCGCAGACCACGCGCACCGGTCTTGCGGGCGACGGCGAGGTCGGCGATCGCGCGCAGGGCGTCCTCGTCGAACTCGAGCTGGACGCCGTCGAGCTCGAACATGCGCTGGTACTGCTTGACGAGCGCATTGCGCGGCGCCGTGAGGATTTCCATCAGCGCGTCCTGATCGAGGGGCGAGACGGATGCCACAACGGGCAGGCGACCGATGAACTCGGGGATCAAGCCGAACTTGTGCAGGTCTTCCGGCAGGGCCTCGCTGAACAGGTCGGGCGCGTCTTCCTTGCGCTGCAGCGGAGCGCCGAAGCCCACACCGTGCTTGCCGACCCGCGCCGAGATGATCTCTTCGAGGCCGGCGAAGGCCCCGGCGACGATGAACAGCACGTTCGTCGTGTCGATCTGGATGAATTCCTGGTGAGGGTGCTTGCGGCCTCCCTGCGGCGGAACCGAGGCGACCGTTCCCTCGAGGATCTTCAGCAGGGCCTGCTGCACACCCTCGCCCGACACGTCGCGGGTGATCGAGGGGTTCTCGGCCTTGCGGGCGATCTTGTCGACCTCGTCGATGTAGATGATGCCCGTCTCGGCGCGCTTGACGTCGAAGTCGGCCGCCTGCAGGAGCTTGAGGAGGATGTTCTCGACGTCTTCACCGACGTAGCCGGCCTCGGTGAGGGCCGTGGCATCCGCCACCGCGAACGGGACGTTCAGTCGCTTCGCGAGCGTCTGGGCGAGGTAGGTCTTGCCGCAACCCGTGGGCCCGAGCAGCAGGATGTTGCTCTTCGCGATGTCGATCTCTTCGGCACGCGCCTCGGCGGGCTGCAGGGTGCCGTGGGCGCGGACGCGCTTGTAGTGGTTGTAGACGGCGACCGCGAGGGCGCGCTTGGCGGGCTCCTGGCCGACCACGTACTCCTCGAGGAAAGAGTAGATCTCGCGCGGTTTGGGGAGGTCGAATTCTGCCACCTCGCCGGCCGACGACTCGGCCATGCGCTCTTCGATGATCTCGTTGCAGAGCTCGACGCACTCGTCGCAGATGTAGACGCCGGGGCCGGCGATCAACTGCTGAACCTGCTTCTGGCTCTTCCCGCAGAAGGAGCATTTGAACAGATCGGCGCTTTCCCCGATGCGTGCCATGCCTGTTCCTCCTCGTCACCTGGCGCCCTCACGCCTGTGTGCCACGAGCCTAACCCGTGCCCGAGCGAACCGAGGGCATTTGCGCGCGCGGTGCCGTTCTGATCGCCCAGGGCGAAGCCCGGCATCCGTTCTCCCGGCGCGACGAGGGCGCACACGACCGCTCCCCCGGGCAGGCGCGCCACCGGCGCTGACACCCCACGCGCCAAGACCCCGCGCGGGGAGACCGAGTGCCGAGACCGCGCCGCCGAGACACACCCTCCCCCAGACGACACGACGCCCCGCAGACCGAAACGGGTCTGCGGGGCGTCGAAGCGACGCGGAACGCGTCAGGCGGTGAGTGCCGCCGGCTGACGCTTGCGCGTGGTCAGGACCTGGTCGACGATGCCGTACTCCATCGCCTCCTGAGCGGAGAGGATCTTGTCGCGGTCGATGTCCTTGTTGACCTTCGCGGCCTCCTGGCCGGTGTGACGCGCCATGGTCTCTTCGAGCCAGGTACGCATACGGAGGATCTCGGCCGCCTGGATCTCGATGTCCGACGCCTGCCCGTGACCGGCCTCGCCCATCGCGGGCTGGTGGATCAGGATGCGGGCGTTCGGCAGGGCCAGGCGCTTGCCCGGCGCGCCGGCGGCGAGCAGGACGGATGCCGCGGACGCGGCCTGTCCGAGCACGACGGTCTGGATCTGCGGCGAGACGTACTGCATCGTGTCGTAGATCGCCGTCATGGCCGTGAAGGAGCCACCGGGCGAGTTGATGTACATGATGATGTCGCGGTCGGGGTCCTGCGACTCGAGCACGAGCAGCTGGGCCATGACGTCGTCGGCCGAGGCGTCGTCGACCTGGACGCCCAGGAAGATGACGCGGTCCTCGAACAGCTTGTTGTACGGGTCCTGGCGCTTGTAGCCGTAGGCCGTGCGCTCCTCGAACTGAGGAAGGACGTAGCGGCTCGAGGGCATGTGCGCAGCGGCGCCGCCGAAGGTGGGGATGTTCATATCGGTGTCCTTTTCCTCTCGACTCAGGCCGCGGTTCCGCCGCCGCCGGTGACGTCGGTGGCGTGCTCGCGCATGTGGTCGACGAAGCCGTACTCGAGGGCTTCCTGAGCGGTGAACCAACGGTCGCGGTCACCGTCGGCGTTGATCTGCTCGACGCTCTTACCGGTCTGCGACGCGGTGATCTCGGCGAGGCGGCGCTTCATGTCGAGGATGAGCTGCGCCTGCGTCTGGATGTCGCTCGACGTGCCGCCGAACCCGCCGTGGGGCTGGTGCAGCAGGACGCGGGCGTTGGGCGTGATGTAGCGCTTGCCCTTGGTGCCGCTGGTCAGCAGCAGCTGGCCCATCGACGCCGCCATGCCGATGCCGACCGTGACGATGTCGTTCGGCACGAACTGCATCGTGTCGTAGATCGCCATGCCGGCCGTGATCGAGCCGCCGGGCGAGTTGATGTAGAGGTAGATGTCCTTCTGCGGGTCTTCTGCGGCGAGCAGGAGGATCTTCGCGCAGATCTCGTTGGCGTTCTCGTCGCGCACCTCCGAACCGAGCCAGATGATGCGGTCCTTCAGCAGCCTGTCGAAGACGCTCGTTGCCATAAGGGGTTCGGGCATTTAGTGCTCCTCTTCCGGTGATCTGCAACGAATCTACCGGCGCGCTCCGGGCCGGGATGCCGTGTTCGCCGCGGGCGGATCAGCCGCGGTCGTCGGCGATTTCTCGCGCGTATCCGGTCACGGACCGGGTATAGCGCGGCAGGTGCGGAGCGAGAGCCTGCAGGGCGATGGATGCCGCCCGCTCCGGCTCTCCGCTGGACACCAACGCGAGCGCGTAGAACGCGGCGGCCGCGTCGTGCAGGGATCCGCGGGGCTCGCGCTCGTACTCCGTGCGCAGCATCGCGAGCGACTCCTCGGTCTTGCCGAGATTCCGGATCGTGCTGGCGAGCTGGATCGTCGCCTGCGTGCGTCGCTCGTCGTCGAGCCCGAGCGCGAGGGCGCGGCGGTACAGCACCTCCGCCTCGTCCTCGATGCCGGCCGAGTCGCGGGCACCCGCTCGCTCGAACAGGGCGACCGCGTCATCCACCGGCCGTTCGCTCGCGAGCGCGTCGATGCGCTCGATCACGTCATCGGGCGCGAGGGCCTCGTCCGCCCACACCGCGTCGACTCTCTCCTGCCAATCGTCCAAGGGAGTCTCCATCCTTCGCTCTGTCGCGCGTCGCCCGTCGAGTGTCCAAGACACGCCGCTACCTTCCTGCGCATTACGGCGTGTCATGGACACTCGACGATGGCCTTCGGGGCGTAGTGCCCGGGAACGCGAAAGGGGGCGGATGCCTCGGCATCCGCCCCCTCGTCACGACTTACTCGCTGTCCGCGGCCTTCTTCTTCGCGGGGGCCCGCTTCTTGGCCGGAGCCTTCTCGGGCGCCTCCTCGGCGGGAGCCTCGTCAGCGGCCGGAGCCTCGGCGGCCTTCTTCTTGGCGGGGGCGCGCTTCTTGGCGGGGGCCTTCGCGGCGGGAGCCTCCTCGGCGTCGATCACGGCGTCGGCGTCGGCCGCGGCATCCGCGATCTCCTGCGCCTCTTCGACGACCTCGTCCTCAGCGGAAGCCTCTTCGCCCTCGACGGCCACGAAGCCGGTCAGGTCGACGGGCTTGCCGTTGCTGTCGACGACGGTGACCTTGCCGAGCGCGATGGCGAGAGCCTTGTTGCGGGCGACCTCACCGACGAGCGCGGGGAGCTGGTTGCCCTGCTGCAGCGCGTTCACGAAGTCCTGCGGCGCCATGTTGTACTGCGCGGCCGACTGGATGAGGTACTGCGTGAGCTCGTCCTGCGACACCTGGACGTTGGCATCCTCGGCGATCTTGTCGAGCACCATCTGCGTGCGGAACTGCTTCTCGCTCGCCTCGGTGACCTCGGCGCGGTGCACGTCGTCCTCGAGGCGGTTCTCGCCCTCGAGGTGCTGGTGCACCTCGTCTTCGATGAGCTGCGGCGGCACGGGGATCTCGACGGCCTCGAGGAGGGCGTCGATGAACTTGTCGCGCGCGGCGGAACCCTGCGTGAACACGGCCTGCTGCGAGACCCGCTCGCTGAGCGACTCGCGGAGCTCGCCGATGGTGTCGAACTCGGATGCCATCTGCGCGAAGTCGTCGTCGGCCTCGGGGAGCTCGCGCTCCTTGACCGCGGTGATCTTGACCGAGACCTCGGCCTCTTCGCCGGCGTGGTCGCCGCCTACCAGCTTGGAGCGGAACGTGGTCTCTTCGTCGGCGGTGAGAGAGTCGATGGCCTCGTCGATGCCCTCGAGCAGCTCGCCGGAGCCGACTTCGTACGACACGCCCTCGGCGCGGTCGATCTCGTTGCCGTCGATCGTGGCGACGAGATCGAGCTCGACGAAGTCGCCCTTCGCGGCGGGGCGGTCGACCGTGACGAGCGTGCCGAAGCGCGCGCGCAGGCGGTCGAGCTCGGCGTCGATCCCGGCCTCGTCGGCCTCGACGGCGTCGACGGTGACGGTGATGCTGTCGTAGGCGGGGAGATCGAACTCGGGGCGGACGTCGACCTCGACGTCGACGACGAGGTCGCCCGAGAAGTCCTTCAGGTCGGGCAGCTCGACGATCTCGGCGTTCGGACGGCCGATGACGCGCAGCTCCTGCGCCTCGACGGCTTCGCGGTAGAACCCGTCGAGACCCTCGTTCACGGCGTGCTCGATGACGGCGCCGCGGCCCATGCGCTGATCGATGATCGGAGCGGGGACCTTGCCCTTGCGGAAGCCCGGGATCTGCACGTCACGCGCGATGTGCTCGTAGGCGTGCGCGATGCTCGGCTTGAGCTCGTCGGGCGAGACCGTGATGTGGAGCTTGACCCGAGTCGGGCTGAGCTTCTCGACGGTGCTGTTGACCATGCGGTGTGTTCTCCTCGTGTGGCCCGCGCGCACGCGGGGGCCGGCTAGGCCTGTGGTCTGGGGGGCCGTCACGTCGGGGCGACAGGATTTGAACCTGCGGCCTCCCGCTCCCAAAGCGGGCGCTCTACCAAGCTGAGCTACGCCCCGGGGCGACGCGCAGCGCGCGTTCGACGAAACGACCCCTAGGAGTCTAGTCGATCAGGTCGCGGGGACCGGCGTGCCCGGCATCCGGTGGTCGTGAACGCTTCCTCACGCGGAAAGCGAGCCGGTGTTCATGGCATCCCCGCTCGTGAAGTAGAGTGGTGGACGCTGCGGTTCGCCGCCGCGGGGATGTAGCTCAATGGTAGAGCCTCAGTCTTCCAAACTGATGGTGCGGGTTCGATTCCCGTCATCCCCTCCACTTCTTCTCACCCACGGGTCTTCCGGACCCGCCCGCTGCTTGCCTTTCGGCGGCGCGGACGCTCTCCTCTCCCGCGAACGTCGAATCGGCTCCCCTCGACAGCACGTGTGCGGGTCGGGGGGAGCCGATTCGGGAACGCGCGAGTCAGCTCCGGGGGACGCTGCTCGCCGCCTTTCCCGCGGCGACGGATCCGATGAGCAGCCAGACGACGATCCACGCGCAGCCCGCCATCGCGGCGTAGATCGCGTACTCCTCCCCCACGAACACAGCAGCCGCGGCGGCCGCGATGAGACCGATCCCCCCGGCCGAGATCGGCACCGCGGCGGCGGCGTGACCGACGCGCCAGGCTTCATCCGATCTCAGCGTCGTGGCCGTGCGGATGCCGATCCAGAAGTTCATCGGGAGGGTCTGCCGGTGCGCGCGATAGGCCGTCCACACGATCAGGACACCCGCGGCGAGCAGGGGGACGGCGGTACTGATGGCGATGATCATCGGGGTTCTCCGTTCCGGATGGAAGCTGCGGCATCGTGCCGCGGCGCGTGTCCGGTCATGCGGCGCGCGATGCGATGCGGGCACGAGAGGCGCGATGAAGGTGAGCAGCCCCCTCATCGCGAGGCTGCGGAGGGGCGCACCGCCCCAGAATGTCAAGGCGCGGGCAGACGAGTCCAGCCGTGCCCGAAGGTCTATCCCCAGGGCTACGAACAGTCGCGGAACGGTCTCGTCAGAGTGAGACGACCCCGAGCTGAGTTGCGCGCAACACGACCTGAAGACGGTTCTCGACCCGCCACAGACGGTTGATGTTGCGGATGTCTGCCTTCACGGTGCTTTCGGCGTAGTGCAGAGCCTCGGCGATCTCGGCGTTGGAAAGACCCCGCGCGATCAGTCCGACGATCTCTCTCTCGCGCTCGCTGAGCGCTTCGGAAGACGGCGTGCGGGGGTTCGCGTCGTCGAGGGAATCGAGAACGAACGATCGCTGCACCTCGGGCGAGACGACGCGATCACCCTGATGCGCCGCGACGATGGCGTCGACGATCTGATCGGGCGTCGAGTCTTTGATCAGATATCCGGCGGCGCCCGCCTTCAGCATCTCGAGAGCACGCCACTCGGTCGTGAACGTGGTGAGGGCTACGACGCGACAGCCGGGATCCTGTTCGACGAGTCGGCGCGTGGCCTCGACGCCGCCGAGGCGAGGCAGCTTGATGTCCATCAGGACGACGTCCGGGGCGCAGGCGGCGTAGGCGGCGAGGGCTTCACGTCCGTCGGTGGCCTCCCCCACGAGTTCGACGCGGTCGTCCGCTGAGAGAAACGCGCGCAGCGCATGCCGGAGCAGAGCTTCGTCGTCGACGACGAGGACGCGGATGGGCCCGTTCACGCCTCCACGCTACCCGCGCGGCGGACGCGCGACCGCGTCTCCGACGTCGGCCGCCCGGGTGGGGTGCGCCACAGGGCCGGGTATGGTCGAGGGCGACGACAAGGGGACAACATGCTGAACCACCTGCTATCCGAGCTCGTTCTTCCGGGGAAGGCGGGGGCGATCATGCCCCTCGACCTCGGCGACATCATCTGCCAGCTCCTGGGATTCTGTGCCTGAAAGCCGCCCTTCGCGAGGATCGAGCACCTCCGGGTCTCTGGAGCCGGACGCGTCGATCTCGCTGGTGCACATGCTGAGGACGCCGGTCTTCTGGCGTGCGCGCGAGCTGCATCCCTTCTTTCGCCTGCTTCTCCTCCTCGTCGTCGCGGTCCTGGTCTGCGTGCAGATCGGCGTCATGGTCGCGAGCGGAGAGATCGCGCGGGGCGATCTCCTGGCCGTGGGGTCGTACGCCGGCCTCGCGCTGTTCGCGTGGCATCCGCTCAGCGCCGCCCTGATGACGATGGCGATCTGCGGGACGAGCGCCGTTCTCACCGGCAGCGGGGGTGACCTGCTCGAACTCGGCGTGGCGCTCGTGTTCGTCTCGGCGACATGTGCGCCCGCCGTCATCGTCCTGCACCTCGCCCTCCTGGCCGCCTTGAGCGCCTATCTCGTGATCGCCGAATCGACGCTCGTGACCAACGGGGTCTACGGGATCCTCGCCTGTGCCCTCGTCGCTCTCCTTGTGGGGATCACCGCACGGCTGTTCACCGCGCGCGAGGAGTTCCTTCTCGCCCAGCGGGCCCGCATCGCGCGCGCCTTCGCGGAGATCTCCCGTCTTCAGCAGGATCGCATCGCGGATGAACTGCACGACGGCATCGCGCACGATCTGACGTTGCTCCTCTTCCACGCCCGCGCCCTTCCCAAGCAACCCGACGAGCAGGCCCGCCAGGTCTCGCTCACGACGATCGAGGACTCGGCGAGCCGGGCGCTTCGCAGCGCGCAGTCCCTGCTCGCCGTCATGAGGGACGCGCCGGGGCGCTCCCCGTCCGGGTCCGAGGAAACGGCGCGCGTCGATGTGCCGGACGCCGCGGAGGCGCTCGCGCAGAAGCTTCGGGATGCCGGCATCCGCACGCGCGTGAGCGTGACGGGTGCGACCGCGCTTCCACCGGGGGTCGCGGAGGTTCTCGTGGAGACGATCACGGAGGCATCGATGAACATCATCAAGCACGCCCCCGGGTCGACGGCCGCGGCCATCGAGGTCACGGCGGACACGGAGGAGATCACGCTGCAGGTGCGCAACAACCGTTCTCGGGGGCGCGTGCCGGCCGAAAGCGCCCTCGGCGGCCACGGGCTGGCGCGCGCGAAGGAAAGGCTTGCCCGCGTCTCAGGAGAGCTCTCTGCGGGGCCGACGTCCGATGGATGGGTGCTGCGGGCCGTCATCCCCGTGCCGTGACGTCGGAACGCGGAGCTCGGGGAGCGTTCGCCGGATCCGCGAGGCGGGCCCTACTTGATCGGTGACGTCCCCGCGGTGATCGCCGCACCGGGTGCATACCCCGCGCGCGTCGCGACGACCTTGACGGTGATGACCTTGCCGGACTGCGAGCTCTTCACCGTGTACGACGACGACGTGGCGCCGGGGATGGGGTTCCCGTTCGAGAGCCACTGATACGTGTAGGTGAGGCTCGGGAGCGACCACGACCCGGTGCTCACGGTGAGCTTCTTCCCCACGGCTGCCACCCCCGAGATCTTCGGCACAGTGAGGACCTTCGGTGCCGCGCCCTGGGCGACCTTCGACGTCGTCCCGCTGGTCGCGGTGTTGGTCTCCCACGCAGTCGACGTGGCGGTGACCCGCACCGAGATCGCCGTGCCGAGATCGGCGGAGGTGAGCTTCAGGCTCGAGCCGGTGACGCCGTCGATCGCGACCCCGTTGCGGAGCCAGGTGTATTTGAACGTCAGGCCGGATTTCGACCAGCTGCCCGCGGTGGCTGTGAGGGTGCGCCCCACGGCCGCGGTGCCCGAGATCTTCGGAGCGGCCGTCGCCACCGGACGGGGACCCTTGCCGACCGGGGCCGTGGGCGAGGTGGTGGCCGTCGCCGTGGTGTAGCCGGCGGCCGTGACCGTGACGACCACGCTCAGGCGTTTCCCTCCGTCATCGGCTCCGATCGCGTAGGCGCCCGAGGTGCGTCCGGACACCGGGCTCCCGTCCCGCAGCCACTGGTAGGAGAACTTCGCGTTCGGCGGGAGGTTCCAGTCGCCCTGGTCCAGGGTCACCGTCTGGCCAACGGTCGTTGTGCCGTTGATCGCAGGCGTGCGGGTCACCGTGGCCGCGGGGCCGGCCGTGACGCGAACCGGCGCCGAGCTGTGCGCGGTGCCCGCGGCGTATCCCTGACGGGAGCCGGTCACCTTCACCACGATGTCCTTACCGAGATCCGCGGGAACCGGGGTGTAGGCGGAGCACGCGCTCGAGAGCTGCGTCGACCCGGCGTACCAGCCGCAGGTGTACGTCAGGTTCGAGGGAGCCCACGTTCCGTAATCGACCTGCAAGGGGCTGCCGACCTGGCCCGAACCACGGGCGTACGGGCCGTCGGTGGGCGCGGGCGCGGCGCCGATCCCCACCGGCGGAAGCGTGACGGATGCCGTTCCCGGGACGTATCCCTGCTTGTTCGCCGTGACGGTCAGGGTGAGGACGGAGCCGATGTAGCCGGCATCCAGAGTCAGCTTCTGCTTGTTGGTGTCCTTCTTGGGCCGGTCAGGACCACCGGTCCACTGGTACGAGTACGACCAGCCGTCCGTCTCCGACCACTCGCCCGGCGTAGCCGTCAGGGTCTCTCCCGCACGCACCGTGCCGTTCACGACGGGCGGGGAGGTGCTCACCGCTCCTGGTGCGGGTTGGACCACGCAGGAAGGCCTTTTCACCTCATCCGCGTAGAGAAGTCCATCCCCCTCGTCGTACCAATACGTGATCCCCGGGTAGAGAACGCGGTATCCGGCACTGGCGGGAATCGTGAACGAAAGGTCGCTCGACCCGTACCGAATCGGCGGATCGCCGTACTTGTTGCGCTGCGGCACACTGGACCACTCGAAGGTCGACTTCACGGCATCCGGAGGAAGAGTTCCGAGATCGAGGGTCACTGTCGAATCCACCGTGCAATCCCCCGACAACGTCGGGGGAACGTACGAATCGTCAGCGAACGCCGCCTGCGGCGCCACCACCGCCCCCGTGACGACGAGAACGAGACTCGCCAGGAAGACACCGAGCCGTCGGGTGCGCGGAGCGCGTTCACGCGTGTTCATTTTTCGCAGTTCCCCCATGCGCGGCACCAATCGAGATTGCCGGTTCTTCAATTTCGCAGTTCCCTGTGAATTCAGCAAGTCGGAAATATGAGAATGCCTTACGGGGCGGCTGCCCGGGCGCCCCGATGCCGCGCAGAATGGCCCAGATAATTCGCTGCATTGCGCAGGATCTTCTCGCGTTCCTCGTCCGACAGGGCACGCCGCACCTTCGCGGGGACGCCCGCGACGAGGGATCCGGCCGGGACCACGGTCCCCTCGAGCACGACCGCGCCCGCGGCCACGAGGCATCCCGGACCGATCTCGGTGCCGGACAGCACGACGCTGCCCATTCCGATGAGGGAGCCGTCTCCGATCGTGCAGCCGTGGACGACCGCGTTGTGTCCGATGGAGACGTCGGCGCCGATCGTGACCGGGCGCCCGCTGTCCACGTGGATCGAGACGTTGTCTTGGACGTTCGACCGCTCCCCCACGACGATCGCGGCCCCGTCCCCGCGCAGCACCGCGTTGTACCAGACGCTCGCTCCGGCGCCGAGGGACACGTCTCCGACGAGACGGGCGCCGGATGCCACGAACGCGTCGTCGTGAACAGTCGGTGCGGCGTCGGGAAGGGCAAGGATCGAGGCATCCGGGGCGATGGTCATGAGCCATCCTTTCCTCGGTTGCGCACGTGCCGGCCGACCCAGGCCGCGACGACCGGCATGTGTGGTCCGTCGGGGTCGATGAGCTCCATGTGGGGAAGGCGGGCGAACTCGAAGAAGTCCACCGGTGCGTTCCTGTCGCGGGCACGACAGGCGAAGTCTCGTGCGTGGCCGACAGGAACACGGTCGTCGTCGACGCCGTGGACGAGCAGCGTCGGCACGGTCGTGGGCCGCGGGGTGGCCGCATCGAACGCTTCGGGCCGCTCCGCCGGCGATCCTCCCATCAGCTCGGCGACCGCGCCGCCACCGATACGGGCCGCGTAGCCTCCCACGAGGTCGGTCACGGGTGCGAGCGCCACGACGAGGTCGACTTCGTCGGCGCAGAGCAGCGCGAGGTGGCCGCCCGCGGAGTGGCCGACCACGACGTGAACCGCGTCGGGGAAGAGTGTCCGCGCACGGCGGAGAGCGGTGCGCACGTCGGCCTGCATCGCCGCGGCATCGCGTTCGCGCCGGTACTCGATGTTCACCGCGGCCACGCCGCGGCCGTCGCCGGTGACCCGCTCGACGAGCGGATCCATCAGCGCCGCGGTGTACGGGGCGCGCCAGTAGCCGCCGTGGACGAAGCCGACGACGACCTCGGCGTCACGGGGCCCGACGATCCGCACCTCCTGGTCGGGATGCTCTCCGTACGGTTCGGTGCGGGAGGTGTGGTTCGGCATTCCCCGATCCTCACATGCTCCGCCGGCGGCAGGGTTTCGGCCACGGTGAGTGAGGTGAGGATTGCCTACTCACCAGGGATTTAGCCGAGCCTCAACTTGCTTGCGGAATGCGCGGGCGTGAGTAGCGTTGCATCCATCAGACTTCGTTCGCTGCGAGAAGGAGCAGAAAATGAGCACCGTCCACACCCCCGCCGCCACCACCGTCGACCCCACGATGGCCGCCGGCACCGCCCAGTTCCTCTCCCCCGTCGTCCTCGGTCTCGAGGCCCTCGTCGTCAACGGCAAGCAGGCGCACTGGCACGTCCGCGGCGCGAACTTCATCGGCGTCCACGAGCTCCTCGACTCGGTCGTGGCACACGCCCAGGACTGGGCCGACCTGGCCGCTGAGCGCATCGTCGCCCTGGGCCTGCCGATCGACTCGCGCCTGTCCACCGTCGCCGCCAAGGCCAAGGCGACCGAGGTGCCCGCCGGCTTCGCGCAGTCCGACGTCGTCATCCGCGCCGTCATCGCCGACATCGACGCCGTCCTCGTCGACATCGAGGCCGCGATCGAGGGCCTCGACGAGATCGACATGACGAGCCAGGACGTCGCGATCGAGATCAAGCGCGGCCTCGACAAGGACCGCTGGTTCCTCTTCGCGCACCTCGCCGCGTAAGACGTTCCTCTTCCGAAGGGGGCGGTGCTTCGGCACCGCCCCCTTCGTCGTGTCCCCGGGATAACCGCGACTCAGGCGCCGTGCGTCACCCGACCGGCGAGCAGCGTCGTGCGCACCGGCATCGCGCGCAGTCCGCGTTCATCGGCCGTGAGCGGGTCGGCCCCGACGATGACGAGGTCGGCGATCGCGCCCGGAGCGATCTCCGCGGGTGCGGTGGAACCCCCCGCGGTGGATGCCGCGATCGCGGTGTCGATGTCCACGCGCTCGTGCGGCTGCCACGCGTCGCGCCCGTCCCTCGTGCGGAACACCGCCGAGGCGATCGCCGCCCAAGGATCCAGCGGCGCGACCGGCGCGTCCGAGCCGAAGCGGAGGTTCGCGCCGCTGTCGGCCAGCGCCCGCAGGGGGTAGGGCTGCGCGGACTGCTCGGCCCAGATGCTGTCCGTCATGTCGCGATCGTCGAGGGCGTGCTCCGGCTGCACGCTCGCGGCGACGCCGAGGCGCGCGAAACGCGGGATGTCCGCGTGAGCGACGAGCTGGGCGTGCTCGATCGTCCCGACCGCCCCGGTCCGCGCGTACGCGTCGAGCGCGTGCGCGTTCGCGACATCGCCGATGGCGTGGATCGCGCACTCGAGGCCCGCGGCCGTGGCGCGCGTCATCATGTCGACGAGCTCCTCGGGCGGCACGGTCAGGATGCCGTGATTGCCGACCTCTCCCGGATAGTGATGGGCGCACGCGGCCGTGCGGGTACCGAGGGAGCCGTCGGTGATCGCTTTCAGGGGCCCGACGCGGACGAGATCATCAGTCGCGCCGCGCACACGGTCCCCCGTGCGCAGTCCCTCGGCGATCGCGCGATCGAGATGCTGCGGGTACGTGCCGTACGAGACGCGGAGAGTGTCGAAACCTCGCGCCACCCGCCGCTGCCACGGCTCGTCGTTCCAGGTCATGTCGAGGTCCACCAGCCCGACCACCCCACGGGCCGCCGCGGTTCGCGCCATCCGTTCCACCGCCCGGTCGGCGACGTCGGGGGCGACCGCATTCACCCGGCGCGAGATCTCGAAGGCGTCCTCCTCGCGGAGCATGCCGGATGCCACGGGCTCGAAGCCCTCGCGGCGGAAGGCGGCGGTGTTCATCCACACGCTGTGGACGTCGGCGTTGATCAGGTACGTCGCAACGCCCGCGGTGGTGGCATCCAGAAGCTCCAGGCTGGGAGGATCGGGCCACAGCCCATCGCGGAAACCGGAGCCGACGCGGCGTCCGTCGCTCTCGGGAGCGAGGCCCATGATCGTCGCGGCGTCGTGGGCCGAGGCCACCTCGCCGAGCGGCACACGTTCGGCCGCCAGTGCCCACTGCAGGACGTGGACGTGGTGGTCCCACAGGCCCGGCAGCAGCCACCCTCCCTCACCGTCGACGACGAACCCGGTCGGACGGAGATTCCCCGTGGGCGCGATGTCCGCGATGAGACCGTTCTCGATGACGAGGTCGACCGGCTCCGTCGTGGGGAGGAACTCTCGGCCCGGGCCCGCGACGCGCACGGCGCGGAGGAACCCCGCGGTCTCGCCGATCACGGGCGCACCCGCGCATCGGCCGCGCGGCGCATCTCGGCGGCGAGAGCGGGATTCTGCTCGGAAAGGCCGTCGATGATCGTCTCGACGACCTCGGCGGTCTTGTTCTGGCTGAGCTTTCGCTTCGCCGTCACGCGGGTTGGGGTGAGACGGAATCCGACGGTGCCGCGCTCGAGGCGCTCGACGAAGGTCGCGTCGTTCGGCAGGGCGTAGAGTCCTCGCGACCCGTCCTCCTGCCCCTCGAAGCGGTCGACCAGCCGTTCGAGGACGCGCAGGTCCTCTTCGGGGCTGAGGAGCTCCGGGATGCCGGACAGGTGGGCGGAGATGAAATTCCAGGTCGGCACCGCGGGCACGTCGCCGTACCACTGCGGGGTGATGTACCCGTGCGGCCCCTGCACGACGACGAGCAGTTCCCGTTCGCCGAGTCCGAGGATCGCGTCGTCGGGCTTGCCGACGTGCCCCACGATCGTGAGGTCGTCGCGTTCATCGTCGAGCATGACGGCGTAGTGCGAGGCGACCAGTCCGTCGTCGCCCTGGCTGACGAGGGCCACCCACGGGTGAAGATCGATGAGGCGGCGAAGCTCGCCGACGTCGGTCATCGCGAAGCTGGGGTTCTGACGCACCGTTTCAGCCTAGAACGCTGCGCCCGGAACCCGAGATCCCTGAGCCTGTCGAAGGGACAGGAACCCGCGCACGCTCGGCGGCTTCGACAGTCTCAGCCACCTGCCCGACCGCGCCCCGCGCACTCACGCCTGACATCTCGGGCACCAGTACAGCTTCCGCCCCGCGGCCTCCTCCATGAGGACCGTCGTGCCGCACACGCGACAGGGCAGGCCCGCGCGGTGGTAGACCCAGTGCCGATCGTCGCGGTGCGCCATCGCCCGGCGGTACGCCTCGGGATCGAGGTCGTCCATCGTCATCATCTGACCGGTCTCGACACCGATCGACAACAGCCGCGCCCAGTCGCGCCACATCTCGCGCACGACCTCTTCGGGTACCTCGCGGCCGGGTGTGTGCGGGTTCTGCCGGGCGCGGAAGAGGATCTCGGCGCGGTACACATTGCCGATCCCGCTGACCACCGACTGGTCCATGAGCAGCAGGCCGATCGCCGTGGGCTTCTTCCGGACGGTCGCCGTGAAGCGCTCCTCGCTCTCGGTCACGTCGTCGACGAGCGGGTCGGGGCCGAGCTTGGCGATGGTCGCGGCGACTTCGTCGGGTGTCTGCAACGCGCACGCGGTCGGCCCGCGGAGGTCGGCGCACGTGGTCTCGGTGAGCAGCCGCAGGCGAACCGCTCCCACGACCGGTGGTGGCCACTCGGTCTGCTCCTCGAGCCCCGTGGTCTGCTCCGACATGCGCACCCGTGCGCGCCGCGGAGCCCCGATCGAGCTGAGGGAGTTCTCGCCGGCGGCATCCAGGATCGGGCCGTCGTCGAGAACCGTGCCACGTTGGTTCGTGTGCCCCATACGGCCATTGGCCGAGGCGATGGTCGCGTCGACGGCGACCTCGCCCGAGAAATCCCAGGCGCCGTACATGCCGAGATGGACCCGCAGCCACACGTCGTCGTCGAACGCGAGGAACATCTGCTTGCCGACGGCGCGCACGTCGATCGCCTCGCGCCCGTCGATCACCGACGCGCCCTCGACGAATCGTCCCTGCGGACTGGATGCCGACACCGTGCGGCCCACGATGTTCCGGGCGAACTGCCGGGCGATGCGATGGACGGAATGCCCTTCGGGCATCAGCCTGCCTCGGGGTCGAACGAGTCGCTGGCGTCGGTCAGGGGGTTCTCCGAGTGGCCGGCGCGCGGGTCGGGCAGAAGGACACCGTCCTGCTCGTACGCCGCGAGCTGCGTGATGCGGCGGGCGTGGCGCTCCTCGCCCGAGAAGGGGGTGGCGATGAACCGGTCGATGAACGAGGACGCCTCGTCGAACGTGTGCTGGCGCGCACCGATCGCGATCACATTCGCGTCGTTGTGCTCGCGCGCGAGTTCCGCCGTCGCGATGCTCCACACCAGCGCCGCGCGTACCCCCAGGACCTTGTTCGCCGCGATCTGCTCCCCGTTGCCGGAGCCGCCGAACACGACACCGAGGGCCTCGACGCCGTCGGCCTGATCGCGCACGACGGCTTGAGCCGCGCGGATGCAGAATGCGGGGTAGTCGTCGAGCGGGTCGTACTCGATCGGACCGTGGTCGACGACCTCGTGCCCCTGCGAGGCGAGGTGGTGCTGGATCTGGGTCGAGAATTCGAGACCGGCGTGGTCGGTGCCGAGGTGGATTCGCATGCGCTCATCCTATTGAGGGCCGACGACGTCGGCGGTGGACATGACGACGCCGCCGCTCCCCGGGGAGAACGGCGGCGTCGAGGGGATCGTCAGGGGCGCACGCCCGCGGCGACGGGCTTGAACCCGGCGCGGATGTTCTCGCAGCAGCCCGGGCGGCACACGTCGTACCAGGGTCCGAGATCGGTGAGGTGCGGGCGCTCGGCTTTCGGCGTGCCGTTCAGGCGCTCCTCGACGAGATCGATGAGTCCAGAGACGTAGGCCGGGTCGATGCCCGGGGTCGGGGTGCGCACCGCGCGGATGCCGGCCTCCTCGGCGGCCTCCATCGCCTCGGTGTCGAGGTCCCAGAGCACCTCCATGTGGTCGCTGACGAAGCCGAGCGGAACGATGACGACGGCCTCGGCCCCGCGGCCGGGAAGCTCCGCGATGACGTCGTTCACGTCGGGCTCGAGCCACGGCTGGGTGGGCGGGCCCGAGCGGGACTGGTAGACGAGCTCCCATTCGACGTCGGCCACGGCGGCCGCGACCTCGGCCATGACGAAGGCCGCGACGGCCTTGTGCTGGGCCTCGTACGCACCGCCCTCGCCGAAGTCGACGTCGCGGGGGCCGGAGCGCTGCGCATCGGCGGTCGGAATGGAATGGGTCGAGAAGAGCACCCGGATCTTCTCGGGCGCGATCCCGTCGGCGACGTAGGCCGACACGGCATCCGTCACTCCCCGGACGAACGTGGTGACGAAGCCGGGGTGGTCGAAGAACTGGCGCACCTTGTCGATCGTCACCGTCTCGCCGAGACCGGTCGCCTCGAGCACGCGGGCGTAGTCCTCGCGGTACTGGCGGCAGCTCGAGAAGGAGCTGTAGGCGCTCGTGGCGATCGCGATCAGCGTCGTGTCGCCCGCCTCCGCCGCCTCGGTCACGGCCTCTTCGAGATACGGCTCCCAGTTGCGGTTGCCCCAGTACACCGGAAGATTCAGCCCACGCCGCGCGATCTCCGCCTCGAGCGCGGCCTTGAGCTCGCGATTGTGCTGGTTGATCGGGCTCACCCCGCCGAAGTGGCGGTAGTGATGGGCCACCTCTTCGAGGCGCTCGTCGGGGATGCCTCGGCCGCGGGTGACGTTGCGCAGGAAGGGGATGACGTCGTCCTGACCCTCCGGGCCGCCGAAGCCGGCGAGGAGGATGCCGTCGTACGCCACGGGCGTCTCGACCCACTTGGGTCCGGATGCCGCGGCGGGCGAGGCGTAGAGGACGGTCTCAGGGCTGGTATCCGTGTCGGTCGTACTCACGCACACATCCTCCCACCTGCCCGAGCGCGTCGGACGCGGGTTATCTCGTGACTAGGCTTATCTGGTTGTCATCGTCGCCGACGGCGTTCGTCGTCACACGCGCCAGCGCTTTCTGCGGCGATCCACCCTCATCCCAGGGAGTACGCCAGTGCCAGGAGAGAACCTCACCCGCATCGAAGCACAGGAGCGTCGCGCCATCGTCGACACGCGTTCCTACGACGTGCAGCTCGACCTCACTCGCGGCGACGAGGTCTTCTCGTCCCGCACGGTGGTGACCTTCGCGGCCACCGAAGGAGCGTCGACCTTCATCGACCTCATCGCGCGCACCGTTCACTCCGTCACGCTGAACGGCCGTGCTCTCGACCCCGCCGTGGTGTTCGCCGACTCGCGCATCGCGCTCGAGGGACTGGCATCCGAGAACGAGCTCGTCGTCGAAGCCGACTGCGAGTACACCAACACCGGTGAGGGCCTGCACCGCTTCGTCGACCCCGTCGACGGCGAGGTCTACCTCTACTCGCAGTTCGAGGTGCCCGACTCGCGTCGCATGTACACGGTGTTCGAGCAGCCCGATCTGAAGGCGGCGTTCACCTTCTCGGTGACGGCTCCCGCGCGCTGGAAGGTCGTCTCCAACTCCCCCACCCCCGAGCCGGTCGCCCTCGACGGCGAGTCCGCGCGCTGGGACTTCCCCGCGACCCCGCGCATCTCGTCGTACATCACGGCGCTCGTCGCCGGCCCCTACGAGGCGACCTACAGCGAGCTCACGAGCGCCGACGGCCGCGTCATCCCCCTCGGCGTCTTCGCGCGCAAGAGCCTGTGGCAGTACCTCGACGCCGATTACGTGTTCGAGAAGACCCGCCAGGGCTTCGCCTACTTCGAGGAGAAGTTCGGCTTCCCCTACCCCTTCGCCAAGTACGACCAGCTCTTCGTGCCCGAGTTCAACGCGGGCGCCATGGAGAACGCGGGTGCGGTGACCTTCACCGAGACCTACGTCTTCCGCTCCAAGGTGACGGATGCCGTCAAGGAGCGCCGCGTCGTCACGATCCTGCACGAGCTCGCCCACATGTGGTTCGGCGATCTCGTGACCATGAAGTGGTGGAACGACCTCTGGCTCAACGAGTCGTTCGCC
Organism: Microbacterium testaceum; assembly: GCF_001476655.1. GTDB lineage: Bacteria > Actinomycetota > Actinomycetes > Actinomycetales > Microbacteriaceae > Microbacterium > Microbacterium testaceum_C. Next base: position 10,915 of record NZ_LDRT01000043.1, on the reverse strand, counting down.
GAGTGGGCGTCGACCATCGCCACGGCCGAGGCCACCGAGTGGGAGGCCGCCTGGACGACCTTCAACGCGATGGAGAAGACCTGGGCCTACCGCCAGGACCAGCTCCCCTCGACGCACCCGGTCGTCGCCGAGATCAACGACCTCGAAGACGTGCAGGTCAACTTCGACGGCATCACCTACGCCAAGGGCGGATCGGTCCTGAAGCAGCTCGCCGCCTGGGTCGGCATCGAGCAGTTCTTCGCCGGCGTCGCGGCCTACTTCCAGAAGCACCAGTGGTCGAACACCGAGGTGGGCGACCTTCTCACCGAGCTCGAGACCACGAGCGGACGCGACCTCGGCGACTGGGCGAAGAAGTGGCTCGAGACCGCGGGCGTGAACACCCTCACCCCGCTCATCGAAGAGGGCGCCGACGGCACCATCTCGCGCTTCGCCATCGTGCAGACCGCCCCGAGCGACTACCCCACGATCCGTCCGCACCGCCTCGGCATCGGCTTCTACTCGCTGAACGACGCCGGAGCGCTCGAGCGTGTGCACCACGTCGAGCTCGACGTCGACGGCGACCGCACCGAGGTCGCCGAACTGCGCGGCATCCGTCGTCCCGACCTCGTCCTGCTCAACGACGACGACCTCGCCTACGCGAAGATCCGTCTCGACGAGCGCTCGCTCGCGACGGCGATCGCCCACCTCAAGGACATCTCCGACCCGCTCGCGCGCTCGCTCGTGTGGGGCGCGGCCTGGGACCAGACGCGGGATGCCGAGGCCTCGGCCACCGATTACCTCGACCTCGTGCTGCGCAACATCGGCTCCGAGACCGAGTCGACCACGGTGCGCACGACGCTCGCTCAGCTGCAGCAGGCGGCGAACTCCTACGTCGCCCCGGCGACCCGCGACGCGGCACGCGCCCGCGTGGCCGACGGACTGTGGGAGCTCGCGCAGGCGGCCGAGGCCGGCAGCGACAGCCAGCTGCAGTTCGTCACGGCGTTCGCGTCGGCGGCATCCACCCCGGCGCACGCCGAGACGGTGAAGGCCCTGCGCGACGGCTCGACGACCCTCGAGGGACTCGAGATCGACACCGACCTGTCGTGGCAGCTGCTCGTCTCGCTCGCCGCGGCGGGAGTGGTCACGTCCGCCGACATCGACGCGGCGCGCGCGGCCGACAACACGGCCAAGGGCGGCGAGTTCGCCGCGATGGCGAAGGCGTCGCTGCCCTCGCACGAGGCCAAGCAGCAGGCGTGGGACTCGCTCATCGAGCGTTCCGACGCCCCCAACACGATCGTGCGTTCGACCGCCGCCGGGTTCACCAACCCGACCACGGTCGACGTGCTCGCCGACTTCGTCGAGCCGTACTTCACGATGCTGCTGCCGATCTGGGAGTCGCGCAGCTACCAGATCGCCCAGTACCTGATCGTGGGTCTGTACCCCGCCGCGCTGGCGAACACGGCGCTGCGCGACGCGACGCGCCAGTGGCTCTCGCAGCACGCCGATGCCGCCCCGGCGCTGCGTCGACTCGTCGGTGAGAACCTCGCCGGCGTCGAGCGCGCCCTGGCGGTGCAGGAGCGCGACGCCGCCTGATCGGCATCCCCTGTCGAATGCCCTCTCCTCCGGGAGGGGGCATTCGTCGTCTCGGGGATCATCCGTGCGGCGACGCGGATCAACCTCACGGCGGACGCGGTGCACGGGGGTGCCTTCGTAGCGTGGAGGCATGATCGTTGCAGACAACCTCACCAAGCGATACGGCGACAAGACCGCCGTCGACGGCGTGTCGTTCACCGTCGCCCCGGGCCGCGTGACGGGCTTCCTCGGCCCGAACGGCGCCGGCAAGTCCACCACGATGCGCATGATCGTGGGTCTCGACCGACCGACTTCCGGGCGGGTGACCGTCGGAGGGCAGGACTACCGGCAGCTGCGCTCGCCCCTCACCGAGGTCGGCGTGCTGCTGGATGCCAAGGCCGTGCACACCGGACGCTCGGCGCGCGATCACCTGCGCGCCATGGCGGCGACGCACGGCATCGGTCGCCAGCGGGTCGACGAGGTGATCGAGCTCACCGGGATCGGCTCGGTCGCGGGCAAGCGCGCGGGCGGCTTCTCGCTCGGCATGGGACAGCGGCTGGGCATCGCCGCGGCCCTTCTGGGTGACCCGCACACCCTGATCCTCGACGAGCCCGTCAACGGCCTCGACCCCGAGGGCGTGCGCTGGGTGCGGCAGTTCGTGCGGCACCTGGCCGCCGAGGGCCGCACGGTCCTGCTGTCGAGCCACCTCATGAGCGAGATGTCGCAGACGGCGGACCACGTGATCGTGCTCGGGCGCGGCCGGGTGCTCGCCGATGCGCCCCTCCCCGAGCTCGTCCGCACCTGGACCACGACGACACTTCTCGTGCGCTCGCCCCGCTTGAGCGAGCTCGTCACCGCCCTGGAGATCCCGGATGCCACCGTCTCGGTCGTCGAACCGGGCGCCGTGCAGATCACCGGGATCACGCCGCAGTCGGTCGGCGACATCGCCGCCGCCCACGGCATCCCCCTCTACGAGCTCAGCCCGCGCGTCGGCTCGCTCGAGGACGCCTACCTCGCCCTCACCGATGACGCCGTCGAGTACAAGACCAAGGAGATCGCATGACCACGCTCGCCGCCCCCCGTCGGGCCACGCACACCACGGCGCACCGCCTCACCTTCCCGCACCTGCTGCGCAGCGAGGCCATCAAGGTGCTCACCCTGCGTTCAACCTGGTGGTCGCTCGGAGTCACCGCGGCCATGTCCGTCGGCATGTCCCTGCTCATCGCCCTGGCGACCGGCGGCATGGGCGGGGGAATGGCGCCGACGAACGTCATCCTCGCCCCCACGCAGTTCACGATGCTCGTCGCGGGAATCCTCGGCGCGATCGTCGTGACCGGCGAGTACTCCACCGGCATGATCCGCTCCACCCTCACCGCCGAGCCGCGCCGCGGAGCCGTGCTGCTGGCGAAGGCCCTGGTCGTCGCGGTGACCATGATGCTCACGGCGGTCGTGATCTACGCCGTCGCGATCGTGCTCACCTCGCCGTTCACCAGCACGGGGATCGACTGGACGTCTCCCCTCGACTCGTTCGTGCCGCTCGCGTTCGGCGCTCTGTCGATGGCCTGCTTCACGCTGATGGGCGTCGGCTTCGGCTTCCTGCTGCGCAGCGGGGCGGGGGCCATCGCCGTCACGGTGGGAGTGCTGTTCGTCCTGCCCATCGTGCTGAGCCTGTTCTCGATCGCGGGTCCGGAGTGGATGTGGATCGTCGAATCGGCGAAGTACCTTCCCGTCAATGCGGCGGGGGCCCTGACGCAGCCCGGCGGCGAAGACCTCCTCGAGCCCGCTCTCACGCTGGCGGGGTGGGTCGTCGGTCCGCTCGCGCTCGGGTGGCTCGCGCTGCGCTCGCGCGACGCCTGACCCTTCTTCCGCAAGGATCCCGTCCCGATCAGACGGATGCCTCGACGCTCAGCCGGCGCCGAGGCATCCGTCGTTAGTCTGAATCCGATGTTCGTTCTCGCCGAAAATCCCTCCCCCAGTCCGTCTCCCACGATCACGTCCCCCGCCGACCTGGTCAATCCCGACAACCTGTCGTGGATCGGCGACCAGCTGCTCGGCTTCGGAGGCGTTCTCCTGCAGATCCTCGGGATCATCGTCGGCATCGCCGTCGCCGCGTGGATCCTGCGCCTGGTGATCCGCCGCGTCGTCGACCGCATCGTCAACGGCGCCAAGGTCAAGGCGCGCGTCGACGACACGCAGGCCCTGGACCGCTCGCCGCTCAGCGCGGTGCGCCTCGTGCAGCGCACCCGCACGCTCGGCACCATCCTGCAGAACATCGTCAACGTGGTGCTCGTGATCGTCGCCCTGGTGTGGATCGCGGGCATCGTGGCACCGAACGCCCTGGCATCGCTGACGCTGCTCACCGCCGCGGTCGGCGCGGGCCTCGGCTTCGGCGCGCAGAACATCGTCAAAGACGTGCTCAACGGCATCTTCATCGTCGCCGAAGACCAGATCGGCATCGGCGACGTCGTCGACCTCGGACTCGCGACCGGCATCGTCGAGTTCGTCAGCGTGCGCATCACCCACGTGCGCGATGTGAACGGCACGCTCTGGTACGTCCGCAACGGCGAGATCACCCGCATCGGCAACATGTCGCAGGGCTGGTCGCGGGTCATCATCGATCTCGCCGTGCCGACCGACGCCGACATCGACGACGTCGAAGCGGCGATGCTGTCTGCGGCGAAGGCCATGGCCAAGGAGCCGAAGTGGCGCTCGCGCATCATCGAGCAGCCCGAGATCTGGGGCCTGGAATCCATCAGCGGGGACGCCCTCGTCATCCGTCTCGTGATGAAGACGCGGTCGAGCGCGAAAGACGACGTGGCCCGAGAGCTGCGTGCCCGCCTCAAGCGCGCGATCGACGCGATGGGCATCGCACTTCCGCAGTTGAACTCGATCATGCTCACCGGGCCCGAGGGGGCGCAGAGCGTGCGCGGAGCGCACCCGCCGAAGACCAAGGAGACGCAGGTCGCTCCGGGGGCGGAGCGCCCGCGGTGGCGCCCGCGAGGCCGGAAGATCGAGGTGTCCGAGACGGTCGAAGACCGCACCGCCGATGCGACGCCCCGGGTCCAGAAGAAGAAGCCCGTACAAGATGACACCCCGACGGCCGTCGTGAACCTGCCGGACGCCCCCGGAGCCGATCAGCCGAAGCCCACCCCGCCCGCCGTCCGCGCCGACGAGAAGGACACCCCGTGACCGAGCCCGTCAGCTTCTTCGACCAGGTCGGAGGGATGGACACCTTCCGTCGGCTGGTGGACGCGTTCTACCGCGGCGTCGCCTCCGACGAGGTGCTCAAGCCGATGTACCCCGAGGAGGACCTGGGACCCGCAGCCGAGCGTCTAACGCTCTTCCTCGCCCAGTACTGGGGCGGTCCCAGCACGTACGGCGAGACCCGCGGTCATCCGCGTCTGCGCATGCGTCACATGCCCTTTCACGTCGATCCCGATGCGCGCGACAGGTGGCTGCGGCACATGCGCGTCGCGGTCGACGAGATCGCGCTCCCCCCGGCCTTCGAGGCTCCGCTCTGGGACTACCTCGAACGCGCCGCGTACGCGATGGTCAACACCTTCGAGCCGCGCGGGATCGGGCCGCAGCAGAACGGTCGCGCCGACACGGGGCTCCCGGTCCGCGCGAGCGACTGAGCGCGCCCGGACCCGCGGAGCCCCGTCCCCCGGTCAGCGTCCGAGGAAGTCGCCGAACCCCGGGATGTCGAGGTTCGACAGGCTCTCGCCGAAGCCGCTGAGCTGCTCTCCCGCTCCGGTCACGGCATCCTGGGCTCCCCCCGCCCACTCCCCGACGCCGGTGCCCTCGGCGAGCGACGCGAGGTCGACTCCGGATGCCATCGCCTCGAGGTCGACGCCCTCGGCCAGCCCCGCGAAGTCGACGCCGGATTGCATCGCCTGAGCGAGCAGGGGGGCGGCGACCGCACTGACGATCGCGCCGCCCGCAACCGCCGCGAGCAGGCCGCCGGCACCGACGACGCCCGCGCCGATCAGCCCACCCCTCCCTGCCTTCGCGAGCAGCGACGACATGCGACCCGGCCGCGCCGCCTCTGCCCGCGCCGCGGTGCGCGCGAGATCGTCGGGCGCGTCGGAGCGGGGCCGCTCGTAGGGCGAGAGCTCGGCATCCATCCGCTCCCGGACGTGCGCGCGCTGAGCCGGGGTGAGACGCGCGAACGCCTCGCGGTGCATCTGCTCGACGCGGTCGGGGTCGGCGGTGCGCAGCAGGTAGTCGTACCGGGCGATCGCGGCGCGGTCGTCGGGCGAGAGCGTGTCGTCAGCCGCCCCCGCGCGCGGGGGCGCATAGCGGCTCCGGGCGTCGGGGGCGGACGCGGGCACGGGAGTGGCGTCGGCCCGGCGGTCGCTGGTCACCGCGTCGGCGGCGGAGCGCACCATGTCGCGCCAATCGCGACCCCCGCCGGCCGTGGGGCGCGACGCGGATCCGGACACGGCCTTCGACGCGAGATCGAACAGACGGGAGAACGAGACCATGGGAGAACCTCTCGACGGGCGGCACGCCGCCGCGACGTCAAGGTCTCCTCCGCCCCGACCGGGCCGACGCACCCGGAGGCCAACGGTGGCCTCGTGATGACGGATGCATCGCGATGGGAGTACTCCCCTTGCTGCGACCAGAGTAGGAGCGGCTCCTTGGCGTCAGCTGAATCAGCTCCCCGTCGACCGCACCGCGGTCAGTCCGGAGCGCACCGGTCCGCGCACGAGCACGTGTCCGCGCGCGAGACTGACCCGCGTCCAGGCCCCGCTGCGGCGGACGGGCGCCTGCTCCTCTCCCGCGATGAACCCGAGGGCGAAGGCGGCGAAGGCGACGCCGAGGGGAAGACCGGCGAGGGCCTCGTCGGGCTGACCCCACACCTGCGCGCGGATCATGCGCACGACGTCCTCCCCGGCGTCGGCGGGCAGAGCGTCGGCGACCGCGGCGACTCCGTACTGAGCCCGGGATGCCAGGACGGCGGCGTCGACGGCATCCGTCTGCTCCCATCCCCCCTGCGGCGGCGAGATGCCGGCCCACGCGGGCGAGGTCGCCGTGTCGGGCAGGATGACGGCGTTCGCGTCGTCGGGAGCGGCGAGGAGCGCGGCCGCCTCGACGACGAGGTCGCACTCCAATTCGGGGTCGATCGCCGAGGCGCGCAGACCGAGCACGGTGGGCGTGCTGTCCATCAGGCCGCGTGGGGCCAGGGGCGCGGCGGTGGTGACGAGGACGCCGTCACGGGCGCGCAGACGCACGGTTCCGTCGCCGAGACGGATCGTGCGGCCGGCGAAGGTGAGCAGGTCGGCTGCCGCCTGCGGGTCGGGGAACAACAGGCGGGCGGACACCCGCTCTAAACTAGCAACTGGTGCGCCCCTCGCCGCGCCAGGAACGAACGGGAGTCAGCGTGACCGACGCCATCGATCCCGTGGCGTCGCTGCTCGCGGTCCTCGACCTCCGCGATGCCGGCGCCCGGACCACCGAAGACATCTTCACCGGCGTGTCGCAGGCCATGCCGACCGGCCGCGTCTACGGCGGGCAGGTGCTCGCGCAGACGATCGTCGCCGCCTCGCGCACCCTTCCCCCTGAGCGCACCGTGCACTCGATGCACGGGTACTTCCTGCGTCCCGGCGACCCCGCCGACGGGATCACGTTCTCGGTCGACCGCATCCACGACGGCCGGTCGTTCTCGACGCGTCGTACGCAGGCGTTCCAGTCGGGTGTGCCGATCTTCTCGATGATCGCGTCGTTCCAAGACGAGGACCCGGGTCTCGAGCACTTCGAGCCCATGCCCGAGGGCGTCCCGACGCCCGAAGACGTCGCCCCAGTCGACGTCGAGGCGCTGCACCCGATCAGTCGGCGGATGCTCTCGGCGAGCCCGGTCGACGTGCGGCACGTGAGCTCCCCCGTCTACGCCTCCGTCGAGGGCCCGCACGTCCCGCAGCAGGCGGTGTGGATGAAGCTGCGCCGGCCCATCGGCGACGATCCCGCGGTGCACCGCGCGGCCCTGGCCTACTTGAGCGACCTCACGATCCAGGAGACGATCCTGCGCGCGCACGGGGTCGCCTGGAACGCTCCCGGCCTGCGCGTCGCGAGCCTGGATCACGCGATGTGGTGGCACCGCCCCGGGCGCGTGGACGACTGGCTGCTCTACGTGCAGGAGTCGCCGAACGCCCGCGGCGGCCGCGGCCTGTCGACGGGCCGCGTGTACACGCGCTCGGGGGTGCTCCTCGCGAGCGTCGCCCAGGAGGTCATGGTGCGCGTTCCGCGCGACTGACCTCGGGGCGGGATGCCGAAGGGCGGGCGTGAACCCGCTCCGGTGCAGTCACGAGCCCGGTGGGTGGCCTGACCGACCGGAACCCCGCGGGGATCAGCCCTTGGTGGAGCGACGACGGTAGACGATCGGGTCGCCGACGTACGGTGCCCACGCGGACCGCTCGGTCTCGCTCCAGCGGATCGGCCGACCGCTTGCGGTGTCGACGAGCACGACGACCGCGGTGGCGCGCGCGTAGAGCACCTGGTCGGCGTCGCCGAGCGGGCTGAAGACCTCGAAGCAGATGTCGGCGCTCGAGCCGCCCATCGCGCCGATCCACATGCGCACGTCGAGGGGGCGCTGACTGTAGGGAACGGGCCGCAGGTACTCGATCTCCTGCCGGGCGATGAGGGTCGCCCGCTCTCCCCCGCTCTCGAGCACGCTCATGTCGAACACCGCCGTCGGCAGGGCCTCGCCCTCGTCGTCGCCGCGCCAGAATGCGCGCAGTCGGGCCTCTTCGAGCAGCTTGAGCATCGAGGTGTTGTTCACATGCCCGAGCGCGTCGAGGTCGCCCCACCGCAGCGGGATGGGCACGTGAAGCCGCTCGGGCCCCGCGGTCGCGGGGCCCGAGACGGGGCGGGCGTCTGCGTCAGTCACGCGTCAGCTTGCGGTACGTCGAGCGCGACGGGTTGGCGGCATCCGCACCCAGGCGTTCGATCTTGTTCGCCTCGTAGGCTTCGAAGTTGCCCTCGAACCAGTGCCACTGGTCGGGGTGCTCCTCCGTGCCCTCGTACGCGAGGATGTGCGTCGCGATGCGGTCGAGGAACCACCGGTCGTGGGTGATGACGACGGCGCAACCGGGGAACTCGAGCAGAGCGTTCTCGAGCGAGCTCAGGGTCTCGACGTCGAGGTCGTTGGTCGGCTCGTCGAGGAGCAGCAGGTTGCCGCCCTCCTTCAGCGTGAGCGCGAGGTTGAGGCGGTTGCGCTCACCGCCGGAGAGCACCCCGGCCTTCTTCTGCTGGTCAGGACCCTTGAAGCCGAACTTCGACACGTAGGCGCGCGAGGGGATCTCGGTCTTGCCCACCGTGATGATGTCGAGGCCGTCGGACACGACCTCCCACAGCGTCTTCTCCGGGTCGATGTTCGCGCGCGACTGGTCGACGTAGCTGATCTTGACCGTCTCGCCGATTTTGAGCGTGCCGCCGTCGAGCGGCTCGAGGCCGACGATGGTCTTGAAGAGCGTGGTCTTTCCCACACCGTTGGGACCGATGACGCCGACGATGCCGTTGGGCGGCAGGTTGAAGCTCAGGTTGCTGATGAGCGAGCGGTCACCGAAGCTCTTCTCGAGCTTCTTGGCGTCGATGACGATGCTGCCCAGGCGCGGACCCGCGGGGATCTGGATCTCGTCGAAGTCCAACTTCCGCGTGCGCTCCGCCTCGGCCGCCATCTCTTCGTACCGGGCGAGGCGCGCCTTGGACTTGACCTGGCGTCCCTTCGCGTTCGAGCGGACCCACTCGAGCTCTTCCTTCAGGCGCTTGGCGAGCTTGGCGTCCTTCTTGCCCTGGACGTCGAGACGCTGACCCTTCTTCTCGAGGTAGGTCGAGTAGTTGCCCTCGTAGGGGTACAGGTGACCGCGGTCGACTTCGGCGATCCATTCCGCGACGTTGTCGAGGAAGTACCGGTCGTGGGTGATCGCGATGACCGCGCCCTTGTAGGCCTTCAGGTGCTGCTCGAGCCAGAGCACGCTCTCGGCGTCGAGGTGGTTGGTGGGCTCGTCGAGCAGGAGGAGGTCGGGCTTCTGCAGCAGCAGCTTCGCCAGGGCGACCCGACGACGCTCACCCCCGGAGAGCGGAACCACGCTCGCGTCGGCGGGCGGGGTGCGCAGGGCGTCCATCGCCTGCTCGAGCTGCGAGTCGAGGTCCCAGCCGTCCGCGGCGTCGATCTCTTCCTGCAGCGTGCCCATCTCGGCGAGGAGCGCGTCGAAATCGGCGTCGGGGTCGGCCATGAGAGCCGAGATCTCGTTGAACCGGTCGAGCTTCGGCTTGATCGCGACCCCGTCCTGGATGTTCTCCAGGACGGTTTTGCTGTCGTCGAGCTCGGGTTCCTGCATGAGGATCCCGACCGTGAAGCCCGGGCTCAGCCGGGCCTCGCCGTTGGAGGGGGTGTCGAGTCCGGCCATGATCTTGAGGATCGTGGACTTTCCGGCACCGTTCGGCCCGACCATGCCGATCTTGGCACCGGGGAGGAACGACATCGTGACGTCGTCGAGGATCAGCTTGTCGCCCACGGCCTTGCGCGCGCGGACCATGGAGTAGATGTATTCCGCCATAACCCGACCAGTCTATGGCCCGTGGGCGGGACGACTCGGACGGGGCCGTGACCCGACCTCGCCCGGCCCGACGGGCGGCCACCCTGGGGCGGTGGGGCGAGTCGGCCGAGGGTGTGCACGACGGTGCCGAGGCGCGGGGGCCGGCCGGCCCTGCTCAGGCGACGTGGGCCCGCCGCGGCCTCGGCCGTCTGCTGTCACCAGTCGATCGGTCGGGTCTGCCCGATGAGGCACCCGCCGGAGTTCAGCCCGGGGAGCACCGTGCTGACCGGTGTGCCGATCGACGGGCCCACCTGACCGACGAGACACTCGTCACCCCATCGCACCGAGAACTCGATGCTCTCGGCGGGGTTGCCGATCGTCGACTCGTCCTGCGTGACCTGCATCGCCGCCTTGTCGAAGCCGGCCTGGGTCAGAGCGTCGATGTACGCCCGCCCCGAGACGGGGGTGGAGCCGGCAGCGACGGACGCGACGACCTGCGCGAAGTACGGCAGGTTCTCGGCTGCCGTTCCCTCGGGGTCGAGGGTGGGGGCAGGCGCGCTGGTGGCCGGACGGGGGCGCGGTGGCGGCCGGCGGCGCGGTGGTGGCCGGAGCCGGAACGGGCGCCGGGGAGCCACCCGTGCATCCGCTCAAGGCGAGGAGCGCGACGAGCGCCACGGGAGCGAGCAGACGACCGGAGGGACGGGACACGCGCTCGATTCTACGTACCGAGCCCGCAGGCGCTTCGCCCGTCTGCCGCCCGCGTCGTCGCGAAGCCGGCATCAGAACGGTGTGACGTCGACCGTCTCGGCGATCGCTCGGCCCTTCAC
>NZ_LDRT01000042.1 GCF_001476655.1 Microbacterium testaceum | reverse complement strand
GGTAGACCCCGTGCACGGGGGCGGCACCCATGTCGCCCGTGGTGTCGGACCACACCTGGGTGGGGGCGCGCAGCACGATCACCGCGTCGTCGAGCAGGGGCTGCAGGGGAGTGGTCTCGGTGGTCGTCCCGGTCGTCGAGGTGGCGGGGGCGGTGGTCATTCTTTGACGGCTCCTTCACTGGCGTTCATGATGCGGCGCTGGAAGATGAAGAACACCACGGCGACGGGGATCGTCATGATGGCCGCGGCCGCGAGCTTGAGGGGGAATTGGCTGCCCTGGCTGAGCTGTCCGCTCGCGAGCGAGGCGACGCCCTTGGTCAGGGTGGTGAGTTCGGGGGACTGGGTGGAGATGACGAAGTGGCTCAGCTCGTTCCACGATCCCTGGAACGACAGGATCACGATGGTGATGAGCGCGGGGCGCGCCATCGGCAGGACCACCGACCAGAAGATGCGGAACGTGCCGGCTCCGTCGATGCGCGCCTGCTCCTCGACGGACGGGGGGATCGACTCGAAGAAGTTCTTCATGATGAACACGCCCGCGGCGTCGACGAGCAGGGGCAGGATCATGCCGGCGTACGAGTCGTAGATGCCGAGCTGGTTGATGACGAGGAACTTCGGGATCAGCAGCACCACGGTGGGAACGGCCATGACGGCGATGAGGCCGGCGAACACGATCCCGCGACCGCGGAACTGCAGACGGGCGAGCGCGTAGCCGGCGAGGGAGTTGAAGAACACCCGCCCCGCGGTGACGAAGACCGTCACCACGACGGAGTTGCCGAACCAGACGGGGAAGTCGGAGTTCAGGAACAGCCGTTCGTACGCGGCCCACGTGAAGGGCTGCGGCGTCAGCGAGATCGGATCGGCCGCGGCTGCGGCATCCGTCTTGAACGACGTCGCCACCTGGACGAGGAACGGATAGATGTAGATGAGCGCGAGGACGACGAGGAGGGTGTACAGACCGATCTGCCAGCCGAGCGTCTTGCGCGATAGGCGGTGCTTCGCGGGGCGCGCGGGACCGTCGAGCCGCTGCTCGGCGAGCAGGGTCGTTCGCGGGGATGCCGTGGCGGTCATCGCGTGCCTCCCTTCGCGGTTGCGGCGGCTCTCCGGGCGGTGGCCGGCACCTCGTACTGCCGGATGCGGCGGCGCGAGACCGGGCGGTCGCGCAGGACGAAGCGCTGCAGAATCGTCAGGGCGACGATGATGACGAACAGCACGAACGCGATCGCCGCTCCCTGGCCCCACTGCTGGGAGAGGAAGGCAGAGGAGTAGCTGAGGTACGCCGGGGTGAGCGTCGTCTTCCCCGGCCCGCCCTGGGTGCCCGTGTAGATCTGGTCGAACACCTGCCACGTGCCGATGAGTCCCAGGGTCAGCACGGTGAAGAGCACCGGCTTGAGCTGGGGGAGCGTGACGCGCCAGAAGCGCTGCCATCCGTTCGCGCCGTCCATCATGGCGGCCTCTTGCACGTCGCCGCCGATGTTCTGCAGGCCCGCGATGAAGAGCAGCATGAACGTGCCCGACGTGGTGAAGACGGCCATGAGGATGAACGCCGACATCGCGACCGAGGGGCCGGCGAGCCAGTCCCACCACGAGACGCCGAGCAGGGTGTTCCCGGTCAGGAAAGCGGGGCCGCTGGTGACCCCGACGGCGGCGAGCAGATTGTGGACGACGCCGGACGGGTCGCTGAACCAGTTGGGGCCGTTGACGCCCAGCCACGACAGCACCTCGTTGATCGCGCCCGAGGAGGAGAAGAGGAACAGCCAGAGGACGGTGATCGCCACGGAGCTGGTGACCGAGGGGAAGTAGAACGCGGTGCGGAAGAAGCCGCGTCCGCGCAGGATCGCGCGGTTGACGAGCACCGCGAGGAACAGGGAGAGCGCCGTCTGCAGCGGCACGACCAGCAGCACGTACCAGGCGTTGTTGCGAAGGGCCGTGCCGAAGTCGCGCTCGGCGAGCCCGCCGCCGGTCGTGACGGCGGCGTAGTTGTCGAGACCGACGAAGCCGACGTTCGACGAGAAGGGGCTGCCGCGCCCCGTCCAGTCCGAGAAGCTCACCCACAGCGCCATCAGCACGGGGACGAGCAGGAACACGCCCAGGATGATCAGCACGGGCGCGGTGAACAGCCAGCCGGCGGCGGCCTCGCCGCGCCGGATCCCCGAGGAGGAGGATCCGGCGCGGCGAGACGCGGTGGAGAGAGCGCTCATGTCGATTACTTGACGATGGCCTCGAGGTTGGACTGCGCCGTCTTCAGCAGCGCCTGGGGGTCGCCGGTCTTCAACGACTCCAGCTGGGCGTTGAAGTCGGTGATGACGTCGGCGGCTCCGGCCATGTTCGGCGGGAACTGGGCGTACTGCGCACCGGCAAGGAACGCGGTCTGGTCGGGGTTGGCCTGCGACCACGCGTCGGCGGCCGACTGGATCGACGGCATCGGGCCGAACGCCTTCGAGAAGGCCAGCTGCTGGTCGGTGCTCGTCAGGTACTGCACCAGGTCGCGCGCCTGCTCCTGGTTGCCGCTGTCGGCGGCGAGGCCCCAGCAGTTCGTGAACTGCAGGGTGCCCTTGCCCCCGGGGCCGGCGGGGAGCTCGGCCACCTTGTACTTCACGTCGGGGTAGTCGGCCTTCATGGCGCCGGTGATCCAGTTGCCTTCGATCACCATCGCGGCCTTCTGCGTGCCGAGGGCTTCGCCGCCCCAGCCGGCTCCCACATCGGAGGCGAAGGCGAAGCTGCCGTCGTTCAGGTGGGTCTTCACGTAGGTCAGCGCCTCGACGTTCGCGGAGCTGTCGGCCGTGGCCTTGCCGTCGGTGACGAGTCCGCCGCCCGCCTGCGCCATGAACGCGCCCACGCGCTGGTACTCGGCGCCGAACGCCAGGCCCACGCGCCCGTCGGTGGTCAGCTTCTGGGCGACGGATGCCAACTGGTCCCACGTCGTGGGGATGTCGGCATCCGTGAGTCCCGCTGCCGACCACAGGTCGGTGTTGATGATGAGTGCCAGGGTTGAGAAGTCCTTGGGGGCGCAGAAGAACTTTCCGTCGACGGTGAAGTTGTCGACGAGCGAGGGATAGAAATCGCTCTTGTTCGCGAGATCGTCGCCGTAGGCCGCGATCGACCCGTTCGCCGCGTATCCGGCGAGGGCCTCGGGTGCCAGGTAGAAGAGGTCGGGCGGGGAACCCGCGGCGAAGCCCTGCGAGAGCTGCTGGGGGAGGTCGTTGGCGGTCTGGACCTCGGCCGGGACGCCGGACTTCTCGCTCCACGCGGCGACGGCGTCGGTGACGGCCTTGGTCTCGGCGTCGCCGGAGGAACCGATGAGGATGCTGAGCTTTCCGCTTCCGGAGGCCTGACCCTCGCCGGGCGCGTCGGTGAATCCCGAGCCGCAGGCGGTGAGGGCGAGGGCGCCGGTGGTGAGGAGCGCGGCGGCTCCGAGCCAGCCTCGCGCGCGGCGGATGGGGGTGTGCCGTGTCATGTGTCTCTCTCCTTCGATGAGGCATGCGACCCCTCCGTTCGTGGACGGAGAGCAAAGTTTGAACGTTCAAACTCGGGTCTGACAAAGGTACGAAACGACGGTCGCGCCTGTCAAGCGGTTGTTCCGCCGCTTAGGCTGACGGTCTGGTGGCGCGTGCCGCCGGAGCCGACGAGCGAGGGAGGCCGCGTGGCGAAAGCGCCCACCGTCGACGATGTCGCCCGGATCGCGGGGGTCTCGCGACAGACCGTGTCGAACGTGGTGAACACCCCCGACATCGTGAAGGAAGCGACGCGACAACGCGTGGAAGCGGCCATCGCCGAACTGGGCTATCGCCCGCACGCGGCCGCACGGCGCTTGCGCACCCGCCGCAGCTCGACCATCGGCATCCATCTCGACCCGTACGCCGGGGGGATCTCCGGCGTGGTCCTCGACCGCTTCGTGCACGCCCTCACCGAGCGCGCCGGCGAACGCGACATGCGCGTGCTCCTCTACGCGGCGCGCACGCCCGAGGAAGAGATCGCCCGGCTCGGCGACCTTCTCGAGGGGGGAGAAGTGGATGCCGTCGTCGTCACCGGCACCTTCCACGGCGACCCGCGTACCGGCTGGCTGACCGCGCGGAATCTGCCGTTCGTCTCGTTCGGACGGCCCTGGGGCGAGGACGACGTCGAAGCCCCCGCGCACCTCTGGGTCGACGTCGACGGCGCGGCGGGGACGCGGGCGGCGACCGCGCACGCGCTCGGGCGCGGGAACGGGCGCGTGGCCTTCCTCGGCTGGCCGGGGGGATCGGGCACGGGCGACGAGCGCGAGCGGGGCTGGCGGGAGAGGGCACCCGAGGGTCCGCGCTGGGTCGTCGAAGAGAACGTGGGGGCGGCGCGCGACGTCGTCGCCGCCGGTCTCGCCGCCGACCCGGGCGTCACGGGTATCGTCTGCGCGAGCGACTCCCTCGCGATCGGCGCCCACCTCGCGGTCACCCTCGCCGGTCGCGACGACATCACGATCGTCGGCTTCGACAACACACCCGCGGCCGAGGCGCTCGGCCTCTCGAGCGTCGAGCAGTTGCCCGAGCGCGTGGCATCCGGAGCCCTCGATCTGCTCATGGGGGAGAACGGGACGGTGGTCGCCCCGCGCGCCGCGGTCGCGGGGGCAGCCCACGTGCTGGTGGAGCCGCGGCTCGTGGTGCGCTGAGACGGTGCGGCTCTCCGGCTCGCGGGTGGGCTCGAAACGCCGTTGAGTGTCCACAACACGGACATTCTCGCCATTCGTGCGGGTGTTTCGGACGCTCAAGGGGAGGACTCGGGGTCCGCTGTCCCGCACCGCGCGTCAGGCGTGCCCGCCGATACGGCGGGCGAGCTCGGCGGCGGTTCCGGATGCCGCTGACGCCAGCGCCTCGGCATCGCGGGCGGGTCCGTCGGCCGGCCACGTGATCGCCACCGCGGCGGCGGGCCATCCGGCGTGGTCGAGCACCGGCGCGGCCACGGAGCGGAACCCGGGCGTCACCTCGCCGTCCTCACTGGCGTAGCCCGCGGCGCGCACGGCCCGCAGCAGCTCGCGCAGTTCGCGGGGGGTCGTGGGACCGAGGCCCGTGCGCTGCGTGAGGGCCGTGGCATCCGGATACAGCGCCCGCACCTGCGAACGGGGGAGCGCCGACAGCATCGCCCGGCCGGTGGCGGCGAGATGGGCGGGAAGGCGCACGCCGACATCCGTCACGAGGGCGGGGCGCCGCGGCGCGCGCTCCTCGACGATGTACAGCACGTCGCGCCCCACCAGCACGGCGAGGTGCGCGCTCTCGCCGACGCGATCCGACAGGGCGGCGAGCAGGGGCCGTCCGAGTCGCGCCAGCGGCTGCTGGCGCGCGTACCCGCCGCCGAGTTCGAAGGCCGCGGTGCCGAGCCCCCACCGTCGATCGCCGGGCAGGTGCACGACGTAGCCGTGCTCTTCGAGCGTCGCGAGCAGGTGATAGGTGCTCGAGCGGGGAATGCCCAGGGCTGTGGCGATCGTCTGCGCGGCGATCGGGCCGGGCTGGCGCGCGAGCAGCGAGAGGATCCGCAGCGTCTGGTCGGCGGCGGGAACCTGCGGGCGAGGTTTGTCTGGCATGACAGACACAGGATGCCAGATCCCCGCCGTTCCGCGACCCTCGACGCGATGGAATCGGCGTATGAGCACGAGCATCACCGTCGGAACACGCCCCCTTCACCCGAGCGACATCGTCGCCGTCGCCCGGCACGATGCGCGGGTCGAGGTCGCCGCCGACGCCCTGCGGCAGGTCGCCGACACGCGTGCGCTCATCGAAGGCCTCGCGGACGACCCGCAGCCGCACTACGGCATCTCGACCGGGTTCGGGGCGCTGGCGACGACCTTCATCGCCGAGGACCGCCGCGCGCAACTGCAGGCGAGCCTCGTCCGCTCGCACGCCGCCGGCACGGGGGCCGAGGTCGAGCGCGAGGTGATCCGTGCCCTGATGCTCCTGCGCCTGCAGACCCTCGCAACCGGGCGGACGGGCGTGCGGCCGTTGGTGGTCGAGACGTATGCGGCGCTGCTGAACGCGGGCATCACCCCGATCGTCCGCGAATACGGCTCCCTCGGCTGCTCGGGTGACCTCGCCCCCCTGTCGCACGTGGCGCTCGCGGTCATGGGCGAGGGGGAGGTCCGCGACGTCGACGGGCGCGCGCGACCCGCGGGAGAGGCGCTCGCCGCGGCGGGGATCGAACCGGTGCGTCTGCGTGAGAAAGAGGGCCTCGCCCTCATCAACGGCACCGACGGAATGCTCGGCATGCTGCTGCTCGCCCTGCACGACCTCGAGACGCTCCTGACGACCGCCGACGTCGCCGCCGCGCTCTCCGTCGAGTCGCAGCTGGGGACGGATGCCGTGTTCGCCGCCGACCTCATGGCCCTGCGTCCGCAGCACGGTCAGGCGGCCTCGGCGGCGAACCTGCGCGCGTTCCTCGCCGGCTCGCCGATCGTCGCGAGTCACCGCGGTCCCGAATGCACGCGCGTCCAGGACGCGTACTCGCTGCGCTGCGCGCCCCAGGTGCACGGCGCGGCGCGCGATACGCTCTCGCACGCCGTGACGGTCGCCGAGCGCGAACTCGCCTCCGCGGTCGACAATCCCGTCGTCACGGTGGACGGTCGGGTCGAGTCGAACGGCAACTTCCACGGTGCGCCGGTGGCGTACGTGCTCGACTTCCTCGCGATCGCGGTGGCGGATGTGGCATCCATGTCGGAGCGACGGACCGACCGCGCGCTCGATGTGGCCCGCAGCAACGGCCTGCCGCCCTTCCTCGCCGACGAGGTCGGAGTCGACAGCGGACTGATGATCGCGCAGTACGCCGCGGCCGGCATCGTGTCGGAGCTCAAGCGCCTCGCCGTGCCCGCGTCGGTGGACTCCATTCCCTCGAGCGCGATGCAGGAGGATCACGTCTCGATGGGATGGGCTGCGGCGCGCAAGCTCCGCCGGGCGCTCGACGGCCTCGCGCGTGTCCTCGCGATCGAGGTGATGACCGGATGCCGCGCCCTCGACCTGCGCGCCCCGCTGCAGCCGGCAGCGGCCACCGGAGCGGTGCGCGAGCTCGTGCGCACGCGTGTCGACGGTCCCGGCCCCGACCGGTTCGTGTCGCCCGAGATCGAGGCGGTCACCGAGCTGGTGACGTCGGGGGAGGTCGCCCGGGTCGCGCGCGCGGCGGTGTGAGGGGTGTTCCCGAGAGACGTCCGGGGGCTACGGCGTCAGCAGCTCGAACTCGTCGGGCGCTGTGGCATCCACGTCGTCCCACGTGCCCTCATGCCACGTGAAGATCGCGACGGCGCACGTGACCATTCGCACGTCGCGGTCGGCGAGACGCGAGACGAGCGCGCTCATCCCGGGGTCGTGCGCGACCACCATCACCTCGTTCGCCCCGGCCTCGCGCGCGGCGGCCAGGAGCTGCGGCGGGTCGGCGAGGTAGAGGTCGGCGCGCTGCGTGACCTCGACCTCGAACTCGGCGGCGAAGATCTCGGCGGTCGTCGCCGCGCGCAGGGCCGTGCTGGACAGCAGCACTTCGGGACGAACGCCCCTCCGGCTCACCGCGCGCGCGACCTGGGGAGCATCGCGTCGACCCCGCTCGTTGAGCGGTCGGTCGTGGTCGGCGAGTCCCTCGTCGGCCCAGTCGGACTTCGCGTGCCGCGCCAGCACCAGTTGGATCATCGTTCCTCCGCGTCACGCCGGTGCCGCGGGTCCGAGTCGTCGCCCGCATTCCACCGTCGACAACGATATCGTCGGCCTCCGACATCGCGCCGGGGGTGGCGCGCGACGCGTTCGGCGTGCAGGGGCTCTCAGACGCCGACGTAGACCCAGGCTTCGCGGCCGCTGGACAGGACCGCGGACGTTCGCCGGTACAACGAGACCTCGTATTCGTCCGCCGCGTCCAACTCGTCGGAGGAGAGCTCGAGCACCCGCCCGAACACGCGGTCGCGCGGATCGCCCGTGCGGCGCAGGATCGGGTGCGCGCCGAGTCCCGACAGCGCGGTGACGCGTTCGTCGTCGATGTCGGTCCACTCGAGTCGATAGCCGGGGAGGACGTCTTCGTCGCTCGCCACGCGGCGGCCGAACGTGTCCAGCTGCACCTCGGGCAGCAGCAGCGTCCCGTAGGAGAAGAGGAGCTCCCGGCCCGGATCGTCGCTCACGCGCTCAGGCTATCGATCCCCGCGCGCGCCCGGGAGGTCAGCCCCAGAAGAGGTGCGCGATCGTGAAGATCGCGAGACCCGCGAGAGCCCCGACGATGGTGCCGTTGAGGCGGATGTACTGCAGGTCGCGGCCGACCATGAGCTCGATCTTCTCGGTGGTCTCCTCGGCATCCCATCTCTCGACGGTGTCGGTGATGATCGACGCGATGTCGTGCCGGTACCGGCCGACGACGAAAACGGCGGCGTCGATGACCCATCCGTCCACGCGGCGTTGCAGGGTCTCGTCGTTCTGAAGGCGAACGCCCACCTCGGCGAGGGCCGCCGTCGCCCGCCGGCGCAGGGCGCTGTCGGGATCGGCGAGGGCGCTGAGCAGGCCGGTCTTGGCGGTGTTCCACGCATCGGCGGCGAGGTGACGCACCCGCGGGCTGTCGAACACGGCGGCCTTGGCCTCTTCGAGGCGCACCATCGTGGACGGGTCGTGCTGCAGATTGTCGGCGAGTCGGGCCAGGTAACCGTCGATCGCCCCGCGCGCCTGGTGGCGCGGATCGGCGCGGACGGCGTCGACGAAGCTGACGGCCTCCCGGTAGATCGTGTCGTCGACCAGCCGCAGGGCGAGGCTCGGCACCCACGCGGGCAGACGCTGGGACACCAGACCCTGGAACACCTCGCGGTTGTTGCCGAGCCAGACGGCGATGTTGTCGAACGCGAGGTCGACGGCACCGTGATGTGCCCCCGAACCCACGACGCGTTCGAGCCATCCGCCCACCGACGGACCCCAGTCGGGGGAGAGGAGATGCTCTCGCGCCAGGTCTTCGATGAGACCCTGTACGTCCTCGTCGCTCAGGGCGCGCAGCACGCTCGTCGCCAGCGTCGCCCCTTCGGCGGCGAGGCGTTCGGCGTGTGCGGGTTCGGCGAGCCACGCCCCGGCCCGCGCCGCGAGCGGCGTCGACTCGAGCTTGGTGCGCACGACGTCGCCCTCGAGGAAGTTCGTCTCGACGAACTCCCCGAGCTGGCGACCGATCTCGTCCTTGCGGCGCGGGATGATCGCGGTGTGTGGAATGGGCAGGCCGAGCGGATGCCGGAACAGAGCCGTCACCGCGAACCAGTCGGCGAGGGCGCCGACCATGCCGCCCTCGGCCGCCGCGCGGACGTACTGCAGCCACGTGACATCCCGCTGGAAGGCGAACGCGACGGCGAAGATCACGGCCATCCCGATCAGGGCGCCGAGGGCGACCCCCTTCATGCGCGCGAGCGCGCGGCGGCGCTCCTGATCGGCCGGGCTCAGCTGCGCCGTGGGGGTGCGGGCCATCACGCGGACACCGGTCCGAGCCACGCCGTGGCCGCGGCCGAGTGCGCGGACTCGGGGTCGGAGGGGTGGAACATCCCCGCGATCACGTCGCGGTAGAGCCGGCTGAGCTCGCTGTGGGCGGAGTACGTCGACCCTCCGCCCACGAGGAGCGCGTCGTCGACGACGGCCTTGGCCGTGGTGACGGCGCGATGCTTCACCCCGGCGAGCAGCGAGAACCAGCGCCCGCCGTGATCGGCCAGGGTGTTGACATCGGTGCTGAGCGCGGCCAGCTGCGGCGGGAGGGCGTCGTACGCGAGCGCCATGTCGGCGATCCGCCAGCGGATGTCGGGGTCGTTCGCGTAGGTCGTGCCGCTCTTCTTGGAACGGCGGGACTGCGCGGTCTCGACGGCGAGGTCGAGCGCGCGCCGCGCGATGCCCGTGTAGACCGAGGCCAGCAGGATCTCGAACACCGCGAAGATCCCGAACACGAGCGGGTCGGGCTGCGGTCCCGGCGCGAGACGACGGACGACCCGGTCGGCGGGGGCGGCGGCACCGTGGAGTTCGGTCGTTCGGCTCTGCGTGCCCCGCATGCCGAGGGTGTCCCAGTCGTCGCGCGTGACCACCGCGTCGGTGCGATCGAGGAACGCGAACACCATTCGCGGGGCGTCCGCCGACGTGGTGTCGAGTCCGTGCACGCCGAGATGGTCCCAGACGGGTGCCAGCGACGTGAAGATCTTGGTGCCGGTGAAGCGGTACCCGCCGTCGCCCTCGGGCTGCGCGTCGGTGTCGCTGCCGAAGAGCACCAGGTCGTTACCCGCCTCGCTGATGCCGAACGCGAACACCTCGCCCGCGGCCGCGCCGCGCTGCACGAACGCGAGGTCGTCGACGCCGCGATCCTGCAGCACCTTCGCCACACCCGTCCACACGAGGTGCATGTTGATCGCCAGGGCGGTTGCCGGTGCCGCGCCCGCGAGGCGCTGCTGCAGGATCGATGCCTCCGCCAGGGTGAGTCCTGCGCCTCCGCGGGCGGTGGGGACCAGGATGCCGAGGTAACCCGCCGCCCGCAGCTCGTCGAGGTCGTCCTGGGGGAACGTATTGTCGCGATCGTGCGTCACGGCCCGCTCGCGGATGCGCGCGAGCAGGTCGTCGGGCAGGAACCGAGCCGGATCGAACGGGGTGGTCATGGCATCCATTCTGTCGTCGTCGGTGGGCCGCGGGGTCTCCCGGCCCGAGTGTCCCCACCGCCCCGCAGAATGGATGCCATGATCTCGACCGAGATGGCCCTGGCCCTTCGTGAAGCGGGATTGGTGTGGCATCCGCGATCCGGCGACCGCTTCCAGCTCGATGAGCCCGAATTCGACGCGGACGTCTTCACGGTCAGCGAGATGACGGTGGAGCCGCGGGACTATCCGACGGGGCGGATCCTCGCGTTCAACGGCACCACCGAGTGGGCGCTGGACTCCGTGGCGACCGAGGACGCGCTGTGGTTGCCGTCGGAGTCGCAGTTGCGCGAGATGCTGCGCAGCGCCTTCCGTTCGCTCCGGCGTCTGCCCGACACATACGAGGTGGAGATCGCGGTCGGCGGGGCGAGCGTGGTGTTCGAGCACCCCGAACCCGCGGACGCCTATGCGCTCGCCGTGCTGGAGTTGCTTCGTCGGATCCAGTGAGCGACGGGCGGGGCCGTCTGGGCGGGGCCGTCCGTGCGGTGCGGACCGTGCGGTGCGGACCGTGCG
>NZ_LDRT01000041.1 GCF_001476655.1 Microbacterium testaceum | reverse complement strand
AACCATCTTCCTGGTCACGAACCCGGGTCGCTTCGACGTGATCGTCACCGACAACCTCTTCGGCGACATCCTGACCGACCTGGCCGGCGCCGTCACCGGTGGCATCGGCCTCGCCGCTTCGGGCAACATCAACCCCGACGGCGCGTTCCCCTCGATGTTCGAGCCCGTGCACGGATCGGCGCCCGACATCGCGGGAAGCCAGAAGGCCGACCCCACGGCCGCGATCCTCTCCGTCGCCCTCCTGCTCGACCACCTCGGGCTCGCCGACGAATCCGCCCGCGTCACCCGCGCGGTCGAAGACGACATCGCGACGCGTGAGGGGTCGCGCACGACCGCTCAGATCGGCGACGCGATCGCCGCACGGGTCCAGGCGTAACCTGGACCGATCGGCCCGTACCGCCCCCGGCACACGAAGAGTTTTGGATCACAGATGACCACGATCGACACCGACCCCGACACCGGACTCGACCCGCTCGAGTTCGCCGTCACCCGCAACCTCGCGGCCAAGAGCGCCGCCGAGCGCGACGCCATCCTCGCCAGCCCCGGCTTCGGGCAGAGCTTCACCGACCACATGGTCGACATCTGCTGGTCGGTCCGCGGCGGCTGGCACCGCCCGCGCGTCTCGCCGTACGGCCCGATCTCGCTCGACCCGGCCGCGGCCGTCCTGCACTACGGGCAGGAGATCTTCGAGGGCATCAAGGCCTACCGTCACGCCGACGGTTCGGTGCACACCTTCCGGCCCGATCAGAACGGCCGCCGTCTGCAGCGCTCCGCCCGCCGTCTCGCGCTGCCCGAACTGCCTGTTCCCTACTTCCTGCAGTCGCTGAAAGAACTCATCGCCGTCGACGGCGCCTGGGTGCCCTCGGGCGAAGACCAGAGCCTGTACCTGCGTCCCTTCATGTTCGCGAAAGAGGCCTTCCTCGGGGTCCGCCCGGCCCACAAGGTCGCCTACTACCTCATCGCCAGCCCCGCCGGCGCCTACTTCAAGGGCGGCGTGCAGCCGGTCTCGATCTGGCTCAGCGAGGACTACTCGCGTGCCGGCAAGGGCGGCACGGGTGCGGCGAAGACCGGCGGCAACTACGCCGCAAGCCTGCTGCCCCAGTCCGAGGCGTACGAGAACGAGTGCGACCAGGTCGTCTTCCTCGACCAGGACCGCAACGTCGAGGAGCTCGGCGGCATGAACGTCGTGTTCGTCTACAAGGACGGCACCATCGTCACCCCGCAGTCCGACTCGATCCTCGAGGGCATCACGCGCGACTCCCTGCTGCAGCTCGCCCGCGACCGCGGCCACCACGTCGAGGGGCGCAACGTCTCGCTGACCGAGTGGCGCGAGGGAGTGGCATCCGGAGACATCGTCGAGGTCTTCGCGTGCGGCACGGCGGCCGTCGTCACCCCCATCGGCACGCTGAAGGGGCGCGACTTCATCGACGAGCAGCCCTCGGGCACCCTCGCGCTCGAACTGCGCGAGGAGCTCACGAACATCCAGTACGGTCGCGCCGAAGACAAGCACGGTTGGCTGTACCGCCTCGACGCCTGACCCGCGTCGCGACAGGAGGGGCTCCCGGATGCCGGGGCCCCTCCGTGGTTCGCGGGTGCGTCGTGGCGGCGGCGGTCGCCTCCCGCGCGTGCCGCCAGCAGGGGCGATAAACGCTGTCCCGGCTGAGAAACGCTGTGAGACCGCGTTTCTCACCATGGACGGCGTTTATCGGCGGGGGTCTGGGCGGTGCCGTCGCTGCGTCGCACCCCGCGGATAGGCTGGCCGGGTGAAGATCGCTCGATTCAGCCACCAGGACGCCCTTCGTTACGGCATCGTCGACGACGACCACCTCGTCGTTCTCAAGGGCGACCCCATGTTCGCCGGGTTCGACACGACCGGTGAGCGCATCCCCCTCGCCGACGCGGCCCTTCTCGCGCCGGTCATCCCGCGCTCCAAGGTCGTCTGCATCGGCAAGAACTACCACGATCACGCGGCCGAGATGGGCGGCGAGGCTCCCGAGGAGCCTCTGATGTTCCTCAAGCCCAACACCTCGGTCATCGGTCCGAACGACGTCATCGTCCGCCCCACGCGCCTGAGCTCGCAGACCGACTACGAGGGCGAGCTCGCCGTGGTGATCGGGCGCATCGCGAAGAACGTCCCCGCCGAGCGCGCGGGGGAGTACATCTTCGGGTACACCGTCGCGAACGACGTCACCGCGCGCGACCTCCAGCGCACCGACGGGCAGTGGTCGCGCGCCAAGGGGTTCGACACGTTCTGCCCCGTCGGGCCGGTGATCGAGACCGACCTCGACGTGGCATCCGCTCGCATCGTGACCCGCGTCAACGGCGAGGTCCGGCAGGACGGTCCGGTGTCGGACATGATCCACGACATCCCCACGCTCGTCGCCTACGCCAGCGCGGTCTTCACGCTGCTGCCCGGCGATCTGATCCTCACCGGCACGCCGGCGGGTATCGGCTCGTTCTCCGCGGGCGATGTGGTCGAGGTCGAGATCGACGGCATCGGGGTGCTGCGCAACACCGCGCGCGATGCCTGAGATCGCCGCGCCGGCGGGCGTCGATCTCGTCGCGACTCAGAGGCGCACCGTGCGCGTACTCGCCGCGGGGCAGGTGCTCACCGGCGTCGCGTTCGGGGCGACGCTGTCGCTCGGCGCCCTGCTGGCGGCCGACCTCTCGGGGCAGGAGGCGCTGTCCGGCTTCGCCACCGCGTCGGTCACGCTGGGAGCGGCGCTGACGGCGATCCCTCTCGCGCGCCTGGCCGGCCGCCGCGGTCGGCGATTCGCCCTCACGACGGGCAACCTCGCCGCCCTCGCCGGCATCGCGGTCGTCATCACGGCCGCGGCGACGCGCGCGTTCCCGCTCCTGCTCGTGGGGATCGCCCTCATCGGCGCCGGCAACGCGGGAACCCTTCAATCCCGTTTCGCCGCGACCGACCTCGCCCCCGCGACCCGGCGCGGACGCGACCTCGCGACCGTCGTGTGGGCGACCACGGTCGGCGGGGTGGTCGGCCCCTTGCTGCTCGCGCCCGGCGAACTGCTCGGAGCGAGCATCGGCATGCCGCGGCTGACCGGTGCCTACCTGTTCTCCTTCGCGGCTCAGGCCGTGGCGTACGCGCTCTACGCGCTCGTCCTGCGGCCCGACCCGCTGCTGCTGGCCCAGCGTCTCGACCGCGAGAGCGCGGCATCCGCGCCGGTCGCGCCGCAGCCCGACCGTCCCGCGCTCGCGCGGTTCGCGATGCTCGCGGTGGCCGCCTCCCACGTGACCATGGCGTCGGTCATGGCGATGACCCCGGTGCACCTGTCGCACATCGTCGCTCCGGATGCCGTGACCCTGGCCGTCGGGGTCACGATCGCGCTGCACGTGTTCGGGATGTACGGGCTGTCGCCGGTGTTCGGCGTGCTCGCCGATCGCTGGGGGCGCATCCCCGTCATCCTGCTCGGTCAGGCGCTGCTGGCGGCCTCCCTCGTCACGGCCGCCGTGTTCGCCGACGCGCAGATCGGCGTCCTCGTGGCGCTCGTGCTGCTCGGTCTCGGGTGGAGTGCCGCGACCGTCGCCGGGTCGGCCCTGCTCACCGAGGCGACACCCCTCGCGCTGCGCCCGCGCCGCCAGGGACGCAGTGACACCCTGATGACCGCGTGCGCGGCGGTGGGGTCGGTGTTGGCCGGGATCATCCTCGGGCTGTCGGGCTATGCGGGTCTGGCGCTGTGGGCACTGGTGTCCGTCGCCGCCGTGTGCGGGGCCGCGATCCTCGCCCGACGCTTCTCCGTTGCTCCCGCTCTCCCGTAGCGATCGGCAGGGCCCCGCTCGCTCGCGAGACGTGCCGTATCGCCTCCCTGAGCGCGAGCACAGACGGCAGGCGTCAGATGGCTGCGGCTCTCACGCGGAGGAGGGAAAGTCAGATCGCGTAGACCAGTCCGTCGAAGGCCGACAGGTCGTCGCCCCCGCGCACGCCGAGCGCGTGCAGCGCCCGGTCGACGTCGAGCTCGTCGTTGAAGACGTGGAACGCCACACGCGCCCGACCCGCGCGCCCGGATGCCGTGATGCCGTGTGCGGTGAGCTGGGCGAGCGCTTCGCCCGTGGCATCCGGCCACGTGACGATCGCCGAGGGGCGAGACGGATGGGGCAGTCCGAGTCCGTCGCGGAACCGCGCGGCGAGGCTCGTCGCGTGCACGTAGGTCGAGGTGATGTCGGCCTGCGCGAACATCTCGAGAGCGGGCGCCGCCCCGACGAAGGCCTGCCACGCGGGCGAGACGTCGAAGCGTCGCGCGTCGGGGGCGAGGTCGCCGCCGGTGCCGTAGCACGACGACCACGGGTCGTCGCCGCTGTACCAGCCGGCCTGGACGGGGCGGATCTCGTCGGCGAAGTCGGGGGTGAGCGTGAGGAAGGACACCCCGCGCGGGCAGCACAGCCACTTGTAGGCGTGGCAGACGGTCGCGTCGAACATCGTCGCGTCCACCGGCAGCCACCCCGCCGCCTGGGTCAGGTCGCACAGCGTGCGCGTGCCCGCGCGCGCCGCGGCGGCGGCGATGCCCGCGGCATCCGCCACCTCCCCGGTCGCGGACTGCACGAGCGAGAACGCGACGAGCCACGTGCCGGGCGTGATCGCGGCGGCGAGGTCGTCGAGGGGCGCGGTGCGCAGGCGGATGCCGCGACCCGCGCGCGCGAAGGGCGCGACGAGGGAGGAGAAGTCGCCCTCGGCGCACAGCACCTCCGCGCCGTCGGGGACCGAGGCGGCGATGAGCGCGACCTGCACCGAGGTCTGCGACCCGATCGCGACGTCGCCGACCGGGGAGCTGACCAGCCGCGCGTACGCGGCGCGGGCCTTCTCGACTGCCTGCGACGCCGCGACGACATCGGGACGACCGGATGCCGCGGCGTCCAGGTCGGCGCGGACGGCGCGCACGGTCTCGCGCGACGGCAGACCGAGGGTGCAGGCGGCGAGGTAGTCACGGCCGCCGGCGAAGTGCGAAGCGAGGCTGCTCATGGATCCAGGCTCCCGCGTGGTCGCTCATTGCACTAGAGCAGGTGTTGCATGAAATGCATCTGATCTGGTTATGTATCCGCATGAGCGAGGGAGAAGACGGTCTCGACGCCCACGGACTGCGCGTGGTCAAGGCCATCGCCGACACCGGGTCGATCACGGGTGCGGCCCGCGCTCTCGGATACAGCCAGCCCGCCGTCAGTCAGCAGGTGCGCCGCCTCGAGCAGCGTGCGGGACTGCCGCTCGTCGAGCGCGTCGGGCGCGGCATCCGGCTGACCGAGGCGGGCCGGGTGCTCGCCCGTCACGCGGCGACCGTGACCACCGCCCTCGACGCCGCCGCGGGCGACCTCGCCGAACTGCGGGGACTGCGCGCGGGGCGCGTCCGCATCGCCGCGTTCCCCTCCGCATCGTCGACCGTGGTCCCGCGCGTCATCGCCGCCGTCACCGCGCGCCGTCCCGGCGTCTCGATCAGCTTCGTCGAGGCCGAACCTCCCGAGGCGATCGCCGCCGTGCGAGAGGATCGCGCCGACATCGCCCTCATCTACAGCTACCCGGGCGACCGGCGCGAACAGCTCACCTCGGCGGCCGCCGGTCTGTCGGTGCGGCACCTCGCCGACGACGACACCGTCGTGGTCGTCCCGGCCGAGCACCCGGCGGCATCCGACGATCCGATCGACCTGTCCCAACTCGCGGGGGAGCGGTGGATCGCCGGCTGCCCGCAGTGCCGCGGCCACCTGCTCGAGGCGTGCGGGCGCGCCGGTTTCGTCCCCGACATCGCCTTCGAGACCGACAACTACATCGCGGTCGAGAACCTCGTCGCGCTCGGCGTGGGCATGGCGATCCTGCCGCGCATGGCCGTGGCATCCCTGCCCCTTCCGGCCGGCATCGCCGCGCCGCGCCTCCCGGCCGCCGAAGCGCGCACGCTGCACGTCGTCACCGCCCGCGGCGCGGAGAGCGTCCCCGCGGTCGGCGCGGCCCTCGAGGTCGTGGCGGAGGTGTTGGGCGACCATCGGCCCGGCAGCGCCCGCCGGTAGGATCGAGGGGATGTCTGCCACGCCCGATCCCCGCACCACGACCGCCTCCGGCGCCGACGTTCGCGTCCGCTTCTGCCCGTCTCCGACGGGTCTGCCGCACGTGGGTCTCATCCGCACCGTCCTGTTCAACTGGGCCTACGCCCGGCACAACGGCGGAAAGCTCGTCTTCCGCATCGAAGACACCGACGCCGCGCGCGACAGCGAGGAGAGCTACCAGCAGCTCCTCGACGCGCTGCGGTGGATGAACATCGACTGGGACGAGGGTGTCGAGGTCGGTGGCCCGCACGCTCCCTACCGCCAGTCGCAGCGACACGAGATCTACCGCGAGGTGCTCGACAAGCTCGTCGCCGCGGGGGCCGTGTACGAGAGCTACTCGACCGCCGAAGAGATCGACGCCCGCAACGAGGCCAACGGCCGCGCCAAGCAGCTCGGCTACGACAACTTCGATCGCGACCTCACCGAGGAGCAGAAGGCCGCCTTCCGCGCCGAGGGCCGTCAGCCCGCGTGGCGCCTGCGCGTGCCCGACCACGATCTGAGCTACGTCGACCTCATCCGCGGCGAGGTCACCTTCCCGGCCGGGTCGTTCCCCGACTTCGTGCTCGTTCGTGCCGGGGGAGTGCCCCTCTACCCCTTCGTGAACCCGGTCGACGACGCCCTCATGGGCATCACCCACGTCATCCGCGGTGAGGACCTGATGCCGTCGACGGCGCGCCAGCTCGCGCTGTACTCCGCGCTCGTGGATGCCGGGGTCACGACCTTCATCCCGCGCTTCGGTCACATGCCGCTGGTGCTCGGCGAGACGGGCAACAAGAAGCTGTCGAAGCGCGACCCGCAGGCCGACCTCTTCCTGCAGCGCGAGAAGGGCTTCATCCACGAGGGTCTGCTCAACTACCTCTCCCTCCTCGGGTGGTCGCTCGCGAGCGACCGCGACGTCTTCTCGCTCGAGGAGATGATCGCCGCGTTCGACATCGCCGACGTCAACCCGAACCCCGCGCGCTTCGACCAGAAGAAGGCCGAGGCGATCAACGGCGACCACATCCGGATGCTGGATGCCGACGATTTCGCCGCGCGCATCGTGCCCTACCTCGCGGGTGCGGGGTACGTCGCCGAGGAGCCCTCGCCGGATCACCGCGAGATCATCGCCGCCGCAGCTCCCCTCGTGCAGGAGCGCGTGCAGTTGCTCGGTGAGGTGCCGGGCATGCTCGGGTTCCTCTTCGTCTCCGACGTCGACTACGCCGAGGATGCGCTGAAAGGTCTTCCGGCCAATGCGGGTGAGGTGCTCGTCGCGTCGGTCGGGGCTCTCGAACTCGTTCCCGAGACGGAGTTCACCGCCGCCGCGGTGCAGGAAGCCCTGTCGAAGGCGCTGGTCGACGAGCTCGGCCTCAAGCCGCGCGTCGCGTACGGCCCGCCGCGCGTCGCACTCACGGGCCGGCGGGTCTCGCCGCCCCTGTTCGAGTCGATGGAACTCCTCGGCAAGCCCGAGACACTGCGGCGCCTCGACGCCTTGGTCCGGCACCTCGGCTGAGCCCGGGCCGCCCAAGCGTGCGGCGCCCGACACGCGCAGAACGGCGAGAACCTCGCAGATTCCCCGGTGGATCCTGCGAGGTTCTCGCGTTTCTGCGCGTTCTCGCGAGCTACCCGAGCGCCCTCGCGACGCGCGCGGCCCGGCCTCGCGACGCGCGCGGCCCGGCCTCGCGACGCGCGCGGGCCTGCCTCGCGACGCGCGCGGGCCGGCCTCGGTTTGGCGAAGGGCCCCGCGTCACGTAAGCTTGATCCTCGGCACGAG
Source organism: Microbacterium testaceum (assembly GCF_001476655.1). GTDB lineage: Bacteria > Actinomycetota > Actinomycetes > Actinomycetales > Microbacteriaceae > Microbacterium > Microbacterium testaceum_C. The sequence goes on along the minus strand of NZ_LDRT01000041.1, from coordinate 40,381 downwards.
TTACGGCTCACCGCCTTGGGGTATGGTGTAATTGGCAACACGGCGGTTTCTGGTTCCGTTGTTCTTGGTTCGAGTCCAGGTACCCCAGCAAGACGAAAAGCCCCGGTCACCGCACGAAGTGCGAAGAGCCGGGGCTTTTGCTTTGCCGTCCGCGCCTGGCGTCCGACAAGAGACGCTGATAGGCAGGGGCCATGACGGCGACCACGACCCCTCCCCGTCGCCCCTCACCGGGCGAGCGTCGCGCGCGTCGAGAGCGCCTCGCAACCTGGATCACCCTCTCGGTGGTCCTCGTCATCTGTGCGGCTGCCGGTTTCGGGGCGTGCGCGATGGCGCTCTCGTGGTGGGTCGACGAGGCGCCGACCCCCGCGGCCGTCGACGGGATGTCCGCGACGGGTCGCGTGTCTGTCGACGCGGCGGGACGGATCTCGCTGGAGGACGTTTTCGCGCGCTGACGCGTTTCTTCGGAGCCCGCGCCCAGCTGACGCGCCAGAATGGGTCCATGGGACTCTTCGTGCAGCGTCCGGAGGAACCGAGTGAGTGGGCGGGACTCCCCGGTGAGCCCGTCCGGCCCCGCAGTCGGGCGGAGGTGCTCCCCGACGACGAACCCGTGAATGCCGCTTCGGCCGATCTTCTGGGGGTGGGGGAGACCTCCCTGTCGTCGATCACCATCTCCCTCGATGAGGTGGTGCCTCCGGCAGCCGAAGAGTCCTCCGCGGCGGATCCCGTGGCGTCCGCAGAGAGCTGACGCCGCTGCTCCCAGGCGCAGGATGAGCCCTCGGGTGAGTCCAGATGCCCGCGGACGGTGCGCCGCGCAGTATCACGCCGTGCTCGCCGGGTCGTCGCTACCGCCTTTGTGCTCGTCTGCCTCGCTCTCGCGGGGTGCAGCGGTGCCGTCGGAGCGGGCTCACAGGTCTCGGCATCCGGATCACGCACCCCCGGTGGTCAGCTATCCGCCGGCTCTGTGGCACCCGCCACCGAGCAAGCGCAGCGCGGGGGTGTGCGGAGTCACCGACGCGAGCTCCGGTCGGCTCGGACGTGCTCGAGGAGCAGTGGGGCGGATGCCAGGGCCGCGGCGCCCTGATCGCACACCGCATCGTTCCTTCCTCCCGCCGACGCATCCGCGCCTTCCCCGGGCGGGTGAGGCGGTTCGGGCGTGCTCGGCACCTCGTCTTAGGGTGAAAGCGTGCGCGCCCGTTCCCTGACCACTCTCCTTCTGGTTCTCGGCATCGCACTCGCCGGCTGCGCGTCCCCCTCGACGCCCCCGACCTTCCCGCCGTCGCCGACACCGAGCGCGAGCGTCACGTCGAGCGCTCCCGCGGCTGTCTCGTCATCCGGGTGCGGTTCCACCCCGCCCGCCCCCGTCGGCGCGACCACAGCCGGCACGATCACCGTCGACGGACAGAGCCGCAGCTACCTTCTGCGTCTTCCCGGGGGCTACGACGCCACGAAGCCGGCCCCCGTCATCCTCGCCTTCCATGGCCACGGAATGTCACAGAGCGCGCTCGAGAACCTCGGCGATCTCGACGGCAGCGGGTCGCTCGTGGCGTACCCGAAGGCGGCGGGAGTCTCGCCGAAAGACGGTTGGCAGGGCGCTCCGTATTCCTCGGGTGCCGACGACGTGGCCTTCGTCTCGGCGCTCATCGATACGCTCTCGAGTCGCTACTGCGTCGACAGCAATCGCGTGTCGGCGGTCGGGATCTCGAACGGGGGAGGGTTCGTCGCGCTCCTGTCGTGCGCGCTCCCGCATCGCATCGCGGCCTTCGCGGTCGTCGCTGGCGCGGTGTACCCCGCGTACAACCCGGGCTGCCCCACGGCCGACCCCGTGCCTCTGCTCGAGTTCCACGGCACGGCCGACCCCATCACGGCCTTCGAGGGCGGCGACCGCAACGGAACCCCTCTCGCATCGGTCTCGACCTGGCTGACCAGGGAGGCGCGGCGAAACGGCTGCGTCGCGACCCCGACGCGCACCGAGCTGGGCACCGACGTCGATCGGGACACCTGGACCGGATGCCAGGGCCGCGGCGCCCTGATCGCGTACCGCATCAACGGCGGGGGCCACACGTGGCCCGGCGCGGTCGCTCCGAGCGGCCCCGGCGTGACCACGCAGACGATCTCTGCGACCTCGCTCGTCCTCTCCTTCTTCGCCGACCACCCGCTCGCTTGACGGTCGCCCGTTCGCGGGACCGTCTGGCGGAGCGAGAACGTCGCTCGCCACCGCCCGCTCGTTTCGGGTGAGGGAGAGGTGCGCGGGGTAGCATCCGGGACAACAGTGCCGCGAGTCGTCGCGGCCGAGGAGGTCTGACGTGAAGCGTTCGTCGTTCATCGTGGCGGGGGCCGTCGCGGCGACTCTCTTCCTGGCCGGGTGCACGGCCACGGCGGATTCGTCGTCCAACGGAGGGGATACCGGCTCGTCGTCGTCGGTGAAGCCCGGACCGTCGGCGAGCACGCAAGCTCTCCCGCCCACCCTCGTGTCACCGGGCGACCTCGACGGGCGGGATGTGACGGTGATCGTCGGCACGTCGCTCGTGATCGCCGCGCCCGACGGGACGGACGCGGAATGGACGGGAACGACCGCCGACCGCACCGTTGCCGAGTTCTCCGCGGGCGGGGCGTCCGAGGGCGCGACCTTCCACCCCGGTTACATCGCGCGCGCGACCGGCACCACCGACGCAACCCTCACGGGCCCGGACGGCAAGGAGATCACCTTCCGCATCTCGGTCGTGGCTCCCTGACCCGGGAGGCGCTGTCCCGCGTCGGGTCGTGACGCCCGCCCCCGTCACGCCCCCGGGGCTTCCGGGTGCCGGCGGTCCGTGGACCGGAATCGCCGCGCCACAGTCATCCGCGGGGTCGCTCAGGCGTGGGCCGACATCGTGTGGCATTCGTATTGCTGTGTGTGGTTTCGTGTTGTATCGTGTGGGAATCTTCGAAGGAGATTTCCGTGTACGCAATGGAGCGCCAGCAGCTCATCGAGCGCGAACTGCGCGAGGTCGGACGCGTCAGCGTCGTCGATCTGGCCCGTCGCTTCGACGTGACCACGGAGACCGTCCGTCGTGACCTCGACCGGCTCGAGACGGTCGGTTCGCTCCGCCGCGTCCATGGCGGCGCGGTCGGCATCGATCGAGCCAGCACGGCCGAGTCGACGCTCACCGAGCGTCGTGAGCGACAGGGAGACGCGAAGCGCGCCATCGCCGCCGGCGCCCTCGCGGTGCTGGGGTCTTCCTTCCGCGGGTCGATCTTCGTGGACGCGGGAACGACGGCGGCTGCGGTTGCGGCGGTTCTCCCGGGCGCGCTCAGCGCGGGCACGGGCGTCGAGGTCGTCACGCACTCGCTCGAGGCGGCCCACCTGCTCGCGGGGGAGGAGCGTCTCTCGCTCACCACGATCGGCGGACGTGTGCGCGGGGTCACTGCCGCGGCGGTCGGCGCCCACACGGTGCGCGCGATCGGGCAGCTGCGCCCCGACATCGCCTTCGTCGGGACGAACGGTCTCAGCGCGGGTTTCGGGCTGAGCACCCCCGACCCCGAGGAAGCTGCGGTCAAGACCGCCATCATCCAGTCCGCGCGTCGGGTCGTGCTCGTCGCCGACGCGGCCAAATTCGGAGAGGAACTGCTCGTGAGCTTCGCCCGTCTCGATGAGATCGACGTTCTCGTCACGGACGCGTCACCGTCCGCACCCTTGGCCGAGGCCCTTGCCGACGCCGACGTGGAGGTACGTGTCGCATGATCATCACCCTGACCGCCAACCCTTCCGCCGACCGCGCTGTCGTGCTGGCGGAGGCGCTCGCCCCGGGGGAGGTGCAGCGCGCGCTCTCGTCGCGCGAGGACGCCGGCGGCAAGGGCGTCAACGTCGCCCGTGTCGTCACCGCGGCGGGAGCTTCGGCCCGCGCCGTCGTGCCGGTCAATGCCCACGACCCCTACCGCATGCTGCTGGAAGACACCGGCATCGCGCTCGACACCGTCGAGGTGGCGGGGCGGGCTCGGGCGAACCTCACGATCACCGACCCCGCGGGCGAGACCACCAAGCTCAACCTCCCCGGCGCCGAGCTCTCGACGGCTGAGGCCGACGCCCTCGTCGAGGGGGTCGTCGCCGCGGCGGAAGGGGCGACCTGGCTCGTCCTGGCGGGCTCCCTTCCGCCCGGGGTCCCCGCGTCGTTCTACGCCGACATCATCGTCGCCGTTCGCACGCGATGGGGGAGCGCGTCCCCGCGCATCGCGGTGGATGCCTCCGGGCCCGCTCTCGCAGCCGTCGTCGAGACCGCGCACCCGGACCTCATCAAGCCGAACCACGAAGAGCTCGCCGAACTCGTCGGCGAAGACGCTGCCGCCGACGCGGATGTTCTCGTCGAGGCCGCGCGGCGTGCGCGAAGCCTCGTACCCGAGCGTGTGGCATCCGCCCTCGTCACCCTGGGAGCCGACGGCGCGTTGCTCTTCTCGGCCGACGGCGCCTGGCGCGGACGCGCCCCCAAGATCCAGGTCGCCAGCACGGTCGGGGCGGGCGACAGCTCGCTCGCCGGCTACCTGCTGGCCGATCTCGACGGGGCCTCGGCCCCCGACCGCCTCGCGCGCAGCATCGCCTACGGTGCCGCTGCCGCGACCCTGCCGGGGACGCAAGCCCCCACTCCGGCCGATCTGCCCCCGGGCCCGATCGCCGTTTCCGCCTTCGCCACCCCACTCGCAACATCCTGACCACGAAAGGTCACTGACAATGTCCGACATCATCACTCCGGAGCTCGTCACCCTCGACGCGCCCCTGGGCACCGACAAGCAGTCGGTGATCCGCGCCCTCGCCGAGCGCGTCGTCGCGCAGGGCCGCGCGACGAGCGCCCAGGAACTCTTCGACGACGCGTGGGCCCGCGAACAGAAGGACGAGACCGGCCTGCCCGGCGGCATCGGCATCCCGCACGCGCGCAGCGCGTCGGTGACCGAGCCGACCCTCGCCTTCGCCCGCCTCACCCCGGGCGTCGACTTCGGCGCTCCCGACGGTCCCGCCGACATCGTGTTCCTCATCGCCGCCCCCGCGGGTGCCGATGAGGCCCACCTCGCGGTGCTGTCGCAGCTGGCCCGCAGCCTGATGAACGATCAGTTCATGTCGGGCCTGCGCGCGGCCTCGACCCCCGCCGACGCGGTGCGCATCATCACGGATGCCGTCTCCCCGGCGCCCGCGCCCGCTTCGACCGCCGCTGCCGAGGCCCCGGCCGCCACCCGCGCCGAGGCGCGCACCGCCACCGCCACGAAGACGAAGAAGATCGTCGCCGTCACCGCGTGCGCGACCGGCATCGCCCACACCTTCATGGCCGCCGACGCGCTCACCGCCGCCGGGGCCGAGACCGAGGGCGTCGACCTCATCGTCGAGCCGCAGGGGTCGAGCGGCTACAAGGCCCTCCCGCAGAGCGTGATCGACGACGCCGACGCCGTGATCTTCGCGGTCGACGTCGACGTGCGCGAGCCGCAGCGCTTCGCGGGCAAGCCCGTCGTGCGCGCCGGCGTCAAGCGCGGCATCGAGCAGCCGAAGCAGCTCATCGCCGAGGCCCTCGCCGCCAGCGAGAACCCGAACGCCGCCCGCGTGCAGGGCGGTGCCGCGGCGGCATCCGCCTCGGACGCCCCCGTGGTGCAGCAGTCGGTCGGCCGTCGCATCCAGCGCTGGCTGCTCACCGGTGTGAGCTACATGATCCCGTTCGTCGCCGGTGGCGGTCTGCTGATCGCGCTCGGCTTCCTGCTCGGCGGCTACCAGGTCACCAAGGATGCCGCGAACATCATCATCCAGAACTCGCTGTGGGACCTCCCCACCGAGAACCTGACCTCGCCGCTCGGCCCGATCGGCCAGTACCTCGGCTCGGTCGCCTTCATGATCGGTGCGACGTCGATGGGCTTCATCGTCGCCGTGCTCGCGGGCTTCATCGCCTACGCGATCGCCGACCGCCCCGGCATCGCGCCCGGCTTCGTCGCCGGTGCCGTCGCGGTGCTCATGAACGCCGGCTTCATCGGCGGCATCATCGGCGGTCTGCTCGCCGGTTTCATCGCCTGGTGGCTCGGTCGCTTCGACGCCCCGCGCTGGTTGCGCGGTCTCATGCCGGTGGTGATCGTGCCCTTCCTCGGCTCGATCTTCGCGTCGGGGCTCATGATCCTGTTCCTCGGCCGCCCGATCGCGGCCCTCATGGCGGCGCTCACCGAGGGCCTCACGGGCCTCGCCTCCAGCGGTGCCGGCGCGATCGTCCTCGGCGTCATCCTCGGTCTCATGATGTGCTTCGACCTCGGCGGACCGGTCAACAAGGTCGCCTACGTCTTCGCCACCACGGGCCTCGCCGCGGCGAGCCAGACCAACACCGCTCCGTACCTGATCATGGCTGCGGTCATGGCCGCCGGTATGGTCCCGCCGCTGGCGATGGCCCTCGCCTCGACGATCCTCGCCCGCGGCAAGTTCACCCCGGTCGAGCGCGAGAACGGTGCCGCCGCGTGGCTGCTGGGCGCCTCCTTCATCTCCGAAGGTGCCATCCCGTTCGCCGCGGCGGACCCGCTGCGCGTCATCCCCGCGTCGATGGTGGGCGGTGCGATCACCGGTGGACTCAGCATGCTGATCGGCGTGCAGTCGTACGCTCCGCACGGCGGCATCTTCGTGCTGTTCGCGATCAACCCGGTGTGGGGTTTCCCCCTCGCGATCATTGTGGGTACGGTCGTGACGGCGCTGATCGTCGTCGCCCTCAAGGGCATCGGCCGGAGCACCAAGGACGCCGCCGTCACCGAGGCCGCTCCCGTGGCCACGGTCGCCGCGTAAACACCCCCGTCGAATCGGAAGGATTCACCATGGCAGAACGTCAGGCCACCATCGCCAGCGCCTCGGGCCTCCACGCCCGCCCCGCGAAGCTCTTCGTGCAGGCCGTGCAGGAGAAGAAGGTCCCCGTCACGATCGCGGCCCAGGGCGGCCCCGACCTCAACGCCGGCAGCATCCTCTCGCTCATGGGCCTGGGCGCCGGTCACGGCACCGTCGTGACGCTCAAGGCCGAAGGTGAGGGTGCCGAGCAGGCGCTCGACGAGCTCGTCGCTCTTCTCGAGACCGATCTCGACGCGCAGTAACACTGCGCTCCGCAGAACACCGGATGCCACGGCCCCAGGGGTCGTGGCATCTGGTGTTTCTGTGCGCGGGACGTGCGCGGGCTCGGGCAGAACTCCGGAGCAACGGACCGCGCCTTCGCGGACACCCCGCGATGCCCGGCCTCCGCGGCCGATGTTCAGGAGTTCGGCCCGCCCGCGGCCCTCACACCTCCGTCGTGTCGCCGGGCTTCAGGTCGACGAACGATCCGCCGTTCTGTTCGGCGGCCCAGGTGAGTCGCGCGTCGCCCATCTGCTTCCCGGCGGCGGACAGGGTCATGTCGTGTGTTGCGAAGACGCGAGCCGGCTTGACGTCGAGGACGAAGTCGATCGCGTCACCGATCTTCAACCAGGGGGCGCCCACGGGAGCCGCGAGCAGTGCGACCTTCTTGTGCCGGGGCACGGTGTAGGAGTCCCCGGGGTAGTACAGCGCGTCGTTCACCAGGACGCCGACGTTGTCGACGACCGGGAGGGATTCGTGGATGACGGCGTGCTCCCCACCGAAGAACTCGAGGTGGAAGGGGTCCAGGTCGAGCGTGTCTCCCGGATGCACGACGGTGACGTCGAACCCCGCGGCGGCGCGCTGGACACCCTCGGGCCCGTAGATCGGCGTGCCGGGGTGCACGTCGAGCAAACGGGTGAGGTGATCCGGGGTCCAGTGGTCGGCGTGCTCGTGCGTGAGGACGATGCCCACCAGAGCATCGAGGCTCTCGATCGGCGAGGTGAAGCTCCCCGGGTCGATGACGAGCGAATGTCCCGACTCGGCCAGGACGAGGGTGGCATGTTCGTGCTTGGTTACTCGCATACCCGAAAGTCAACTCTTCGCCCGAGGGTGCGGCAACCACTGGCGTGCGGGATCGCGGGGGAGTAGATATGCCCGTCTGGGGATACTCGGCGTGCTCTTCCCTCTGTTCCGCGATGGCGGTACCGTGGCCGGACACGCCCGAGATCTGCGGCGATCCCGCCCCGATTTTGCATGCGTGTTTTTGTGGTGCATACTTGAACGGTTGCGACGCGGCCCCATCGTATAGCGGCCTAGTACGCCGCCCTCTCACGGCGGTAACGCGGGTTCGAATCCCGCTGGGGTCACCAACAGCGAAAAGGCTCCGACCGAATGGTCGGGGCCTTTTTGCTGTGCGCGGGGCGGGTGGCCCGGGCGTCGCCGGAGACGCCGCACCGCCCGGACAGGTCACCCCTCGTGGGCCTCGCGACGCCGGCGAACCACCCGCCGCACCGCCCAGACGACAGCACAGACCACCGCGGCCACCGCGAGCCACGGCAGGAGGAAACCCAGCCCGATCACGACGCCGTTGAGCGCCGCGACGAGGCCGTTCCAGCCGGCCAGCAGTCCGTCTCCGAATCCCGCGGGGTCGGCGGACACGGTCGAGCTCGAGGGGAAGACCTGGACCGACAGCGACGACATCGCGACCTGGGTCTCCAGCAGGGTCAGCTGCTGACGATCGGCGTCGAGCTGCGCCTGCCGCTCTGCCAGCGCAGACTCCGCCGTGATGAGGTCGGACACCGACGCCGCCTGCGACATCAGTTCGGTCAGACGGGCCACGGATGCCTCGCCGGCGGCGACGCGCGCCCGGAGGTCCACCGCTTGGTCGGTGACGTCGCTCCTCGACACGCTCGAGGCGGTGACGGTGCCGACGGCGGAAAGCCCGTCCATCACCTCGGCGAGCGTGTCGGCGGGGACGCGGACCGTGACCCACGCCGTCGACCGGTCGCCGTTCGTGCCCTCCCGAGCACCGTCGAGCGGCACGGCACCGGAGGAGCCCCCGACCTGCGAGGACTCGACATAGCCGCCGGCCGAGGTCGCGGCATCCGAGATCCGCGAGACGGCGGCGTCGACGTCGTCCGCCTCCACGGTGGCGGACCCGTTGGCGATGATCTCGCGAGTGGTGGTGGTCCCGCCGCCGGGAGCCGTCTCGGTCCGCGCGCCGTCGAGGGACGGGGCGGCGGGGAGGCTGTCCGCGCTGCCCGAGTACTGCTCGGTGAGGTCGCCGCCGCCTGCGGCGGACTGCTCGAACAGGGCACGGCTCCCACCGTTCAGGACCGCCGGGCCGACGATCGCCGCGATGAGCACGACGCTGGCCGCCGCTGCGGTCCATCCGCCGATCCGGGCGCGCCGTCGCCGTCGATCGGACCGGGTGACGTCGTCGATGCGGGCGAAGATGCGGGTCTCCATCGCGTCGATGCGGTCGTCGTCGAGAGGGGGGAGGGATGGCGTGGTCATGGGGTCTCCGTCTCCATCGCGGTGGCGCGCACCCGGGTGCGGATGCGGGAGAGGCGATTGCGCACGGTGCCGTGGGTGACGCCGAGTCGCTCGGCCGCAGCCTGGTAGGCGTAGCCCTCGGCGGCGCACAACCGGAAGATCTCCCGGTCGAGTTCACCGAGGCCGTGGATCTCCGCGAGGATGGCGCGCACCATCTCGGCCTCCACGACCTCGCGTTCGACGTCGATGCGCGCGGGCATCTCGGTGTCGAGCTCGTCGTGGGCTCCGTGTCGCGCTCGCGCCCGCAGGCGGTTGGCCGCCTGCAGTCGGCAGATCGTCGCCAGCCAGGGCAGCAACGACGTGCCCTCGAGCGTCATCCGCGGCAGCTTCCGCCATGCCACGACGAAGGTGTCCTGGACGACGTCGTCGGCGTCGGCCGGGTTGCCGACAAACCCGAGCGCCGTCCAGTACACGGGGCGCACGTACGCGCGATACAGCGTCCGGAAAGCCATCTCCGACCCCGCGGCGGCGCGTGCCACGAGGACCCTGTCGTCGATCTCGTCGTCAGCCATGGCATCCGTTCGTCCTGCCGGCGGTCGCCGGTGCGAGCACTCTCTCATTGAGAGGTGTCTCGTCGCGCGCGATCGTCTCACGCAAGTACGCGCGCAATGAGCACTACGTGCACAAGCCGCCCGCCGCGCGGGGGACGGCCGATAAACTCGAGCGTTTCCCCCCGAGAAAGGCCCGCGATGGAGCTGCAGCTGGACCCGCTCTTCCAGACGATCACGCTCGTGGTGCTCGTGCTGATCCTGGTCGCGGATCTGCTGATCATCCTCAAGCGTCCGCACATCCCCGCCGCCAAGGAATCGACCCTCTGGGTCGTGTTCTACGTCACGCTCGCGCTCATCTTCGCGGGCGTGTTGTGGATCGTCGCCGGGGGAGAGGTCGCGGGGCAGTTCGTCGCCGGATGGCTGACGGAGTACAGCCTCTCGGTCGACAATCTGTTCGTCTTCGTGCTGATCATGGGACAGTTCGCGGTGCCGCGCCGGTATCAGCAGGAGGTCCTGATGGTGGGCATCATCATCGCCCTCGTCCTGCGCGGAGCGTTCATCCTGGTCGGCGCGACGATCATCGAGAACTTCAGCCCGATCTTCTACCTGTTCGGACTGTTCCTGGTCTACACGGCGATCCGACAGGCCTTCCCGGGCGACGACGACGATGACGCGCAGAAGGAGAACCTCATCGTGCGGACGCTGCGCCGCGTGCTGCCGATGAGCGACTCCTACGACGGCAAGAAAGTCATCACCCGCGTCAACGGCAAGAAGCTCTTCACGCCGATGATCATCGTGTTCGTGGCCATCGGGGTGACCGACCTGCTTTTCGCGATCGACTCGATCCCCGCGATCTTCGGTATCACGCAGAGCCCGTTCATCGTCTTCACCGCGAACCTGTTCGCCCTCATGGGGCTGCGCCAGCTGTACTTCCTGCTCGGCGACCTGCTCGACCGCTTGAAGTACCTGCACTACGGCATCGCGTTCATTCTCGCCTTCATCGGCGTCAAGCTCATCCTGCACGCGATGCACGTCAACGAGCTGCCGTTCCTCAACGGCGGGGAGCCCATCGAGTGGGCGCCCGAGATCTCGACCTGGGTGTCGCTCGCGGTGATCGTCGTGTCGATGGCCGTGGCCACCGTCGCGAGCCTGATCGCCGCGCGTCGCGAGCCGGCGGCGGAGGGGCGTCAGGATGCCGCCGCCGACGTCGCCGACGAGAAGGGCACCCCCTCGACGGTGGAGCGCCCCGAGCGCGACTGACCCGCGCGCGGCGTCGGCGCTGCGCGCGGAGGGCGTCTCCCGCTCGTCCCACTTCTGGGGGGTAGGTGTCCCACATCTGGCTGTCGGGAGGGCGCCGACCGGCCATAAGTGGGACACGGGGGCTCGGCCGGGCGGGCGGCATCCGCAGTCGAGAACGCCTGCGGGCCCGCCAGGGAGGGGACGAGGCGGTGCCGGCCCCTTGTCCCACTTCTGGCGGTGCGTGTCCCACTTCTGGCCGGTCGAGTGCTCGCTAACCGGCCATAAGTGGGACGAGGGGTCGCCGCCGGCCCGAAACCTAGAACGCGCGGAGGTTGGCCTGGAGCCCGCCGCCGACGTACTCCTCGCGCAGGATGCCGCGCCGCCGCAGGATCGGCACCAGATCGTCGAGCACGCGGTGCACGGTGACCGGATGCAGGTCTCCCCACAGCAGCACGCCGTCGTTGCCCCAGGTGCCCAGCTCCTCGATGCGGTCGGCGAACTCGTCGGCCGTGCCCACGAAGCCCGAGCCGTCGTTCAGTCGTCCGAGGCGCGCGTGGGCGGCCAGCAGCGTGCGCAGAGGAGCGTCGTCGTCGTGCTTTCCGACGAGCCTCTTGATGCTGCCCTCCGACACGTGCTCGCCGAAGATCGAGCGGTCGAGGGGCTCGTCGAGGTCGAGCCCGGTCAGGTCGGTCTCGAGATCGCTCGACTGCTTGCGCGCGATCGCGACGAGGGCCTCGTCGGACGGATCCGCGGATGCCGCGACCAGACGGTCGGCCTCTTCCGGCGACGAGACGAGCACGGGCTGGATCGCGAAGAGGATCTTGATGTCGGCCGCGGTGCGTCCCGCGGCTTCGGCTGCGGCGTGGATGCGTCCGCGATAGGCGCGGATGCTCGTCTCGTCGAGGGGAGCCAGCGCGAGCTGCACGTCGGAGTTGTGGCCGGCGAACGACAGTCCGCGTCCCGAGCCGCCCGGGGAGACGATCGCCGGCTCGCCGTCGGTGAACGGCACGGCGTTCAGGGGCCCGTCGAAGCCGAAATGCTCGCCGCGGTGGCGGACGGCATCCAGCTTCGATCCGTCGGCGTACACGCCCGACTCCTCGTCGACGACGAGTGCCCCCTCGCCCCAGCTCCGCCAGAGCTGTCGGATGCCGTCGAGCCACTCCTCGGCGCGGTCGTAGGCCGCGTCGTGCCCGAGCTGGGGAGCCGTGGAGAAGTGCCGCGCGCTGCCGGTGTCGGTGACGACATTCAGACCCAGGCGGTGTCCGCTGAGGTGCTGCAGCGTCGCGAACTGTCGCGCCGCGGTGTAGGGCAGGTACGCCGCAGGGTTCACCGTGGGCACGACCCCGAGGTGCTGCGTCGCCGCGAACAGATAAGGGGCGAGCAGCAGCGGGTCGTGCTTGGGGCCGCCGAAGGCGTGGCGCACCCGCAGGTCGATGGTCTCGGCGCTTCCGAGGGAGGGGGCGTCCTCGATGATGAGGAGGTCGAAGCCGGCCTGCTCGAGGGTCCGTGCCGAGTCCTGGTACAGCCCCGGTTCCGTCCAGCGGTGGTTCCAGCGGAGGTACGGGTGACCCCAGCCGTGCGGGCCGAAGCCCCGTGCGAGGAACCAGCCGAAGTGCTGCAGGCGGCTCACAGCACGACCGTCTCGCGCTCGGCGACGGGCACTCCGACGAGCGCCTGCTCGAGGTCGGCGAGGAGGTCATCGATGTCTTCGATGCCGATCGACAGGCGGATCGTGCCGGGGAAGACGCCCGCACGCTCGCGCTCCTCGACCGTGCGAGCCGAATGCGAGGTGCTCTGCGGGTGTAGGACGAGCGAGCGCACGTCGCCGAGGTGCGTCATGTGGGTGACGAGCTTCACGGACTGCACGACGTGCCGTGCCGCCTCGAGGCCGCCACGCAATGTCACGGTGAACACCGAGCCGGTCCCGCGAGGAAGGTAACGCGCACCGAGTGCGTGGTGCGGGTGAGAGGCGAGTCCGACGTGGTCGACGCGCTCGACCTCGGGACGGTCCTCGAGCCACTGCGCGACCGCGAGGGCGTTCTGCGACTGGCGCTCGACACGCAGACTCAGCGTCTCGATGCCCTGGCCGATCAGGAACGCGTTGAGCGGCGAGGGTGTCGGTCCGAAACGTGGAGCCACGCTCTCGCGGATGTACGCGCCGCGGGCGCGGGTGCCGTGCTTCTCGGCGTAGCTGGCCCCGCCGAGGCGGTCCGCGTGCACGAGGTGCGGGAAGAGGTGCCCGGATGCCGCGGCGTCGAAGCGTCCGTCGTCGACGATCACGCCGCCGAGAACCGCGCCCTGACCGGCGAGGAACTTGCTCGCGGAGTGCACGACGATCGCCGCTCCGTGCTCGATCGGACGAAGGAGGTACGGGGTCGTGAACGTGCTGTCGACCACCAGGGGGATGCCGCGTTCCCGGCCGATCGCGGAGACGGCTGCGATGTCGAGCACGTCGTTCCGGGCGTTGGAGAGGGTCTCGGCGAACAGCGCCTTCGTGCGCGGGGTGATGGCATCCCGCCACGCGTCGAGGTCGGAGGTGTCGACGAACGTCGTCTCGACGCCGAGCCGCGCGAGGTTGTCGAGAAGGAGCCCGCGGGTGCCCTCGTAGATGTGCTCGGAGACGACGACGTGATCGCCCGCGCCGGCGAGCGCGAGGAGGGCGACGGTGACCGCGGCCTGACCGCTGGAGACGAGGACGGCCTGGTCTCCGCCCTCGAGGGACGCGAGGCGATCCTCGACGGCGTGCACCGTGGGGTTCCCCGTGCGCGTGTATCCGAAGCCCGCGCCGGTGCCGAAGTGCTCGGCGGACTCGTCGAGGTCGGTGAACGTGAAGCCGGCCGTGAGGTAGATCGGCAGGGCACGCGGCGAGGCGGGCGCGGACGAGGTCCCCACGTGGACCTGTCGGGTCGAGAATCCGGGCTCTGCGTTCGCGGCCATGCGGCACGCTCCTTCCTGCGGCGTCCCGCCAGGCTCGCACGAGGGGGCGGATGACACCGAAATGTGCGGCGTCGTGTTACGTCCAGCGAGAGCGCGCGAGCGCGGGCCGCGCGGCGAGACGGGTGAGGCCCGGTGGTATCGTGACGAGGTGCGGATCGTCGGCCTCCTCCTTAGCGGCCGCGACGAGACCTTGTTCTAGGCCTTTCTCGTCGCGGAGTTCGTCGCGGGCCTCACACCCCTCCCGAGGAGAAACGCAAACCATGAGCACGATTCCCGAGAACCCTCGCACCCTGGCTGAGAAAGTCTGGGACGACCATCTCGTCGTCAAGGGCGAAGGCGGTCAGCCCGACCTCATCTACATCGATCTGCACCTCGTGCACGAGGTCACCAGCCCCCAGGCCTTCGACGGCCTGCGCACAGAGGGGCGCCCGGTGCGCCGCCTCGACCTGACGATCGCCACCGAGGATCACAACACCCCCACCCTCGACATCGACAAGCCGATCGCCGACCTCACGAGCCGCACGCAGATCGAGACCCTCCGTCGCAACGCCGACGAGTTCGGGGTGCGCATCCACTCGCTCGGCGACAAGGAGCAGGGCATCGTCCACGTCGTCGGGCCGCAGCTCGGTCTGACCATGCCCGGCATCACCGTCGTGTGCGGCGACTCGCACACCTCGACCCACGGCGCGTTCGGCGCGATGGCGTTCGGCATCGGCACGAGCGAGGTCGAGCACGTGCTCGCCACGCAGACCCTGCCGCTCAAGCCCCTCAAGACGATGGCGATCACCGTCGAGGGCGAGCTGAAGCCCGGCGTCACGGCGAAAGACATCATCCTCGCGATCATCGCCAAGATCGGCGCCAACGGCGGTCAGGGCTACGTGCTCGAGTTCCGCGGTTCGGCGATCCGCTCCCTCTCGATGGAGGGGCGCATGACGATGTGCAACATGTCGATCGAGGCCGGCGCCCGCGCGGGCATGATCGCCCCCGACGAGACGACCTTCGCCTACGTCAAGGACAAGCCGCACGCCCCGCAGGGGCAGGACTGGGACGACGCGGTCGCCTACTGGCGCACGCTGCCGAGCGACGAGGGTGCGGTGTACGACGCCGAGGTGTTCCTGGATGCCGCTGAGCTCGAGCCCTTCGTCACGTGGGGCACGAACCCGGGTCAGGGCGTGTCGCTGTCGGACGTGGTGCCGACCCCGTCCGACATCGCCGACGCGAACGAGCGCGCGGCCGCCGAGCGGGCCCTCGAGTACATGGACCTCGAAGCCGGCACCCCGATGAAGGACATCCCCGTGGACGCCGTGTTCATGGGCTCGTGCACCAACAGCCGCATCGAAGACCTGCGGGCTTTCGCCTCCGTCATCCAGGGCCGCACCAAGGCCGAGAACGTGCGCGTGATGGTCGTCCCCGGATCGGCGCGCGTGCGCCTGGAGGCCGAGGCCGAGGGCCTCGACAAGGTCTTCACCGACTTCGGTGCCGAGTGGCGCTTCGCCGGTTGCTCGATGTGCCTCGGGATGAATCCCGACCAGCTCGCGCCCGGTGAGCGGTGCGCGTCGACCTCGAACCGCAACTTCGAGGGACGCCAGGGCAAGGGGGGCCGCACGCACCTCGTGTCGCCGCTGGTCGCCGCGGCCACGGCCGTGCGGGGGACGCTGTCGAGCCCGGCAGACCTGGACCCCGTCCCCGGGCAGAACGCGCCCGAGACCGTTTCGACCGGGGCGGAGGCCTGACATGGAGAAGTTCACGACGCACACCGGTGTCGCCGCGCCCCTGAAGCGTTCCGCGGTCGATACGGATCAGATCATCCCGGCCGTCTTCCTCAAGCGGGTCACCAAGACCGGTTTCGACGACGCGCTGTTCGCCAACTGGCGTCAGGATCCGGAGTTCATACTGAACCAGGACGCCTATCGCTCGGCATCCGTCCTCGTCGCCGGTCCCGACTTCGGCACCGGATCCAGCCGCGAACACGCCGTGTGGGCTCTGCGCGACTACGGCTTCCGCGTCGTGCTGAGCCCGAAGTTCGCCGACATCTTCCGCGGCAACTCGGGCAAGCAGGGCCTGGTCACGGGCGTGATCACCGAGGACGAGGCTGAGCAGATCTGGGCTGTCCTCGAGGAGAACCCGGGCATCGAGATGACCGTGGACCTCACCGCGAAGACCGCCACGGTGGGCGACCTCCAGGTCTCGTTCGAGATCGACGATTACACTAGGTGGCGGCTTCTCGAAGGGCTCGACGACATCGGGCTCACTCTGCGTGACGAAGACAAGATCACGCAGTTCGAGGCGCGCCGCGAGGCATGGCGGCCGCGGACCCTCCCGGTCCGCTGAGCCCGATCGACCCGATCGGGTCGATTCGCCGCCCCTCGTCCACGAAGTGAGGTCCACCCCCCTATGAGCACACTCGTCAGCGACACCGGAGAGCACCCCATCGGGCAGCCGGACTGGGAGGCGGCAGAGACCCTCACCATCCGCGGCGGTCGTCCGTTGCGCGGCACTGTCGAGGTCAAGGGAGCGAAGAACCTCGTCACCAAGGCGATGGTGGCCGCACTCCTCGGCGACACCACCAGCACCCTTCGCGACGTGCCGATGATCAGCGACGTCAAGGTCGTGCGCTCGCTCCTCGAGGTGCACGGCGTCACCGTGACCGAGGGCGAGGAGGAGGGAACCCTTCACCTCGACCCCTCGGGCGCGGTCGCCGCGCACTTCGAAGAGATCGACGCCCACGCGGGTGCCTCGCGCATCCCGATCCTCTTCTGCGGTCCGCTGCTGCACCTTCTCGGTGAAGCGCTCATCCCCGACCTGGGCGGAT
This sequence comes from Microbacterium testaceum, assembly GCF_001476655.1. Taxonomy (GTDB): domain Bacteria; phylum Actinomycetota; class Actinomycetes; order Actinomycetales; family Microbacteriaceae; genus Microbacterium; species Microbacterium testaceum_C. The sequence goes on along the minus strand of NZ_LDRT01000041.1, from coordinate 23,541 downwards.
GCCGCATCGGCGACCGTCCGATCAACTTCCACATGGACGCGCTCCGCGCCTTCGGCGCCGTGGTCGACAAGAGCTATGAGGGGATCCGCATCACGGCCCCGAACGGCCTGCACGGCGCGAACATCACGCTGCCGTACCCGAGCGTCGGAGCAACCGAGCAGGTGCTGCTCACCGCGGTGCGCGCCAAAGGCGTGACCGAGCTGCGGAACGCCGCGATCGAGCCCGAGATCATGGACCTCATCGCCGTCCTGCAGAAGATGGGCGCGATCATCTCGTACGAGCCCAACCGCGTCATCTTCATCGAGGGTGTCGACAAGCTCGTCGGCTACGACCACCGCGCGATCTTCGACCGCAACGAGGCCGCCTCGTGGGCCTGCGCGGCCCTTGCCACCGACGGCGAGATCTTCGCCAAGGGCGCTCGGCAGCAGGACATGCTGACGTTCCTCAACGTCTTCCGCAAGGCCGGCGGCTGGTTCGACGTGCGCGAGGACGGCATCCTGTTCCGTCGTGGTGACGCGCTCAAGCCCGTCATGGTCGAGACCGACGTGCACCCGGGCTTCATGACCGACTGGCAGCAGCCCCTCATCGTCGCGCTCACCCAGGCGCCGGGCACCTCGACCGTCCACGAGACCGTGTACGAGAACCGCCTGGGCTTCACCGCCGCGTTGAACAAGATGGGGGCCGACATCGTCGTGCACCCGAAGGGCATCGCGAGCCCGGATCGCCGCGTCCCGCGCCGCGACCTCGAGCAGGCCGCGGTCATCAACGGACCGACGCCCCTGCACGGCGCCGACGTCGAGGTCCCCGACCTCCGCGGCGGCTACAGCTACGTGATCGCCGCGCTGGCGGCCGAGGGCGAGTCGACCGTGCGCAACATCGGCATCATCCGCCGGGGCTACGAGAAGTTCCTCGAGAAGCTCACTGCTCTCGACGCCGACTTCTCCGTCGTGGGCTGACGCCGGTGGCTTCGAACCCCGAGAAGAGCCGCCCGAGCGCCTTCTGGCCGCTCGCGGCGATCATCGTCCCCGTCACGGGACTGTTCGCGCGGATCGAGATCCGCGGCGCGGAGAACCTCCCGCGCGAGGGGGCGTACGTGCTCGCTCCGAACCACAACTCGGAGTTCGACCCGGTGACGGTCGCCGTCGCGGTCTGGCGAGTGGGTCGTGCCCCGCGGTTCATGGCGAAAGAGAGCCTGTTCAAGGTCCCCGTCCTGGGAGCCGCATTGCGGGCGACCGGAATGGTCCCCGTGCCGCGATCCTCCACGAGTGCGAACCAGTCCATGAAGGCCGCACAGCAGATCGCGAAGGACGGACGCGGCGTCATCGTCTACGCCGAGGGCACGCTCACGCGCGATCCCGACCTGTGGCCGATGCGCGGCAAGACGGGTGCCGTCCGACTCGCCCTCGCCGGAGACCTCCCCCTCATCCCGATGGCGCAGTGGGGAGTGCAAGAGATTCTCCCGCGCTACGGCAAGCTCAGGTTCCCGCGTCGCTCCCACGTGATCATCGAGTTCGGCCCGGCGATGGATCTGTCGGAGTACGCCGGCTCCACCTCGCCCGCGGTGCTCACGAGCGCGACCGACGCGCTCATGGGACGCATCTCGCAGATGCTCTCCGGTATCCGGGGCATTCCCGCCCCGGCCGAGCGCTGGAACCCGTCGCAGCACGGGCAGAACGAGACGGGCCGCCTTGAGTCGTAGGAACGTCGCGCCCGTCGCGGGCCCGAAGGTGGCCGTCGTCGGTGCCGGAAGCTGGGGCACGACGTTCGGCAAGATCCTCGCCGATGGCGGTGCATCGGTGGTGATGTGGGCGCGTCGCGCGGAGCTGGCCGCCGAGATCACCGAGTCGAAGCGCAACAGCCGCTACCTCTCGGGCATCAATCTGCCTCGCACGATGACAGCGACGACCGACCTCGCCGAGGCTCTGCGGGGGGCGGAGCAGATCTACCTCTCGGTTCCCAGCCAGTCGCTCCGGGAGAACCTCGCCGCGATCAAGCCGCTCGTCGCGCACACCGACGTCCCGATCGTGTCGCTCATGAAAGGTGTCGAGAAGTCCACGGGCCTGCGCATGAGCCAGGTCATCGAGCAGGTGCTCGAGTGCGACCCTGCCCGCATCGCGGTGGCATCCGGCCCGAACCTCGCCCTCGAGATCGCGCGCGAGCAGCCCACGGCCGCGGTCATCAGCTCCTTGAGCCCCGAGACGGCCGAGGCCGTCGCGCGCCGCGCGCGCAATCGCTATTTCCGCTCGTTCGTCAACACCGATGTCATCGGCACCGAGTTCGGCGGGGTGCTGAAGAACCTCATCGCGGTGGCGATCGGCATCGTCGACGGCGTCGGCTACGGCGAGAACACCAAGGCGTCGATCATCACGCGCGGACTCGTCGAGATGACCGACTTCGCCGTCGCGCAGGGCGCCCAACCCGAGACGCTGCAGGGTCTCGCCGGGCTCGGCGACCTCATCGCGACGTGCCAGTCGCCGCTCAGCCGCAACAACACGGCGGGGCGCCTGCTCGGGCAGGGATACGGCTACAAAGAAGTCGTCACCCAGATGCAGCAGACCGCCGAGGGTTTGGCATCCGTCGCCCCGGTGCTCCAGCTCGCGAAGCAGGTCGGTGTCGACATGCCCATCGTGCAGCAGGTCAAGATGGTGCTCGACGGCACCATGGACCCGCGCGACATCGCGCCCCACCTGACGACCGACGACGACCAGCCGCAGGGCGAGAGGACGCGAAATGACCAAACCGGTGGTGGTGGTGCTCTTCGGCGGGCGCTCCAGCGAGCATTCGATCAGTTCCGCCACGGCGGGCGGGGTGCTGCGGGCGATCGATCGTGACCGCTTCCGGGTGATCCCGGTCGGCATCACCCGCGACGGCGCGTTCGTGCTCGAGGAGGACGACCCCGACAAGTTCGCGCTCCGTCCGGAGGCGCTGCCGCAGGTCGTCGACAACGGCACGCGCGTCCGGCTTCCCGACTCGACGCTGTCGCGCGAGTGGACGGTGACGGATGCCGAGGGCACGCGGTCGCTCGGAGACGTCGATGTCGTGCTGCCGATCCTGCACGGGCGGTTCGGTGAGGACGGCACGGTACAGGGACTCCTCGAGCTCCTCGGCATCCCGTACGCCGGTGGCGGCGTGCTCATGTCAGCGATCGGGATGAACAAGCACGTCACCAAGCAGGTGCTTCGAGCAGCGCACGTCCCGGTGGTGCCGTGGGTGGCCGTCACGCGCGCCGATCTCGCCCGGGACCGCGCGCTGTGGGAGCGCCGGATGCGGGCCCTCGACCTGCCGGTCTTCGTGAAGCCGAACGAGGCGGGCTCGAGCGTCGGTGTGACGAAGGTGTCGCGATGGGAAGACCTGGATGCCGCCCTCGACACCGCGTTCGCCGAGGACGGCCTCGTGCTCGTCGAGAAGGCGATCGTCGGTCGGGAGGTCGAATGCGGCGTGCTCCCCGGCCGCGATGGCGGGCCGGTCCGCGTGAGCGTCGCCGGCGAGATCATCGTCACGGGCCGCGAGTTCTACGACTTCGAGGCGAAGTACCTCGACGCGCCCGGTGTCGACCTCGTGTGCCCCGCCGACCTCGGCGACGGCGAGCTGGCTGAGATGCAGCGGATCGCCGCGCAGGCGTTCGAGGCGATCGGCGGTCAGGGTCTGGCCCGCGTGGACTTCTTCTACACCGGCACCGAGTTCTACGTGAACGAGGTCAACACGATGCCCGGGTTCACCCCGATCTCGATGTTCCCGACGTGCTGGATCGCTTCCGGGCTGAGCTACCCCGACCTGATCAGCGACCTGCTCGATGCGGCGCTGGCGAAGGCCTGACCGCCCTACCGGAATCTCGTCTGCGTCGGGGAGGTCGCTCCCGCGACATCGCTACGGGGTCGTTGTCGGCGACGGCTCCGGAGCGGGCGTCGCATCCGACAGCGAGGTGCACTTCGCGCCGGTCGCAGCGAGGTTGTCGCGGATCAGCGGTCCCAGCGCCTGGGCGACATCGCCGCTGCTGGCCACGCCCTGATCGAGGAAGACCTGCACCGCGGGTTCGCGCCCGTAGGTGGTGAGCGTGTACTTGTTCTCGGATGCTCGGGACTCGTCGACGATCCAGTCCACGCCGTCCGACGTCCGACACGGCAGTGTCGTCGGGGCGGGGGCCTCGAGACCGCAGGTCATGAGGATGGATGCCGGATTGCCCCAGGCCGCAGTCGACTGTGCGTCGGTCCAGCGGCGTTCCTGTCCCGAAATGGTCTTCGGCAGTCGCGCCTCGACGTTGGCGCACGCGGGGTCGTTGGCGAGCTTCGCCGGCTCCATCGCGACCGTCGCGCTGCACGCCGCGAGCCCCGGGAGGAGCAGGAGGGCAGCGAGCAGCGGGAGAGTCCGAGAAGAGCGGGGCACCCCTCCAGGCTAATAGCGTGGGGGAGTGACCGACGCCGAGACCAGCCGTGAGATCACCGTGGGAGAACTGTCCGAGGGGCAGATCCTCCGCGGCATCCTGGATCGCCTTCCGCCCTCGGCGGCTCCCGTCGGACCCGGCGACGACGCGGCCGTGCTCGCGTTCCCGGATGGACGCGTGGTCGCGACGACGGACACGCTCGTCCACGGCCCGGACTTCCGCCTCGCGTGGTCGTCGGCACACGACCTCGGCTTCAAAGCGGCCGCGGTCAACATGGCCGATGTCGCCGCGATGGGCGCGCGGCCGATCGCTCTCCTGGTCGCGCTCGCGATGCCCGACGCGACCCCCGTCTCGTTCGTCCGCGGCTTCGCCGACGGGCTCGCCGCGGCGTGCGCCGAGCTCGCCCCGGACTGCGCGGTCGAGGGCGGCGACCTCACCGTGTCCGACACGCTCACGATCGCCGTCACGGCCCTCGGCTCTCTCGACAGCCGTGACCCGGTGCGACGCTCGGGCGCGCGCGTCGGCGACGGCGTGTACGTCATCGGCGAGCTCGGCCCGGCCGCTCGGGGGATCGACCTGCTCTTCCGACGCTTCACGGATGCCGACGGCACCCCCATCGCCGTCACGACCGAGGCGCGCGCGACCCTCGGCAACGCGGACGCCCACGCGCTGTCGCGCCAGCTCGCCCCTCGCCCCCCGATCGCCGACGCGCTCCGCGCGGCGGACGCCGGGGCCACGGCGATGATGGACATCTCGGACGGGCTCGCGCTCGACGCGACCCGGATGGCGGATGCCTCGGGCGTCACGATCTCCCTCGACTCCGCTTCCCTGGGTGACGACCCCGCGGGCGCTCTCGCCGGCGGAGAGGATCACGGCTTCCTCGTGACGTTCCCCGTGGATGCCACCCCTCTCGGTCGTCGGATCGGAACCGTCCAGGCGCGGGGCGATGAATCGATCATCGTCGACGGACGTGCGTGGACAGGCCGGGTGGGCTGGGACCCCTATCGCGACTGGGACGCCGGGCGCGGCTGACCCGTGCCGCTTCAGGCGTGCGGTCGCCCCCACCACATCGTGGTGTCGCCGTACGCGCGCTCCCTCTCGGGCTCGAGACCGGCGGCCTCCCACTCGGGGGCGGGCGAGCGCGTGGCGCGCTCAACGATGACCGCGGCATCCGGGCTCAGGTGCGGAGCGAGGGCGATCAGCACGCGGGTGAGCTCATCGTCCCCCACGTCGTACGGAGGGTCGATGAAGACGAGGTCCCACTCGGCCCCGGATGCCGCGAGGTACGTCGTGACGTTCGCCCGGTGCACCCGCGCGGGGGCGTGGACGCCGGCCGTCCGCACCCGGTCTGCGTTCTTGCGGATCACGGCGGATGCCGGAGCGGAGAGCTCGACCAGGTCCGCCGAGATCGCTCCTCGACTCAGGCTCTCGAGCCCCAGGGCACCGGAGCCGGCGTAGAGGTCGGCGACGCGCGCGCCGTCGAGGAGGTCTGCGGACTCGAGCGCACCGAAGAGCGATTCGCGCACCCGGTCGCTCGTCGGGCGTGTGCCCTTCGGGGGGACCTCGAGCACGGCGCCGCCCGCGCGGCCGGAGATGATGCGCGTCACCGCTCCAGCCTAAGGTTCTCGGGCGCCTGCCCCGGGCGTCGCGGTCGATGTCGGTGGTCGTCCCTAGACTCGGAACATGCCCGGTCTGTCGCTCGCCTCTCGTCTCGATGGTGCGATCGGCGGCAAGACGGCGGCGGCGTTCGACCGCGCTTTCGGCATGAAGACGGTCGGCGAGCTTCTCGAGCACTACCCGCGGCGGTACGCGCGGCGCGGCGAGCTGACGCCGATCTCGACCTTGCCGCTGGGCGAGCCTGTCACGATCGTCGCCGAGGTCGTGAGCGCGAGCGAACGGCGAATGCAGAACCGCCGGGGTTCGCTGCTCGAGGTCGTCATCAGCGACGGCGACGGACGGCTGTCGCTCACCTTCTTCAATCAGCCGTGGCGACTGAAAGAGCTGACGCCCGGGCGCCGGGGCATCTTCTCGGGCAAGGTCGGCGAGTACCGTCGTCAGACGCAGCTGACGAACCCCGACTACGAGCTGTTCGACGACATCGCCGAAGCCCGCGCCGAAGCCGAGGTCAGCGCGAAGCGTCCGATCCCGATCTATCCGGCCACCGCGACCGTGCCGAGTCCGCTGGTGCAGAAGACGATCTCGCTCGTCCTCGACGCGCTCGGTGACATCGAAGATCCTCTGCCCGACGATCTCCGCGCCCGACGCGGTCTTCTGCCCGCCCGCGCGGCGCTCGAGCAGATCCACCGGCCCGAGAGCGACGACGACATCCCACCGGCGTTGGCCACGTTGCGCATGCACGAGGCTTTCGTGCTCCAGACGGCGCTCCTGCAGCAACGGCAGTTCGTGCGGGCGCTGTCGGCGACCAAGCGGCCGGCGGGTCCCGGCGGCCTTCTCGACCGCTTCGACCGCATCCTCCCGTTCGAGCTGACCCCCGATCAGCAGAGCGTGGGCGCGCAGATCCAGGCCGACATGGTGGGCGACTGGCCGATGAACCGTCTCGTCCAGGGTGAGGTCGGCTCGGGCAAGACCCTCGTGGCGTTGCGGGCGATGCTCCAGGTGGCCGAGTCGGGCGGTCAGTCCGCGCTCATCGCGCCGACCGAGGTGCTCGCCGCGCAGCACCTGCGGTCGATCGCGCGCATGCTCGGCCCCGAGCTCGCGCCCGAACTCATGCCGACGCTGTTGACCGGTCAGCTCCCGGCCGCCGAGCGGCGGAAGGCCGCTCTTCGGGTGGCATCCGGTCAGGCACGCATCGTCGTCGGCACGCACGCGCTTCTCAGCGCCACGACGACGTTCGCCGACCTCGGGTTCGTCGTCGTCGACGAGCAGCACCGCTTCGGCGTCGACCAGCGCGAGGCGCTGCGCGCCAAGGGCGACTCCCCGCACACGCTCGTCCTCACGGCGACACCCATCCCGCGCACCGTGGCGATGACGGTCTTCGGCGACCTCGATGTGTCGACCATCCGCACCATGCCGGCCGGGCGGGCCGGCATCCAATCCTTCGTCGCTCCCCTCGCCGAGAAGCCTGGCTGGTTCGCCCGGGTCTGGGACCGCGTGGCCGAAGAAGTCGCCCAGGGACGCCAGGCCTTCGTCGTCTGTGCGGCGATCGACGCCGATCAGTTGACGGCCGACGAGAAGACCGACGAACCGGCCGACGCGCCCGAGGCTCCCGTCCCCGCCGCCGCGAGCGAGGGCAACCGCACGCGATGGGGAGTGGTCCAGGTCGAGGCGGTGCTCTCGCGACTGCCGGCCTTTGCCGACATCCGCGTCGAGATCCTGCACGGCAAGATGCCGTCCGACGAGAAGGACGCCGTCATGCAGGCCTTCGCCCGCGGCGACATCGACGTGCTGGTCGCGACCACGGTCATCGAGGTCGGGGTCGACGTACCGAACGCCTCGACGATGGTCATCCTCGAGGCCGACCGCTTCGGTGTGTCGCAGCTTCACCAGTTGCGTGGACGCGTGGGTCGAGGCGGCCTCCCCGGCCTGTGTCTGCTCGTCACCGAGGCGGCTCCCGGCACGTCGTCGAGGGCCCGCGTCGACGCGGTGGCGGCGACCCTCGACGGGTTCGCCCTGGCGGAGGTGGATCTCGAGCTGCGCGGCGAGGGAGACGTCCTCGGGGGAGCGCAGTCGGGCGTGCGGTCGTCGCTGCGCCTTCTGCGCGTGGTGACGGACGCCGACCTCATCACAGAAGCACGCGCCGAGGGGGAGCGGCTGCTCGCCGACGATCCCGCCCTCCAGCGGCATCCGGGATTGTCCGCCGCGCTCGAGAGACGTCTCGGCGTCGAAGAACGCGCGGCCCTTGCCAAGTCCTGACCACCGGCGTAATCGGTAGGCTGGCGGCATGGACCCCCGGATCGCCGTCGTCCCCGGCTCGTTCGACCCGCCCACGCTCGGGCACCTCGACGTCATCCGGAGGGCTGCCGGCCTCTTCGACCAGTTGCACGTCCTCGTCGTGCACAACCCCGGCAAAGAGGCGATGCTGCCGATCGCCCAGCGCCAGTCGCTGCTCGAGCAGTCGATCGCCGAGGCGGGCGTCGAGGGAGACGTGATCGTCGCAGCCTGGAGCATGGGACTCCTCGTCGACTATGCGACCGAGGTCGGCGCGAAGGTGCTGGTCAAAGGCATCCGTTCGCAGGTCGATGTGGCCTACGAGACACCGATGGCGATCGTCAACCGCGACCTGGCCCACGTCGAGACAGTATTCCTCCTCCCCGACCCCTCGCACGCTCTCGTGTCGAGTTCTCTCGTCCGGCAGGTCGCCGGTCTCGGTGGGGACGTGTCGCCGTATGTGCCGCCCGCGGTCGCGCGGTTCCTCGACACCGGTGCGCGCGGCATCTGATCGCCCACCCGCGAACGACCCGCGTGCCCGGCCCGCGTCGCGAACCGCGCGGGTAGCATTGACGACCGTGAGAACCCGACGGCCCGGCCCCTTCCAGCTCCCCGTGCGCGACATCGAGCGCAAGCCCGGTGAGATGCGCGAGCACACCCTTGAGCTGCCCGCTCCGGAGAAATGGGGCGAGGGTCTCGTCTCGGTCGCCGAGACGGAGCTCCTCGATCTCGAGGTACGTCTGGAGTCGGTGCACGAGGGCATTCTCGTGTCGGGCACGGTCGACACCACCGCCACCGGCGTGTGCGGACGGTGCCTGATCGACATCGAAGAGCCTGTCGAAGTCGAGTTCCAGGAACTTTTCGCGTATCCTGGGGATGAAGCGAGCGACTTCGACGTTCAAGACGACCACGTGGATCTTGAAAATCTGGTCCGGGACACGATTGTCCTGTCGCTTCCGTTCCAGCCGGTGTGTCAGCCGGATTGCCCCGGGCTCGACCCGAACACGGGCGAGAGGCTGACGGAAAGCCCCGGCGACACGGAGCAGACGTCCGTTGATCCTCGATGGGCTGCGCTCCAGCAGTACACCCCAGACGACGGCGATGCGCTCCGCGCCGCCCCCAAGACAGAGAAGAGCTAGACATGGCAGGTAACCCCCCGAAGCGGAAGGTCTCCCGCTCGAACACCCGCTCGCGTCGCGCGCAGTGGAAGGCCGAAGCCCCCGCGCTGGTCAAGACCATCGAGAACGGCAAGGTCGTCTACAGCCGCCCCCACCAGGCGAAGGTCGTCACCGACTCGCAGGGCACCGAGCTCTTCCTCGAGTACAAGGGCCGCAAGGTCGCCGACGTCTGATCGGCGATTCGTGACGCGTCACAACGTCGAGCGCTCAGCGCTCACCGAGAAGCTCGGGGTCGACATCGACCCCGAGCTTCTTTCGCTCGCTCTGACGCATCGCTCGTTCGCCTATGAGAACGGCGGCATCGCGCACAACGAGCGCCTCGAGTTCCTCGGCGACTCCGTACTGGGGCAGGCCGTCACGGTGCGCTTGTTCACGCGGCATCCCGACCTCGACGAAGGGCAGCTCGCCAAGCGGCGCGCTGGAGTCGTCTCGACGATCGCTCTCGCCGAGGTCGCGCGCGGTATCGGTCTGGGTCCGCACGTGCGTCTGGGGCGAGGAGAGATCCTCACCGGGGGACACGACAAGGACTCGATCCTCGCCGACACGATGGAGGCGATCATCGGTGCGACGTACCTGTCCGCAGGGCCTGATGCGGCCACCGCGATGGTTCTTCGGTTGATCGAGCCTCTGATGGCCGACCCCGCGCGCTACGGCGCGGCCATGGATCCCAAGACGAGCCTGCAGGAGATCGCGGCACGTCTGTCGGTGCCGGCACCGACGTACTCGGTCGAGGCGTCCGGCCCCGACCACGACCGACGGTTCACCGCGACCGTGCGGGTCGGTGACGTCGTGACAACCGGCACCGGGTCGAGCAAGAAGCAGGCCGAGATGGCCGCGGCGCTGACGGCGTGGCGCGAACTCGACGCGCGTGCCTGAGCTTCCCGAGGTCGAGGTCGTCCGCGCCGGCCTCGAGCCCGCTGTGACCGGTGCGCTCATCGCGTCGGTCGACGTCCGCGACGAGCGTGCGCTCACCCGTCACACCGGCGGGGCGGCGCACTTCGAGGCCGAACTCACCGGCCGGCGGATCTCGGCAGCGGTTCGTCGCGGGAAGTTCCTGTGGATGCCGGTCTCCGACGACGAGGCGATCGTGACGCACCTCGGCATGAGCGGGCAGATGCTCCTGCGTGTCCCCGGCGCTCCCGAAGAGCGACACGAACGCATCCGCATCGAGCTCGAGCACCCCCTCCACGGCCCCCTCTCGGTGGTCTTCGCCGACCAGCGCACGTTCGGTTCCCTCGCGATCGACCCGCTCGTCGACACGCCCGACGGTGCCGCGGCCGGTCGGGGATCGGATCTCCCGCGCGTGCCGACCCAGGTGGCGCACATCGCCCGCGATCCGCTCGACCCCGCGTTCGACGCGGCCCGATTCCGCGCGCGCATCGCACGGACGAATTCCGGCATCAAACGCGTGCTCCTCGATCAGACGGTCGCCAGCGGCATCGGCAACATTTACGCCGACGAGTCGCTGTGGGCGGCGCGAATCCACCCCGAGACGCCGGGCGCAGCCCTTCCGACCCGCGCGGTGAACCGCCTGCTGGGGGAGGTTCGAGCGGTACTCGAGAAGGCGTTGGCCGAGGGCGGAACGAGCTTCGACGCGCAGTACGTGAACGTCAACGGTCAGGCCGGGTACTTCGCGCACTCGTTGAACGCCTACGGGCGGACCGGTCAGCCGTGTCCCCGCTGCGGCCGACCGATCGTCCGAGTCTCGTTCATGAACCGGTCGAGCCACTTCTGCCCGCACTGCCAGCGCGTGCGCTGACGCGCCGGCAGTGCGGGCAGAAGTGGCTCACCCCCCGCCCGGCGTTCAGACGAGCACCTTCTTCCATGCGCCCTCGTACGCGACCGGGACGAAGCCGATCGCCTCATTGATCGACAGCATCGGGCGATTCTCCTCGGCGTTGTAGGTGAGCACGCGCGGCGAGTGGGGCGCGATCTCGCGCCAGGCGAGCAGACCTGCGCACTTCACGAGCAAGCCGAGGCGATGTCCGCGATGCGTGCGGACGACCAACGTGTCGTGCTGAGACGTCGCCGCCGTTCGGTCCTTCCCAATCGCGAGTTCGTTGAAAGCGACGAGGTCGCCGCTGTCGATGTGCTGCGCCGCGGTGACCAGCAGAAGGCGCCCGGCGTCGAGGTAGGTGCGCTCATAGCGGCGCAGGCGCTCGGCATCCCACTCCTCCTCGTCGAACTCGAGGCCCGCCGCCGGGGCATCGGTGACCATGCGCTCTTTCATCAGCGCCATGGCGTCGACGAACTCGTCGGGTGTCGGCAGGGTCCATTGCACGACGCGGTACCCGGTGGATGCCGCTTCCGCCTCCGCGAGCAACTCGCGAAGGCGTGGCTCAGCGGTCGTGAGGTCGAGCGCGCTGTTGCGTTCCACCTGCTCCAGAGTGTGACCGGATGCCAGGAAGTACCGCGCGATGTGATCGTGCGGCACCGAACCGAATCCGGTGGGCGCGTTCAGGTGCGGGCCGTCGGCAGCGGGGTGCTCGGCCCAGGATTGCAGCACTGTCCGACCGTGTTCGCGTGCGGTCTGCTCGACCAGCGCGTAGGCGGCGCGTCCGATTCCGCGGCCCCAGACGGAGCGGCGCAGCTCGACGAGCCAGAAGCCCGATCGCGCCCCTTCCTCCTGCGGAAGGTCGAGACCGACGCGACCGACGACCTCGCCGTCGAGCACCGCGAGCCAGGAGAAGCGCACCTGGGCGGGGTCCGGCTGAAAGTTGGGCAGGAGTTCGTCGGCGGGCATGGCGTGATCGTCGTGTCCGGAGATCTCGGCGTACACGAGGTTGCGCACGCGGGTCATCGCGCGGAAGTCGGCGGCGTCGTCGCCGGTGATCGAAGCGGGGATGTGCAGGCGTCGGAACTCGACGCCGGCGGGGAGCGAAGTCATGGGCTGTCTTTCGTCGGGGAGGAAAGGTCGAGGTGTGCGCCGCCCGGGGGACGGCGCACACCTTTCAGAAGGGCGGACGCATCAGGGCCGCCGTGCGGTACCAGTCGCGTTCGCGCTGGCGTCGCTCGGCCGACTGCGCGTGCGCGCGGTGGGCGCTTGCCGTTCGCAGCTCGATGACGTGCACGCGCGCCGCGTGACGCGTCAGGAGCCAGAGGCCGAGTCGCAGAGTGAGGCGATCGAGGAGGCCGACCGGGCGTTCGACGATCGTGGGGAGGGAGACGGTGGGCGTGGCCGCGGTGTGCTGCGGCGCGCGCGTGGGCAGATTGCTCATGCGGAGGCTCCGATGGAAAGAGAGCGGGAAGGGAGGCGGCGAGCGATGCTCGCGAGGGATCGAACGATCCTGAGTGCTCGGCATCCGATGGATGCGGCACGCGAAGCGGAGACGAGAGACGTCTCGACGCGACGGGGTCAGCCCAGGAAGGCGGGCATTCCGACGACGGTGGTCACTCCGGCAAAGGGTGCGGACAGCACGGGGGCGGCGATGAAGCCGGTGGCGGAGAAGCCGGTGGTGTTGCGAATCATGGGAGGACCTCCTCTCGACGTCGGTTGCGACCCCCGACGCTAGCGAAGCGACTCAGTGAATGTCAAGCTCTCGTCCAGATTCGGCGATCGCCCGGGCGCGTCTGAAGGGAGCGACCGGCCTGGTGCCCCGGAATCCCGCGGTTCCTCGGGTAGCGTGAAAAGTCGAGGATCAGGCGGGAGGCGCGGCGACATGCACTTGAAGAGCGTGACGCTCAAGGGCTTCAAGTCGTTCGCGCAATCCACGACCTTTGTCCTCGAGCCCGGCGTGACCTGCATCGTCGGTCCGAACGGCTCGGGCAAGTCCAACGTCGTCGATGCGCTCGCCTGGGTGATGGGGGAGCAGGGTGCCAAGACCCTGCGCGGCGGCAAGATGGAGGACGTCATCTTCGCCGGCACCTCGACGCGCGGACCGCTCGGTCGCGCGGAGGTCCAGCTGACGATCGACAATTCCGACGGCGCCCTCCCGATCGACTACAGCGAGGTGACGATCAGCCGGACGCTGTTCCGGACCGGCGCGAGCGAGTACGCGATCAACGGACAGACGAGCAGGTTGCTCGACGTGCAGGAGCTGTTGAGCGACTCCGGCCTCGGCCGCGAGATGCACGTGATCATCGGGCAAGGGCGCCTGGACACGGTCTTGCAGGCGACCGCGGAGGACCGCCGCGGCTTCATCGAGGAAGCCGCGGGGATCCTCAAACACCGACGCCGCAAAGAGAAGACCGTTCGCAAGCTCGAGGCGATGGAGACGAACCTCACGCGGCTGAGCGACCTCGCCGGGGAACTGCGGCGCCAGCTGAAGCCCTTGGGCAAGCAGGCCGAGATCGCGCGAGAGGCCGCCACGATCGCGGCGGTCGTCCGCGATGCCAAGGCCCGGCTCTTCGCCGACGAGCTGGTGCGACTGCGCGGGCAGCTCGCGGACGCGGCGCGGGCGGAGAACGAGCGTCACACCGAGCGCCTCGTGCTGCAGGAGCAGGCGGAGGGCCTTCGTCATCGCGTCGAGCGGCTCGAGGAGGAGCAGCGTTCCGAGGCCGTCGACCGTGCACGACGCGTGGCATTCTCGCTCGAACAGATCCAGGAGCGCCTCCGCGGCCTGTACACGCTCGCGGGGCAGCGACTCGCTCTGCTGTCCGACGACGACAGGGACACGAATGCTTTCGCCCCGACGGTGTCGCAGTCGATGATCGACGACGTCCGCAGCGAGATCGACGACATCGCCGGGGGTCTCGGAGATGCGCAGGACGCTGCGGCGGACGCCGCTCGAGCGGTGGTTCGCGCACGCGCCGACCTCGACGCCCTCGACGTCGACATCGCGGCGCAGAGCGCCCTGGTCTCCGAACACGACATGAAGCTCACCGCCCTGCGGGGTGCGGCCTCTTCGGCCGCCTCGACACGGGATGCCGTGCTCGCGGGCGTCGAGCGCCAGCAACGCGCTCTGGATGCCGCGTTGCTCCGCCGCGCGGAGGCCGAGCAGGCGTTGGCGGACCTGGATCCGGCGGCGGCCCCCGAGGCGGCTTCGGCCGAGCACGCAGCGGACTACGAGCGGGCCCAGCGCGACGCCAACGATGCCGAGACCTCGGTCGCGCAGCTTCGGGAGCGTCTTCACGCCGCAGAGCGCGAGCGCGATGCCTTGACCGCGCAGACGACGGCTCTGGGGCGCGCGCTCGATGTACGCAACGCCGCGGCTGACCTCGTCGCCTCGGGTCAACCGGGTGTCCGTGGGCTCGTGGGGGACGCCATCAAGGTCACCGCGGGCTACGAGGCCGCGGTCGCCGCGGCGCTCGGCTCCCTCGCCGAGGGCGTTCTGGTCGACGACACAGCCGCCGCATTCGCCACGGCCCGGACCGCGACCGAGGACGACCTCGGCGTCGTCGAGATCGCGGTCGCCGACGCGTCGCGCGGCACGGCACCGGTGTCGGTGCCGGTGGGGGCCGTGCCCGCGGTGGACATCGTGACGGGCCCGCCGGGGATACTCGGCATCCTGTCCCGAGTGGTCGTCGTGAGCGACCTGGATGCCGCGCAAGCGGCGCTCGTGGATCTCGATGAGGGCGTGATCCTGGTGACGCGGGCGGGCGAGGTCCTGACCGCGCGCACGCTGCGCGCGGGATCGGGCGCCGGGCGTTCGCGGCTCGAACTGGCCGCCGAGCGCGACGCCGCCGTGGAGCGACTTTCCGAGATCGTCGTCGTGGCCGACTCGCTCCGGGAAGCTCTGAGCGATGCGCAACGCGGCCTCGTCGACGCGCGGCAGCGCACGAAGGACACCCTGGCGACGCTCCGCGCGCACGACGCCGCGTTGGCGGCGCAGGCCGAGAAGGTCAATCGCGTCACGGTTCGGCACGAGGCGGCGGTCGCCGAGTGCGAGCGCCTGGAGGCAGGGCTCGCCCAGACCTCCGTCGCGGTCGCCGAAGCCGAAGACGCGGCGGTGGCCGCCGAGACGGCTCTCGCGCGCGCCCTCGAGGCTCCGCGCCCGATCCTCGACGCCTCGGCGCGTGACGGCCTGGTGGCCGAGCTCGAGTCCGTGCGCGAGGCCGAGATGCGGGCACGGCTCGACATCGAGACGCTCAAGGAGCGGGTACGTGCCGGCGAGGCGCGAATCGTCGAGCTGGAGAACCAGCGTGAGCGCGAGCGGGCGGCGGCCGAGGAAGCCGCGCGCCGTTCCGTCGTGCGGCGAGCGCAGCGGGAGATCGCGGCGGATGTCGCAGCACAGCTCCCCGCGCTTCTCGACTCGGTCGACCGGTCGGTGAGTCGTGCGCGCGTCGAGCTCGCGTCGGCGGAGGCGACGCGGACCGCCGTGTCCGCGGATCTCACTCGCGCGCGAGGCGAGGAGTCGGAGGTTCGGGAGCGGCTCGCGCGCCTGACCGAGAGCGTCCACGGCCTCGAGCTCCAGATGCATGAGAAGCGTCTGCACGTCACGAGCCTGCTCGAGCGCGTTCAGTCCGAGTTGGCGCTCGACGAAGACATTCTCATCTCGGAATATGGTCCGGACCAGCCCGTCCCGACGGAGGTCGACGGAGAGCAGACCCCGTTCGACCGGGCGGGTCAGAAGCGCCGCTTGCAAGACGCCGAGCGCAAGCTCGGTCAACTGGGCCGCGTGAATCCGCTGGCGCTCGAGGAGTTCGCCGCTCTCGAGCAGCGCCACGCCTTCCTCACCGAACAACTCGCCGACCTGCAGCAGACACGCGCAGACCTCCAGACGATCATCGCCGAGCTCGACGAGCGCATGCAGACGATCTTCGTCGCCGCCTTCGAGGACACCCGGGCCGCGTTCACCGAGATCTTCCCCATCCTCTTTCCCGGCGGGGCGGGGAGCATCTCGCTGACCGATCCGGAGCACCCGCTGACGACGGGCATCGAGGTCTCCGTCCGTCCCGTGGGGAAGAAGATCGAGCGCCTCTCGCTGCTCTCGGGAGGAGAGCGTTCTCTCGCCGCCGTCGCTTTTCTCACGTCGATCTTCACGGCGCGTCCGAGCCCGTTCTACATCCTCGACGAGGTCGAGGCCGCTCTCGACGACGCGAATCTCGGGCGCCTCCTCGGGGTCTTCGAGAAACTGCGCTCGAGCAGCCAGCTGATCGTCATCACGCACCAGAAGCGGACGATGGAGATCGCCGATGCACTGTACGGCGTATCGATGAGGCAGGACGGGGTGTCCGCCGTCGTCGGGCAGCGCGTCGGTGATCGAGCGGCGGCCGCGCGTGAGGCTGCCCCCGTAAGCTGAGGGAATGGCTGAGAACTCCTGGTCGCTGGGCCGCGCGCTGCGCGGGTTGTTCGTCAAACCCACCATCGACGAGACGACCTGGGACGACCTCGAGACCGCGCTGCTCACAGCCGACTTCGGCCCCGACGTCACCGAGCGTCTGATCGACGAGCTGCGCGAGAAGGTCGAGCGCTTCCGCACCACCGACCCCCGCGATCTGCAGCGCATGCTCAAGGAGACGCTCGAGGAGCACTTCGCGAAGTTCGACACGACACTGCGCCTGACCGAGCGGCCGGCGGTCGTGCTCGTCGTGGGCGTGAACGGTGTCGGCAAGACGACGACGATCGGTAAGTTCGCCAAGTTCCTGCAGCGATACGGGCGCACGGTCGTCGTCGGCGCCGCAGACACCTTCCGCGCCGCCGCGGTCGACCAGCTGGCGACGTGGGCGGAACGCGGGGGAGCCACGATCGTCCGCCCCCAGCACGAAGGTCAGGACCCGGCATCCGTCGCCTTCCAGACCGTCGCCCACGCGAAAGAGACCGGGACGGAGATCGTGCTGGTCGACACCGCCGGGCGCCTGCACACCAAAGGCGGGCTCATGGACGAGCTCAGCAAGATCAAACGCGTCATCGAGAAGCAGGCGCCGATCGCGGAGGTCCTCCTCGTGCTCGATGCCACCACGGGTCAGAACGGCCTCATGCAGGCGCAGGCGTTCCTCGACAGCGCGGGGGTGACCGGGCTCGTGCTGACGAAGCTCGACGGTTCCGCGAAGGGGGGCTTCGTCCTGGCCGTTCAGGAACGCACGGGCATCCCCGTCAAACTTCTGGGACAGGGCGAGGGCATCAACGACCTCACGGGCTTCACCCCGCACGTCTTCGCCTCGTCGCTCGTCGACTGACGCCCGGCGCGGGCTCACCCTGCCCGGCGTCGCCCGGCCGCACCGGGCCCGGCGCGGGCTCACCCGGCCCGGGCGGGTCGCCTTCCCGAAGAGGGTGCCTACTGGTTTCATAAGGGTATGGCGATCGAGCACGATTTCTTCGGACTCCTCGAGTCCGGACCCGACGGGTCGATCTTCTGGTCCGAGAACGTCGAATTCGGCGATCAGAGCGTGACCGTGGATCTGACGGCCCCCGACCAGGACGACGTGTCCGTCGAGGCCCTCGACGTGGCGGCAGCCATGATCTCGGCGCTCGAGTCGATCGACCTCGCGGCGCGCAACGCCATGGTCGGCGAACTCGACTCGCGCACGAGCGAGGTCACCGAGTACATCCTCCAGCAGCAGGCGACCCTCGGCGAGGAGATCGACGACCTCTTGATCGACCCGTCCGGCGACACCCACATCGACGTCATCAAGTCGATGCAGTTGATGAGTGTGACGATCCTCGCCGACGAGCACGGGGGAACCGATCCGTTCGCGGTGCTCGAGTACGCGCTCGACCCGGATGCCACCGACGATGTGCTGCTCGTCAACCTCGCCTCCGACGGCTCGGTGCAATCGGTCACGAGCGCCGACTGACGTCGACCTCGCTCAGTGAAAGAGCGGGATGACGAGATAGATCCCGTACAGGACGGCCGCGGCGAACGCGACGAAGCAGGCGACCCCCGCGGCGGTGGCGGCGACGGGACGGGCCCGCTCCCGGGCGGCGACGGTCGCGGTGGGCCCCTCGGGGTCCTCCCCGTCGACGACGTCGTCGTCGGGAGCGCCGACGGCGAACAGCCGGATACCGAGCGCGTACAGCCCGACGATCACCAGGCTCGCGGTGAGCCCGACGACGAAGACCAGAAGGATCGAGCCGCCCTCGGAGGCGAGGACTCCGCCGATCTCGGACCGGAGCACGGGTGCGATCATGCGGGTTCTCCCTGCGGACGGCGCGCACCGAGCCGGTCCGCGTCGAGTGAATCGTCATTGACGGTGTCGGCGGAGACAGGGCGGCGGCGTGCGAGGACGAACAAGCCCGCGCAGACGGCCACGCCGACCACGAGGACCCCGATCAGCCCGACGAGACCCGCGGACGCCGCCCAGGCGGCGCCGCCGCCGACGATCGCCGCGGCGGGGAGGGTCACCACCCACGCGAAAGCGATTCGGGTGACGACGTTCCACCGGACGGAGGCGAGTCTCTTGCCGAGTCCCGATCCGATCACGGCTCCCGAGGTCACCTGCGTCGTCGACAGGGGGAAGCCCAGGGTCGACGAGATCAGAATCGTCGACGCGGCGCTCGTTTCCGCGGCGAAGCCCTGCGGGGGCTTCACATCCGTGATGCGCTTGCCGACGGTGCGCATGATCCGCCAGCCGCCCAGGTAGGTGCCGAGCGCGATGGCGAGCCCGGCGCAGAGGATCACCCAGAGCTGCGGGCTGGTTCCCGCTTCTTGCGCGCCGGCGACGATGAGCGTGAGGGTGATGACCCCCATGGTCTTCTGCGCGTCGTTGGTCCCGTGCGCGAGCGACACGAGGGATGCCGAGATGGTCTGGCCGTGGCGGAATGCGCGGGATGAGCCGGCCACGGTGGCCATGCGGGTGATCCGGTAGACGAGGAACGTGGCGCAGAGAGCGACGATCCCCGCGATGAAGGGGGAGAGGAGAGCGGGAAGCACGATCTTCGACAGCACCCCACCCCACTCGACGGCCTGGATGCCCACGCCGATGACCGCCGCGCCGATCAACCCGCCGAAGAGCGCGTGTGTCGAACTGGAAGGCAGGCCCAGCCACCAGGTGAGCAGATTCCAGACCACCGCCCCCATGAGACCGGCGAAGATCATCGGAACCGTGATCTGGGGCAGGCCCCGGTCGTTCTGGGCGAGGATTCCCTCCGACACGGTCTTGGCCACGGCTGTCGACAGGAACGCTCCGACGAGGTTCAGGACGGCGGAGATGAGGACGGCGACCTTGGGCTTCAGCGCGCCGGTGGCGACCGAGGTCGCCATCGCGTTCGCGGTGTCATGGAAGCCGTTGGTGAAATCGAAGAAGATCGCGAGCGCGACCACGAGGAGGACGGGGACGAGAACGGTGGGGTCCACCGTGACTCCCTTCGAACGATGATGCCGAGAGCGGGCCTGTTGACCCGGCGACACGGTAGACCGAGGGAGTGACGGGACTGTGCCCTTCCGCAGGGGCGCCGGAGGGGTCTACTATCCGCCCGTCCCGCGCGATCAGACCGCCTGCGCGAACCCTGCGTCCGCGGCGGCGATGTCTTTCGCGAGGTGCCCGAGATGCGGGGGGATCTCGCGGCCCTTGGAGATCATCGACTGCGCCCAGAGGCGACCGGCACGGTACGACGAGCGCACGAGGGGCCCTGCCAGGACTCCGAGGAAGCCGATGCGTTCCGCTTCCTCTTTGAACTCGACGAACTCGGCGGGCTTGACCCACCGCTGCACGGGGAGATGGCGCGGCGTCGGACGCAGATACTGGGTGATCGTGATGATGTCCGTACCCGCCTCGTGCAGGTCGCGAAGGGCCTGTACGACTTCCTCCGGTTCTTCGCCCATCCCCAGAATGAGATTGGACTTCGTGATGAGCCCGGCGTCGCGCGCGGCCGTCAGCACGCCCAGTGAGCGCTCATAGCGGAACGCGGGACGGATGCGCTTGAAGATGCGCGGCACGGTCTCGACGTTGTGGGCGAAGACCTCGGGCCGAGAGGAGAAGACCTCCGCGAGCAAGGCGGGGTTCCCCGAGAAGTCGGTGGCGAGGATCTCGACCCCGGTCCCCGGGTTGTCCGCGTGGATGCGCCGCACCGTCTCGGCGTGCAGCCACGCTCCCTCATCGGGGAGGTCGTCGCGGGCGACGCCCGTCACGGTGGCGTAGCGCAGTTGCATCCGCGTCACGCTCTCGGCCACGCGACGAGGTTCGTCGGTGTCGTAGTCGGCGGGCTTGCCGGTATCGATCTGACAGAAGTCGCACCGTCGTGTGCACTGCGAACCGCCGATGAGGAAGGTCGCCTCGCGGTCCTCCCAGCACTCGAAGATGTTCGG
Source organism: Microbacterium testaceum (assembly GCF_001476655.1). Lineage (GTDB taxonomy): Bacteria > Actinomycetota > Actinomycetes > Actinomycetales > Microbacteriaceae > Microbacterium > Microbacterium testaceum_C. Next base: position 2,968 of record NZ_LDRT01000041.1, on the reverse strand, counting down.
GCACCCGGCCTCCTGGCATACCGTGTGCAGGTTCTCGCTCTTCACGAGGCTCTGCAGGGCCGTGTATTCCGGCCCCATCCGTGCTTTCGTCTTGATCCAGTCCGGCTTGCGCTCGATCGGCGTCTCGGCGTTGCGGACCTCGAGCCGCAGCAGCTTCCGCCCGTTCGGAGCGGTGGATGCCGGGACCCCGGCCGTTCCGGTCCCGCAGGTGCTCATGCCGCCACCCCCGCGTACTCGGCGCGGAAGACGTCCACGATGCGGGGCACGAGATCGCCCGGGGAGACGTCGGCACCGATCACCTCGCTCACGGTCGTCACGCCGGCATCCGTGATCCCGCAGGGAACGATGCGGCGGAAGCCGGAGAGGGTGTTGTCGCAGTTGACGGCGAAGCCGTGCATGGTCACTCCTTTCTCGACGCGGACGCCGATCGCCGCGACCTTGTCGAGGCCGAGAGGTCGCTGGACCCAGACGCCGCTGCGGCCCGGGACGCGGATGCCGTCGACGCCGAGCGGGGCGAGAGCGGCGATGATGAGGGATTCGAGGCGACGGACGTGCGCGACCACGTCGACAGGTTCGGGCAGCCGCACGATGGGATACCCCACGAGTTGGCCGGGACCGTGCCACGTGATCTTGCCGCCACGGTCGACATCGATCACCGGGGTCCCGTCGTCGGGCCGCTCGTGGTCCTCGGTGCGCTTGCCGGCCGTGTAGACGGTTTCGTGCTCGAGGAGCAGAAGGGTGTCGGGACGTCGCCCCGAGACGACCTCGGCGTGGACCCGCCGTTGCTCGGCCCAGCCGTCGAGGTAGGGCACGTAGTCGGGGGCGAACCCCGCGTGGTGGATGTCGAGCATGACCGCTCCCGCCATTGTTGGATGGGGTCTAACAATACACGCGAGGTGGTCTTCTAGGCTGTGGTGATGACCTCACCGAGCCGGAGCGGGCGACCCCGGGCGTCGTCGCGCGAGGTCCTCGCCGAAGCCGCCTGCGAGCTGTTCCTCGAACGCGGGTACGAGGCGACCTCGGTGTCGGACATCACTCGTCGCGCCGGCGTGAGCCGCTCGAGCTTCTTCAACTACTTCTCCGCGAAGAGCGATGTGCTCTGGTCGGGCTTCGATGAGCAGTCAGCGCGAGGAATCGGCCTGCTTCGCGACGGCGCGGACCCGATAGAGGCGCTCACGGTGATCGGAGAGGGTCTGGCCCCGGACGCCCTCGCCCTCGCGATCACCCACGCGGATGCCATGGGCATCGCCGCCGAGCTCGACCGCGACCGCGCGGTGCGTCAGTTCCATCTGCAGCGCGAGGTCGCCGCTCGCCTGGCGCGAGGAGGCGTGGCGCCGCTGGCGGCGCAGGTGCGCGCCGGGGCGCTGTCGGCCGCGGTGCTCGCGGCCGTCTGGGCGTGGGCGGACCGCAACGCCACCGGACGATCGTTGCCCGCGACCCTGGCCGAGGCCCTCGAGACGGCCTGACCGTGGCGTCGGGGCGGCGGCGGTGCCTCGTCCCGCGTAAACTCGACTCATCATGGCGACTTTCGGCACCCTCTCCGACCGGCTCACAGAGACCTTCCGCAACCTCCGGAAGAAGGGCCAGCTCACGCCCGCCGATGTCGACGGGACGGTGCGCGAGATCCGCCGGGCCCTGCTCGACGCCGACGTGGCGCTGCCCGTGGTCAAGGAGTTCACCGCGGCAGTGCGCGAACGTGCTCTCGGCGACGAGGTCAACCGTGCACTGAACCCGGCGCAGCAGGTCGTGCAGATCGTCAACGACGAGCTCATCGGCATCCTGGGTGGTCAGCAGCGCCGCCTGCAGTTCGCCAAGAACCCGCCGACGGTCATCATGCTCGCCGGACTCCAGGGCTCGGGAAAGACCACCTTCGCCGGCAAGCTCGCGAAGATGCTCGAGAAGGACGGCCACACCCCGCTCCTCGTCGCGTGCGACCTGCAGCGCCCCAACGCCGTCAACCAGCTGCAGGTCGTCGCCGAGCGCGCCGGGGCCGCGATCTATGCCCCCGAGCCGGGCAACGGCGTCGGCGACCCGGTCACGGTCGCGCGCGACGGTGTCGCCTACGCCACGCGTCAGCAGCACGACATCGTCATCATCGACACCGCCGGCCGACTCGGTGTCGACGCCGAGCTGATGAAGCAGGCCGCCGACATCCGCACGGCGACACAGCCCGACGAGGTGCTCTTCGTCATCGACGCGATGATCGGTCAAGATGCCGTGAACACGGCCAAGGCGTTCCAGGACGGCGTCGACTTCACGGGCGTCGTGCTGTCGAAGCTGGACGGCGACGCGCGCGGTGGTGCCGCGCTGTCCGTGGCTTCCGTCACCGGGCGCCCGATCATCTTCGCGTCGACCGGTGAGGGTCTCGACGACGTCGAGCCGTTCCACCCCGACCGCATGGCATCACGCATCCTCGACCTCGGTGACATCCTCACCCTGATCGAGCAGGCGCAGCAGGCCTTCGACGAGGCCGAGGCGATGAAGGTCGCCGAGAAGCTCGCGACGGAGACCTTCACGCTCGAGGACTTCCTCGAGCAGATGCAGCAGATGAAGAAGATGGGCTCCATGAAGAAGATGCTCGGGATGCTCCCGGGCATGGGGAACATGAAGCAGCAGCTCGAGAACTTCGACGAGCGCGAGATCGACCGCACCGAGGCCATCATCCGGTCGATGACCCCGGGCGAGCGTCGCAACCCGAAGGTCCTCAACGGCTCGCGGCGCCTGCGTATCGCGCGAGGCTCCGGCATGACCGTCACCGATGTCAACCAGCTGGTCCAGCGCTTCGAGCAGGCCGCCAAGATGATGAAGACGGTCGCACGCGGTGGTGTGCCCAACATCCCCGGCATGGGCCCCGTCGGCGGCAAGCCGGGCGCGTCGAGCAAGCGTGGCAAGCAGCAGAAGGCGAAGGGGTCGCGTTCGGGCAACCCCGCCAAGCGTGCGGCCGAGAACGCCGGGATCGCGGCATCCG
>NZ_LDRT01000040.1 GCF_001476655.1 Microbacterium testaceum | reverse complement strand
CTCCGCGGCCTCCCCCCTGCGCCACCGACTGCGCCCGTGGATGGCCGCCGTCACCGGCGTCGCCCTGATGGCCGGCGGGCTGGTGCCGGTCGCCACCGCGCACGCCGCCGAGACGACCGCTCCCACGAGCGGACTCCTCGCCGAGTACCTGTTCGACGAGACCACGGGCGCCTCGGTGCCCAACACGGTGTCCGGCGCGCTCGGCGCGGCGACCGTCGTCAACGGCACGAACTCGCAGTGGACCGGAACCTCGCTGGTCTTCGCCGGTGGAGCCAAGACCAGTGCCACCGCGAACTGGGTGCGCCTTCCCGACAACATCCTCGGCGGGAAGCGTTCCGCCACGGTCACCATCGAGGCCAAGATCGACGCCTCGATGAAGAACAACTGGAACTTCCTCTGGAACATCGGCAGCGACAGTCCCACCCGCTCCTACTTCTCTTCGGTGCGCGACAACCCGCGCACCGTCATCACCACGAACGGCGGCGGCGGGGAGGTCAACGCTCGATCGACCTCCCCCCTCACCGCCGACCGCTGGTACAGCCTCACCTCCGTCATCGACGGCGACGCGGGCACCCTGACCTTCTTCGTCGACGGCACGCAGGTGGCATCCACTCGCACCGCCCTCACGCCCGCCGACATCACCGATCAGACCCTCAACGCCCTCGGCCGTGCGCCCTACCCCGACCCGATGTTCAAGGGTGAGGTCTCGACATTCCGCGTCTACGACCGCGCGCTCTCGGCGAACGAGGTCACGCAGGTCTCGAATGCGGATGCCACGATCCACGCCGACACGCTTCGGCAGGCCGCGCAGAGCGTCGTCGACGGCGTGCGTCCCCTGACCTTCGACGAGAAGACCGACGACCTTCCCTCGTACGGCGGCACGGTGTCGTGGACGAGTGACGACCCGACCGTCCGCGTCGCCGCCGACGGCAAGAGCGTCACCGTCGATCAGCCTGCGGTCGGAAGCCCCGCGCGCACCACGTCTCTCACGGCGACCGCGGAGGTGCGGGGCGTGCGCGCGACGCGCAGCGTGACCGCGACGGTGAAGCCGACGCCCGCCGACGGCGACGCCTTCGGCTACGCGATGGTGCACTTCATCGAAGATGCCAACGGCTACGCCGAGAAGATCTACCTCGACGTCTCGCGCGGAGACGACCCCGAGGTCTGGGACCCGCTGAACGGCGGGCAGCCCATCCTCGCGTCGCAGCTGGGCACCACCGGCGTGCGCGACCCGTACCTGACCTACAACCCCGATACGCAGACGTACTACATCATCGCGACCGATCTGCGCGTGTTCGGCGGCGACCGCGGCGCGAACGGCTGCACCGACTGGTGCTACTGGTCGTCGCAGGGCAGCACGAAGCTCAACGTGTGGGAGTCGAAGGACCTCGTCTCGTGGAGCGACGTGCGCCAGTTCGACGTCGCCCTCTCCGCCGCCGGCCAGAAGGCCGCCGAGCTGGGCATGGCCTGGGCCCCCGAGGCGACCTGGGTCGACGACTACAACGCGGACGGCAGCGGGGCTTTCGTCCTGTACTGGTCGTCGAAGATGTTCGACAACGCGGCGCACACGGGCGGCTCGTACTCGCGGGTCCTCTGGGGCGCGACCACCGACTTCACCCAGAGCACCTACCGGTACGGCGGGGTCATGATCGACACGGGCGGCGACGCCATCGACACCACGGTGATTCAGAACGACGGCAAGACCTACCGCATCACCAAGGACAACGCGCAGGGCCGCGGCATCTACATGGAGCGCACCAGCGCGGCGACATGGTGGCTGAAGGACACCGCCTGGACGACCGTGCAGACCCGCATCGGCGCGGTCTGGTCCGGCGGCAACCCCGGTGGCGTGGAGGGCCCGGCCGTCTTCCAACGCCACGGTGAGAAGTCCTGGTACCTCTACGCCGACGTCATCCCCTCCACCGGATACCGCCCGATGGAGAGCGACGACCTCGACGCGGGGTGGACGCAGCTCGTCTCCGACGAGTTCTTCATGCGACCGAGCACCAAGCACGGCGGAATCGTGCCGCTGACCTTCGGGCGATACGACACGATCAGGAAGGCGGATGCCACGGCGACCGCTCAGCAGGACCTGGGCGACGTCAGCGTGACGCAGGGCGCGGCGGGCGACGCGGTCGCGGCGGCCCTTCCCGCCCGTACCGACGTGACCCTCGCCTACGGTCGCGGTTCGGCTTCGCAGCCGGTGCAGTGGAACACCGCCGGCGTCGACACGAGCCGTCCGGGCACCTATCCCGTCACGGGGACGGTGCGCACGATCGGCGCGAACCTGAACCAGTGGGTGGGTGCGGGCGGATCCACGACGTGGAACGCCGCCGATCGCCGTCCCTTCAGCTCGACCGCACTCACCGTGACGGCCGACGTGATCGTGACGGCACCGGCGCTCCCGCTGAGTGCCACCGCCGATGCGCGCTGCGTCTCGGGGAAGGTCACCCTCGTCGCCCGCGCCACCAATGGCGCCACGACGCCGGTGTCGATCACCTTCACCTCGCCGAACGGGACCAAGACGGTCACCGGCGTGCAGGCCGGGAAGAACACGAGCGCGACGTTCTCGACCCGGGCGAATTCGGTGCCGGCGGGTGTCGTCTCGGTGAAGTCCACCTCGGGCGCGAACTCGACGACCGTCCAGGCGGCCTACCCGGCGACGACCTGCCGCTGACACGAGGGCCCGGCCCGGAGAGCGATCTCCGCGCCGGGCTTTCGCGTGCGATCGGATGCCGACGCCCCGACGCCGTGGCATCCGTCATCGGCGCGTCCGGCTTCGGGCCGCCGCGACGGGTTCGCCGCCTCGTCAGACCTTCGCGCTGACGAGGACGCCGCGCTGCTGGAGCCCCGCCTCGACCTCGGCGATCGCGGCCTTGTAGGCGTTGTGCAGCTTCAGCTGCTCCATCCCGTCGTCGTTCCCGCCCGCCGGCTGGAAGATCGGTCGGTGCAGACGAACCTCGACGGTGCCGCCGAGGTCGGTGAAGGTCACGTCGAGCACCTCGCGCAGGTCGTCGTTCGGGGCGCGCACGCCGAGGAACATCGTCTTGACGAGGTTGCCGTGCGTCGCCTTCCAGTGGTCGCCCTTCTGCTCGACGGTGAACCCGGCGGCCTCGAGGGCACCTCGTGTGGCTTCCTGCGCGGCGGCCAGGTCTCCGCTGACGATGAACTGAAAGGTGAAGAGGGCCACGGCATGCCTTTCGGTCGGTGTGCGCTCAGCCTAGGGGCGGAGGGGCACCGACCCCGAGCAATGTCGGCCTACCCAACTAGACTGACTCCCGTCCGGCCCCTGCGATTCTTGGAGCTCAGCCGCGTGACCACCCCGAACCCCGCCGCCCGCACAGCTCTTGCTGACACCGTCGAGAACGCCATCGCGACGCCCGATAAAGAGCAGCCGTACGGCGCGCTCGGGCTCAAGAGCGACGAATACGCGAAGATCCGCGAGATCCTGGGCCGCCGCCCCACCAGCGGCGAGCTGGCGATGTACTCGGTCATGTGGAGCGAGCACTGCTCCTACAAGTCGAGCAAGATCTACCTGCGCCAGTTCGGCCAGAAGGTCAGCGACGAGATGAAGACCCGCCTCATGGTGGGCATGGGGCAGAACGCCGGCGTCGTCGACGTGGGCGAGGGCTGGGCGGTCACCTTCAAGGTCGAGTCGCACAACCACCCCAGCTACATCGAGCCGTTCCAGGGCGCCGCGACCGGCGTCGGCGGCATCGTCCGCGACATCATCTCGATGGGCGCGCGCCCCGTCGCGGTCATGGACCAACTGCGCTTCGGCGCGATCGACCACCCCGACACCCCCCGCGTCGTGCACGGCGTCACCAGCGGCATCTCCTTCTACGGCAACTGCCTGGGCCTGCCCAACATCGGCGGAGAGACGGTGTTCGACGCGGTCTACCAGGGCAACCCGCTCGTCAACGCCCTCGCGGTCGGCGTCATGCGCCATGAGGACATCAAGCTCGCCAACGCCACGGGCGTCGGCAACAAGGTCGTGCTGTTCGGTGCCCGCACGGGCGGCGACGGCATCGGCGGCGCGAGCATCCTGGCATCCGACACCTTCGCCGACGGCGGGCCCACCAAGCGTCCCGCGGTGCAGGTCGGCGACCCGTTCGCCGAGAAGGTGCTCATCGAGTGCTGCCTCGAGCTGTACAAGGACGACCTCGTCGAGGCCATCCAAGACCTCGGTGCCGCGGGCATCTCGTGCGCCACGAGCGAGCTCGCCGCCAACGGCGACAGCGGCATGAAGGTCGAGCTGTCGAAGGTGCTGCTGCGCGACCCCTCGCTGACGCCCGAAGAGATCCTCATGTCGGAGTCGCAGGAGCGCATGATGGCGATCGTCGCGCCCGAGAAGCTCGACGCGTTCCTCGCCGTCGTCGGCAAGTGGGACGTCGAGACGAGCGTGCTCGGCGAGGTCACCGGAGACGGACGCCTCGTCATCGACTGGTACGGCGAGCGCATCGTCGATGTCGACCCCTCGACCGTCGCGGTCGACGGCCCCGTCTACGAGCGCCCGATCGCCTACCCCACCTGGATCGACGCCCTGCAGGCCGACTCCGCCGCGAAGCTCGAGAGGGCGACGGATGCCGACACCCTCCGCGAGCAGTTCACGACCCTCGTCGCGAGCCCCAACCTCGCCGACACCTCGTGGATCACGAACCAGTACGACTACTACGTGCTGGGCAACACCGCGCTGAGCTTCCCCGACGACGCCGGCATGATCCGCGTCGACGAGGAGACCGGTCTCGGCTTCGCGATCGCGACCGACTGCAACGGCCGCTACAACCAGCTCGACCCCTACAACGGCGCGAAGCTGGCCCTGGCCGAGGCGTACCGCAACGTCGCCGTCACGGGCGCGGTGCCCACCGCCGTCACCGACTGCCTGAACTTCGGCAGTCCCGAGAACCCCGAGGTCATGTGGCAGTTCAGCCAGGCCGTCGAGGGTCTGAGCGACGGCTGCCTCGAGCTCGGCATCCCGGTCACGGGCGGCAACGTGTCGTTCTACAACCAGACCGGCGACCAGCCGATCCACCCGACCCCCGTCGTGGGCGTCCTGGGCATCATCGACGACGTCGCCGCGCGCATCCCGAGCGGTTGGCAGGATGCCGGCGAGAACCTCTACCTGCTGGGAGTCACCGCCGACGAGCTCGACGGTTCGCAGTGGGCGGGCACCATCCACGACCACCTCGGCGGACGACCGCCGAAGGTCGACCTCGCGCAGGAGCGCAAGCTCGCCGAACTGCTGCAGGCCGCGGGGTCGCAGTCGCTCGTGTCGAGCGCGCACGACCTGTCGTCGGGCGGTCTCGCTCAGGCCCTCGCCGAGGGCGTCCTGCGCTTCGGCGTCGGCGCGCGCGTCTGGCTCACCGAGCTCATGGAGCGCGACGGGGTGGATGCCACCGCCGCGCTGTTCAGCGAGTCCACCGGCCGCGTGCTGGTCAGCGTCCCCCGCGAGGAAGACGTGAAGTTCCGCGGGCTGTGCGACGGCCGCGGCTACCCGGTGCTGCGCATCGGGGTGACCGACGTCGAGCCGGGTACCGAGGCGTCGCTGGAGATCCAGGACGTGTTCACGGTCCCCGTGTCCGAGCTGCGTCGCCTCTCGACCGAGACGCTCCCCGCGGTCTTCGGCCCGACCGTCGCGGAGCCCGTCGCCTGAGACGCGACCCGCCGGGCCCCCACCACTGGCCGGCCCTACACCGAGAGGAGACGCGGTGACGAACGACGACGACGACATGTCCGTGTTCGACGAGAAAAGACAGCGCCGCGTGAAGGTGACCGCATGGGTGGTCATCGCCGCCCTCGTCCTGACGGGCGGCGGAGCGACCGTTCTGACGTTGATCTTCGGCTGACGCGCCGCAGCCCGCAGCTCGCAGCCGCGCAGCCGCGCAGCCGCGCACCGAACTTCGCACCCCTTGCGGAATCCGGCCCGACGACGAGCACCGTGTCGCATGCCCGACGTAGCATGGGAACGTGGAGCCGCTGATGGTCTTGTTGGCCGAGTGGTGGTGGATCGGGCCCGCTGCGGCCGGTGCCGGCACACTCGGCTGGATCGGTGTGCGCCGCTCGCGTCAGCAGCGCGCCCTCCCCGCCGGTAACACCACGACAGGTGACCGCGCGGCTCGCGCCTGGGCATCGCGGCCCATCAGCAAGAACGCGGCTCGCCGACTCGAGCTCGATGCCGCGCAGCTCGACCTCTTCACCGCGCGGCAGGCCATCACGCGGAGCCGGGCCGAGGTCAAGATGGCCGACGCCGAGGTGGTTCGCGCACAGGCGGAGCGGGCGGCATCCCGAGGCTCTTCCGGTGCCGTGTCCGCCGCACGCGCTCGACTCGTGGCCGCACAGCATGCTCTGCGTGCCGCGTCGGCCGAGATGCGGGCGCGCCGCGCCGCCGTCAAGGCCGCGCAGGCCATGCTCCCCGCGATCCGCTCGGGAAGCGCGCCGCTCCCGGTGGAGCGCCTCCTCGCCGAACACGATGCGGTCCTGGCGCGCTGGATGGCGTACGAGACCGATCCCGCCCTTGCGATCGACTTTCCCGCCTTGTCCGATCCCCGTTCCCCCCTGCTCGCTGAATTCCTTCGCGCGCACGAGCGGGCGCAGTGGCTCCGGCCCGCCTCGGCGCAGACGCGTCTCGAGCCCGCGGATTTCCTGGCCTACCGCGACGCGGTCCGTCTCACCGTCAACGCCTTCGAGCACGCCGAGCGCGTCGCGCGGCACGGAGACAAGGCCCCACCGTCGTCGTTCGACGGATCCGAGGCGTGGGGCCGCATGGCATCCGACCTCGCCGAGACGGCCCAGCGCGCGCTCGCACGCTCGATGGAGTCCATGGGACGCGCCGCCGCACGCAACTGGAACGAGCGAGCGACCAAGCGCGGACGGAAGAGCTCCGACCCGGAGTGAGCCCGGCCACATCGTCTCGGCCGACCGGCGTAGCATGGCGGGGGTGCACGACTTCTGGACCTTCGCGGGCAGCTACTGGTGGCTCGTGTTCCCGCTCTTCGGAATGACGATGGGGGCGGTGAACGGCGTAAACAAGCGCCGTGAGGTGCAGGCCCGCCGCCGGCACCGCGAGCAGATCGAGCTGATCCGCGCGCAGGGCGGAGTCGCTCCCGCTCCTCTCGCGCCCCCTGTCGACGCCGACGACCAGCAGCGCCTCATCGCCGCCCACGACGCTGTGACGCACCGCTGGCTGGAGTACGAGCTCGACGCGGGGAAGCTCATCACCTACCCGGCGATGAGCGACGGCCGACAGCCGCTGACCGCCGCGTTCCTGCGCGCGAAGAAGGTCGCCGACAACCTCCGACCCCGTGACGGGGAGACGCTCTCCCCCGAGCGGCTCAGAGAGTACCGCGATGCCGTCACCGACTACGAAGTCGCCTTCGAGGTGGCAGAGCGCGACGCACGCCGGGTCAAGGACGCGGCGTTCACGGCCGAGGAGCGCAAGCGCCTCGACACCGCGAAGCAGCTGCTCACCGTTGCGACCGACCAGGCCGCCACACCCAACGAACGCCAACTCGCGTACAAGCGCGTGCGCGAGGAACTCGACGGCCTGATCTGGCTGTCCGACGATGCGGTCGACGAGCTCGAGAAGAAGGTCGCGCTCGAACTGCCCCGCGGTGCCGAGCCCGCACCGCGAACGCCGCCCGAGCCCGCGGTCTGACGCCCTCCCGCCCGCATCTCGCCCTTCCGGCCGAATCCCGCCGATCCCCGGGCGGATTCTTCGAGGGGCACGCGTTTCTCCGAGTTCGAGAGCCCCTCAGCGCTTCCTCCGGATCCGCACCGGACCTCTCGCTGTCGTCACGTCGACGACCTCGCCCTTCTGCGTCACCTCGACCTCGCCGAGGCCGACCAGCTCGTGCGCCGCGTCGCGCGCGGGCTGCATGAGCTCGCGCCAGTCGTCGCCGCCCACCGCGCGGGCGGCCTCCGACGGACAGATCGTCTTGTCGGCATCCCGCGCCGCGAGCAGTTCGCGAAGGGATGCCACGAGCCGGGGGTCCGCACCAGATGACGAGGGCATCTGTCCAGTGTCCCTCCGTCCTGAGGAACAGGGGCCACAATGAGCCCGTGACCACCGAGCGACACGCCCCCGACCTGCCCGGACGCGCGGTCATCGCGCAGCGGTGGAACCGCGCGGTGTTCGTGCACTGGCGGGTCGACCCGGCCGAGGTCGCCCCGATGCTGCCCCCCGGGACCCGCCCCGACGTGCACGACGAATCCGCGTGGGTGGGTCTCGTACCGTTCGTGCTGAGCGAGTTCCGCTTCCTCCCCCTGCCTCCGGTGCCTCTCCTGGGGACGTTCACCGAGATCAACGTCCGCACCTACGCCGTCGACGACGAGGGACGCCGCGGGGTCGTGTTCCGCACACTCGAAGCCGAGCATCTCGCTCCGGTCCTCGCGGCCCGCGCGCTGTTCGGGCTGCCCTACCGGTGGGCCCGTGCCGGGGTGCGCACCGACGGGGCGCGCATCGAGTTCCGTTCGCGACGCCACGGGGGTCGGCATCCGGGAACCCGGGTGCGGGCGACGCTCGGCACCGCCACCGTGGACACCCCGCTGTCACGCTTCCTCACCGCGCGCTGGGGCTTTCACGAGCGCCACCTCGGCCGCACGATCTGGGCCGCGAACGCCCACGAGCCGTGGCCGCTCGTCGAGGCGGAGCTCGAGACGCTCGACGACGACCTCGTCGCGGACGCGGGCTTCCCCCAGCTCGCCGGCCGAACCCCCGACTCGGTGCTCGCGATGCCCGCCGGACACCCGGGCTTCATCACGCGGTTCACGGCAGCACGCGCGATCCGCTGAGAACCCGCGCCGCGCGCAGCTTCACCCGCGAAAGCTCCGATATCGTCTTCGTCGTTCACCGAAGACGCCGTCGTCATCGGGTGAGCGCCGGCAAGAGCGACCCGCGGGCATGGCAAGGCGGCGCGATCCTCGCAGAATCGAAGAACACCCGTGCGGCGGCGGCCCCAGGGAGCCGCCGCCGCACGTCACGTCAGCGCTGCGTCGAGAACGCGGCGGGGTTCTGCTCCAGCCAGGCCTGGACGGCCTCGGGCTCCTTGCCCTCGCCGTACTCGTTGACCACGAGGTCTTCGAGCGAGCCGTACTGCGCGTCGTCGAGCTGGATGCCGGCGATGAGCTCGGCGGCATCCGGGTACTTCTCGGCGAAGCCGGCCGTGCCGAGGAAGTGGAGCTTCTCGGGGTCGCCCATCAGACCCTGGGGGTCCTTGAGGTCCTTCACGTCGTAGGCGTCGTTCGCCCAGAAGGGACGCCACAGCGTCACCGCGATGTCCTTCTGCGCCGCGATGGCGTTGTCGAGCTCGGTGAGCATCGCCGCGGTCGACGAGGTCACGAGCTCGAGGCCGTCGAGGCCGTAACCGGGCATCGCGACCTCCTGGGTCTGCTTGGTCAGACCCGCCCCGGGCTCGATGCCGTAGATCTTGCCGTCGAAGCGCGCGGCGTTCGCCTGGAGCTGGTCGATCGAGTCGATGTCGACGTAGCTCGGCACCGCGATCGTGAGCTTGGCGTCGTCGTAGTACGCGCCGAGATCCTCGATGTTGTCGCCGTACTTCTTCATGTAGTCGGCGTGCGTGAGCTCGGGCCATGCCGACGGGTAGATGTCGACGTCGCCCTGCGCGAGGCCGGCGTACAGGGGACCCGCCTCCGTGAGGGTCTGCATCTCGACGTCGTAGCCGAGCTTGCCGAGCTGGTCCTCGAGCAGGTACGCGGTGCTCAGGCCGTCGGTCCAGGAGGGCAGGAAGCCGAGCGTGATCGTGCCCTTGCTGTCGCCGCCGCCCGAGCCGCCTTCGGCCTGGTTTCCGCTGGCGCAGCCCGCGAGGGCGAGGGCCGCCACGCTGCCGAGGACGAGGGCCGCGGTGAGGTGTCGCTTGTTCATTGCTGTGTTCTCTTCCTTTTCGTATGTGATTTCCGGGGGTGCCCCGCGCGAGGTGCCAGGATTTGTCGCTTCGACCGGGGACGAAGCGACAAATCCTGGCGACTCACGCGAGGCGAGAGCGGCTCAGTGACCGCTCGAGATCGGGGCTCGACGCGGCGATGCCTTCTCGCGATCCGCCTCGGCCGCGGCATCCGCCGACGCCGTGTCGACACGCGGCGCCGCGGTGGCGCCGGCCGTGACGACCGCCGCGGGGCGGGCGGCACGCCGACGGGCGAGCACTCCGAGCAGCGACGAGCGGTTGTCGGCGCGGTTGCCGAGCGCCGCGGTGAGCCGGTCGAGGTAGACCGCGAGGATGACGACGCTGAGGCCGGCCTCGACCCCCTTGGGGAGGTTGACGGTCGAGATCGACTGCACGACCTCTTTGCCGAGCCCGTCGGCGCCGACGATTCCCGCCACGACCGCCATCGACAGCGCGAGCATGATGACCTGGTTGACGCCGGCCATGATGGTCGGCATCGCGAGGGGCAACTGGATACCGCGCAGGATCTGTCCGGGCGTCGCGCCGAACGCGTGCCCCGCCTCGACGGTCTCGGAGTCGACCCCGCGGATGCCGAGCTCGGTCAGACGCACGCCCGGGGGCAGCGCGAAGATCACCGTGGAGACGACGCCGGGCACGACGCCGATGCTGAAGAAGGTGATCGCGGGGATCAGGTAGACGAAGGCCGGCATCGTCTGCATGAAGTCGAGGATCGGCTTCAGCACCGCGCGGACGGTCGGGTTACGGGCCGACCAGATGCCCAGCGGCACCGAGATCGCCACCGCGACGACGGTGGCCACGAGCACGAGGGCGAGCGTCTGCATCGCGGTGACCCACTGCCCCATCGCGAGGATGAGGGCGAAGCCGATGACGGTGCCGAGCGCGAGCTTCCACGAGCGCAGCAGCCAGGCCAGCAGAGCGGCGATCACGATGACGACGACGATCGGGGCGGCCAGCAGCACGTCGCTGAGGCCGCCGACGAGGAAGCGGACAGTCACGGCGATGACGTCGAAGAACCCGGAGAGGTTGTCGCGGAGCCAGTCCACGCCGGCGTCGACCCAGGAGCCGACCGGGATGCGGAAGCCGTCCATCAGCGCACCCCCTCGCTCTCGGATGCCGCGACCGGGGCGTCGAGCACCGCGTCGATCTCGGCGGAGGGCAGGGGCTGCGGCAGCACGGTGATCTCCTCCGTGGCGGTGGGGCCGGGGCCGAGAGCGGCGAGCAGCGTCACGCGCGGGATCACGCCGGTGAGGCGGCCCTCCGCGTCGAGCACGGCGAGCGGCAGGGGCGACTCGACGGAGGGGACGAAGAGGTTCATCAGCACGTCGTCCTCACGCACGCTCTGCGGGAGCGGCCGGAGCTTCGACACGAGCGAGTTCTCTCCCGCGCGGACGAGCTTCATGGCATCCCGATCCGTGATGATCCCGAGCGGCTTGCGGTCGCGGTCGGTGACGTAGACGGCCGACATGTAGGCATCGCGCATCTGTCGCAGGGCGACGCGCGGTCCGGCGGAGGCGTCGACGCGGGGACGCGGGCGCTCCATGACGTTGCCGGCGGTGAGCACGCGGGCGCGGTCGACGTCCTGCACGAACTGCTCGACGTAGTCGTTGGCGGGGTCGGTGAGGATGTCTTCCGGGGTGCCGATCTGCACGATGCGGCCGTCGCGCATGACGGCGATGCGGTCACCGAGGAACATCGCCTCGTTGAGGTCGTGGGTGATGAAGACGATGGTCTTCTTCAGGGTGCGCTGCAGCTCGATGAGCTGCTCCTGCATCTCGCGACGGATGAGCGGGTCGAGGGCGCTGAACGCCTCGTCCATGAGCAGGATGTCGGTGTCGGCGGCGAGCGCCCGGGCGATGCCGACGCGCTGCTGCATGCCGCCCGACAGCGCCGAGGGCAACTTGTCGCCCCAGCCCTCGAGGCCCACGAGAGCGAGGATCTCGTCGGCCTTGGCGAGGCGCTCGGCCTTGCCGACGCCGCGCAGTTCGAGCGGGTAGGCGACGTTCGCGGCCACCGTGCGGTGCGGGAGCAGCGCGAAGTGCTGGAACACCATGGCGAGGCGCTCACGGCGCAGGGAGCGCAGACGCGAGGAGCCGACGCCGGTGAGGGCGTCGCCCTTCACCTCGACGGTACCGGCGGTGGCCTCGTGGAGGCCGTTCAGCATGCGGATGATCGTGGACTTGCCGGAACCGGAGAGCCCCATGATGACGAAGATCTCGCCGGGCTGGACCTCGAAGCTCGCGTCGATGACGGCGGCGGTCCCGTGGTCGGCGATCTCGTCGCGGCGTGCGCCGGAGCGGAGCTTCTCGACGGCGGCCTGCGGAGAGCGTCCGAAGACCTTGAACAGGTTCTTGGCGGCCAGAGCCGGCGTCGCGGAAGTCTGCGGCGCGAGGGCAGGCGGATGTGTCACTGGTGCACCTCGGCGGCCTCGGGTGGCCGCATCGGTCACGCCCGGGTGGCAGTCGCCGGCGCTCCGGGGGGTGGAGCGCGTTGGCGCGGGATGTCGGATCCCGCGGCCCCGACTGCCGACCGTACGCTCGCGGCGTCGACTCCCCCGAGTCGTCACCGCGACCGCGGACTGGTCGAGTGGGCGGCCCAGAATCGGGCCATCACTACGTTTTCATGCTGATGGATCGACTGGCAAGTTCGCCTACCGGCTTGCGATCCAGGATGCCGCGTGGCACACGCGCGCGCGTGCGTCACCTTCTCAGCGGGGGTCGAGACCGCCCGCACCGCGCGTCGGTCCGGGCGTGTCGCACCACCCTGTCAACCGCGCAAGGCGTCTCGGCGGGGACGTGAAAGGTCGTCAGTCGGCGGGGTGCGCAGCGGCCGAACGGTGATGACGGATGACCTCCGCGACGACGAAATTGAACCACTTCTCCGCGAACGCCGGGTCGAGATCCGCGTCCTCGGCGAGCCGCATGAGACGGGCGATCTGCTGCTCTTCGCGAGCGGGGTCGGATGCCGGCATCCCGTGCTTCGCCTTGAGCACCCCGACCTGCTTGGTGCACCGGAAGCGCTCCGCGAGCAGGAAGATGAGCGCAGCGTCGATGTTGTCGATGCTGCCCCGCAGATTCTGCAGGATCGTCGTGGGGTCGGCGTCCGTCATATGTCCTCCCGGAATCGCTCCGAGACTATCGCGGCCGGGCAAGGGCGGACACGTCCTCTCAGCCGACCCCTACAGTGTGACCATGAGCCGATCGACGCGCCCCGACCCGACCGCCGAGGGTGCCGACGCGGGTGAGCCCACGTCGCGCGACCGTCCCGTCTGGTCCGCGATCTCCCGCCCCTACGCCGCGGGCTTCTTCCTGACCCTCGGCGGACTCACGGCGATCCTCCTCGGGCTCGCGCTCTCGAGCCTGTCGACCGTGCTCATCTACATCGCGATCGCGCTGTTCGTGGCCCTGGCGCTCGACCCCCTGGTACGCATGCTCGTGCGCCGCGGCGTGTCCCGCGCGTGGTCGATCGTCATCGTCTTCGGGGGACTCGCGGTGATCCTCGCCGCGGCGCTCTGGCTGCTCATCCCGCCGGTGGTGCGACAGGTCGAGCAGTTCGTCGGCGACATCCCGACCTTCGTCAACGACCTCATCGACAGCGACGCCGTGCGCTGGGTCGAGTCGAACTTCGGCGACAGCCTGGCCGGCGTGCTCAAAGAGGTGCAGAGCTTCGTCACGAACCCGACGAACATCGCGGCGATCGGTGGCGGCCTCCTGCAGGTCGGGGTCACGATCGGCACCTTCATCTCCGGCGCGATCATCGTCCTCGTGCTGAGCCTGTACTTCCTGGCCGCTCTGCCGAAGATGAAGAACAGCCTCGTGCGGCTGACCCCCGCGCGCAGCCGCGCGACCGTCTCCGACATGACCGGTCAGATCACCGATTCGGTGGGTGGTTACCTCGCCGGCATGGTGGTCCTCGCTCTGTGCAACGCCGTGTTCGCGTTCATCGTGCTGACGATCCTGCAGCAGCCTTTCGCCGCCCTGCTCGCGGCTCTCGCGTTCGGCATCACGCTCATCCCGCTCGTCGGGTCGGTGCTCTTCTGGGCCGTCGCGACGATCTTCACGTTGATCGTCAGCCCGACGTCCGGGCTCATCTTCGCGATCGTGTACCTGGTCTACATGCAGATCGAGGCATATCTCCTCACCCCGCGTGTGATGAACCGCACGATCTCCGTTCCCGGCTCTCTCGTGGTGATCGGCGCGCTCGTCGGGGGCACTCTGCTCGGTCTGCTCGGTGCCCTGGTCGCGATCCCCGTCACGGCCTCGGTCCTGCTGATCATCAAGCAGATCGTGATCCCACGGCAGGATGCCAAGAAGTAGCGCTCACGCCAGCAGAGCCGCCGGGACCGTCGAGGCCGCAGCCCGCGCCGCGCTCTCCGACACGCCCGCGGCGACGACCGACGCGATCGCGCGATCCATCGTGAGCGTCGAGCCGGCGAGGGTGTCGGTCCCCGCGATGACGGGCCGCGTGCCGCGGACCTCGACCTGCAGTCCGCCCAGCCGGTAGACCCCGTCGCCCAGCCCCGTCGCCGACATCGCGTCCGTGACCAGGGCGACGCGGTCGCACGCCGCGTCGAACAGCGTCCGCATCACGACGGGGTGCACGTGCACGCCATCGGCGATGACCTCGAGCACCACGTGATCGCGCGCGAGCGCGGCACCGACCGGTCCGGGCGCGCGGTGGCCGAGTCCCGGCATGGCGTTGAACGCGTGCGTGAGGAGTCTCGCCCCGCGGTCGAAGGCCGCAGCGGCGGTGTCGTAATCGGCCTCGGTGTGGCCCACCGCGACGACGACACCCGCGGCGACGAAACGGTCGATCGCGTCCGGTGCGCCGGGGAGTTCCGGAGCGATCGTCACCGAGCGGACGATGCCGTTCCCCGCCTCGAGAAGACGTTCCGCGGCCTCCACGGTGGGCACGGTCAGGGCCGCGGGGTCGTGCGCGCCGCGACGGCCGTGCGCGAGGAACGGCCCCTCGAGATGCACGCCGGCGACTCCGGGCAAGAGGGGCATCATCTCCGTCAGCTCCCCCAGACGGCGCGCGACGCGCTCGAGGGGAGCACTGACGAGGCTCAGGAGCAGGGTCGCGGTGCCGTGGGCGCGGTGGTGGTCGACGGCCGTGCGCACTCCGTCGAGGTCGGCGTCGTCGAAGCCGTGGCCGAGGGCTCCGTGGCAGTGGAGATCCACGAACGCGGCCGGGGAGAGGGGGCCGGTGGGAGCGCTGACCGCTGAGGTGTTCCGCGAGGGCATGGCGCACGCTATCGAGGGGCGGAATCGTTTCACAATGGTTTTCGGAGATTTCGAAAGATCAGCGAAAACAACTCGAGAGGCCGCTCAGCGGTGCGCAATCGTCGATCCGCGGATGACGAGCTTCACGGGCATCTGATGTGTTCCCGTCCCCACGTCGACCCCGTCGATCGCATCGAACACGCGCTGCGCAGCCTGTCGACCGAGCTGCTGCAGATTGGCGTTGATGCTCGTCAGCGGCGGGCGGGCGTTCTGAGTGAGCAGCTCCCAGTCGTCGTACCCGATGACCGCCAGATCGCCCGGCACATCCCGCCCGAGATCGCGCGCCGTATCCAGGACGCCGCGGCACCGGTCGCCCTCGTGCCATATCACGACTGGGGAAACCGCGGTCCGTCGACCATGAGGGTGTGGATTCCCACCTCCTGACGACGAGAGAGCCCGTTCCCGGTGGGGGACGGGCTCTCTCCCTGGGGAAGGGGATCTCAGCGCATCGGCAGCAACCGCGTCGGCGAGGGTGACGCGGTGCGATGACGAACGCGACCGGGCACGCCCGTGCGGGCATCGAGGGGAAGCGAGACGATCTCATCGGCCAGTTGCCCCGCCACCAGCAGGGTGTCGTTCACCACGACGTGATGGCGTGGCCAGTGCGTGCCGGCGTCGGCGAGGGCGGTGAACCGCAGCGCCTCACCCGCACCGCGCACGGCGAGCACACCGATCGTGTCGCTCCCGCGCACCCCGGCGTAGAGCGTGGTGCCGTCGCGACTCGCGCAGAGCTCGGCCGCGGTGTCGGTCTCGAGGGTGCCGACGAGCGGCTGCCCGGAGATGATGTGCCACCGGCCCTCGGCATCCGGAGCCAGCACGAACACCTCACGACTGAGCTCGGTCACGATGTAGAGGTGGCCGGACGGATGCCACAACCCGTGCCGCGGACCACTGCCCTTCGGCAGCACGACCTGCTGCACGAAACGCAGACCGCCCTGGCCGTGGCGCCAGAAGCGCACCAAATCGAGGCCCATGTCGGTGGTCGCGACGAGACCGCCCGGGAGGAAGATCGCCTGGTGCGAGCGCGAGACGCGGGGACCGATCGTGGCCTCCTCCGACTCGGCATCGGTCTCGGGCACGACGTCGTAGGCGGGCACGAGGTCGCCGTACTCGTCGCCGGCGGCTTCGCGCAGGGCGCGCGCGGCGGCGGCGAGATCGGGGACGACGGCACCCGAGACGCGAGCGCCGGTCGAGAGGCCGCTCTCCGCGGAGTCGGAGCCCCAGGGGTCGGTGGCCTCTGCGGCGATCACCGGCCGCGACGGACGGCCCGCGGCATCCAGATCGATGTGGACGACCCGTCCGTCGCTCCAGCAGCTCGCGACGAGGAAGGTCGCGTCGGGCGACACCGCGACGTGGCAGACCGACTCGCCCGCCTCGATCGCCGGGCCGACCGGGGTCAGCCGCGTCTCGCTCGTGCGGCGGTAGGCCTGCACCGTGCCGTCGGATTCGAGCGCGGCGTAGAGCAGATCGTGCGTCGGGTGAGCGGCGAGCCACGACGCCGAGCCGGGGGCGGCCACGGCCGTGCCGACCATGCCGAGCGGGCCCGAGGCCCAGACCGAGTCGGCGTCTCCCGCTTGCAGGATGCCGATGCCCTCGGCCGATCCCGCGTCCCCCGCGTAGGCCCCCACCCAGAACCGCATGTCAGTCGATCAGGTTGTGTCGCACGATCACCTGGTCGCGCGCCGGGCCGACGCCGATGACCGAGATGCGCGTTCCGCTCATCTTCTCGAGCGCGAGGACGTAGTCCCGCGCGTTCTGCGGCAGGTCGTCGAAGGTCCGGGCGGTGGAGATGTCCTCGCTCCAGCCCGGGTAGTACTCGAGGATGGGCTTCGCGTGATGGAAGTCGGTCTGGTTGACCGGCAGGTCGTCGAAGCGCACGCCGTCGACGTCGTAGGCGACGCAGACCGGGATCTGCTCGAGGCCGCCGAGGATGTCGAGCTTGGTCAGCACGAGGTCGGTGATGCCGTTGATCCGCGTCGCGTAGCGCGTGATGGGAGCGTCGTACCAGCCGACCCGGCGGGGGCGGCCCGTCGTGGTGCCGAACTCGAAGCCGCGCGAGCGCAGCCAGTCGCCGCTCTCGTCGAACAGTTCGGTCGGGAACGGACCCGAGCCCACGCGCGTGGTGTACGCCTTGACGATGCCCACGATGCGGTCGAGGCGGTTCGGACCCACGCCCGAGCCTGTCGAGGCGCCGCCGGCCGTCGCGGACGACGAGGTGACGAAGGGGTAGGTGCCGTGGTCGACGTCGAGCAGGGTGGCCTGGCCGCCCTCGAAGACGACGACATCGCCGGCATCCAGAGCCTCGTTCAGCAGCAGCGAGGTGTCGGCGACCATGGGGCGCACGCGCTCGGCGTAGGCGAGCAGGTCTTCGACGACCTCGTCGACCGTGATCGAGCGGCGGTTGAAGACCTTGACCAGCAGGTGGTTCTTCTGGTCGAGGGCACCCTCGACCTTCTGACGCAGGATGTTCTCGTCGAACAGGTCTTGCACGCGGATGCCGACGCGGTTGATCTTGTCGGCGTACGCGGGGCCGATGCCCCGGCCGGTCGTGCCGATCTGGCGCTTGCCGAGGAAGCGCTCGGTGACCTTGTCGAGGGTGCGGTGGTACTGCGTGATGATGTGCGCGTTGGCGCTGATCTTCAGGCGGCTGGTGTCGAGGCCGCGCGCGTTCAGCGCTTCGAGCTCGTAGAACAGCACCTCGAGGTCGACGACGACGCCGTTGCCGATGACGGGGGTCACACCCGGCGACAGGATGCCACTGGGCAGCAGGTGCAGCGCGTACTTCTCGTCGCCGATGACGACGGTGTGGCCGGCGTTGTTGCCGCCGTTGAACTTCACCACCCAGTCGGTGCGCTCACCGAGCAGATCGGTGGCCTTGCCCTTGCCCTCGTCGCCCCACTGGACGCCGACGATCACGATTCCGGGCATGAGTGCTCCTCGCATGTTGTCCGGCGGTACACCCCATCCTATCGAGAGGGTCCGACACCGCCCCCGCAAGCCCCGCCCGGGCGGCGACGGCCCCGATAGCGTGACCCCATGGGGCGATCGGCGGGGTGGGCGGCGGGCTGGAACATCGCGCGGGTGGCGCTGGCGGCCCTCATCGCCGCCGCCGTCGTCGCGCAACTCGTCTCGTCGCTCGCGGGCGCGCAGGCGAACGGTCGCGATGTGACGACCGTCGTGGCCAACTTCTTCAGCTTCTTCACGATCCTCTCGAACGTGTCGGCGGTCGTCGTGCTGGTCATCGCCGGGCTGCGCTTCTTCGCGCGCGGCCGCACTCTGGTCGCCGATCCCGTCGCCCTCGCGACGGTGCTCGCCTGGGTCTCGACGTACATGGTGGTCACCGGCGTCGTCTACAACCTGCTGCTGCGCGGTCTTCCCCTCCAGCCCGAGACCGTCGGCTGGTCCAACGAGATCATGCACGTCTGGGGTCCGCTCTTCCTCCTGCTCGACGTGCTGCTCGGCCCGTGCCGAAGGCGACTGCCGTGGGCGACGGCGCTGGGCGCGGCGATCTTCCCGATCGTGTGGATCGCCTACACCCTGGTGCGGGCGCCGCTCATCACCAACCCCACGACCGGGGCATCGTCCTGGTACCCGTACCCGTTCCTCGATCCCGCGAACGGGGGCTGGGGCAGCGTCGCGGTCTACATCGTCGTGATCGCCGTCTTCATCGTCGGCGTCGCGTTCGGTGTCACCGCGCTCGGGCGGGTGCGCGGCATCCGTCCGTCCTGACACGCGGACGCCCCGTGACCGCCGCCGGGGAGGGACGGCGGCCACGGGGCGACGGCGGGATCAGCAGCTCTTCGCGGCGAAGGCCGCCGCCCCCGTCACCGTGGCGTCCGTGCCGGGGAACGATCCGGTCACGCCGACCTCTCCGGCGGGGACCCGAGCCGTCCGGGTGGTGAAGGTGGCCGTCGCCCCGCTCCCCGGCGCGACAGTGAGGCTGCGTGCACCGTACGGGGTCGACACCTTGAGGGTCGCGGGCGCGGCCTCGCCGTTGCGGAACGCGGCGACGAGGGTGACCTTCTTCGCGACGCAGCGCAGGGAGACCTTGAGGGTCAGATCAGCCACCTTCACGCGCGCCTCGACGAAGCCGTGACCGGCCAGCGTGCCGCGCACGGTCACCGTCTTGCCCGCCGTGAGCGTCGCCGGATCGACCTTCTCCCACGTCACCGCGACCTGTCCGAGGTCGCGCTCCGCGGCGGTGCCGCGTCCCTGCACGGCCGGGACCTTCGCGGGAAGGCTCGGCGCGACGCCCGCGAGGGTTCCCACCTGGACGTCGGCGGCGGAGATGAGACGGTCGGGCTGGTAGCGCGCAAGGATCGCCTCGTACTCCGCGATGGTGATCGGAAGGACCGTGCCGTGACGGGCCGAGAGCGGCAGGTTGCGGTTCTGCACGATCGTCCAGTCGCCGGCGGCGAGGCTGCTCGCCTTGAACGGCACATAGCCGTCACCCCCGTAGTAGGGGGCCTGGTCGATGAACGCGTAGACGCCGGTGTCTCCGTTGACGTCGCCCTTGTTCGGGCGGAACAGCGTGGTCCCCTCACCCTCGTCGAAGAAGATCGACCGACCGGAGGTGCCGGTGTAGGTCTGGCCGTAGCCGACACGCGACTGGCGAGCCTCCCACGCGCTACCCGGCTCGCCCTTCCAGGGGTTGTTCCCCGGGGTGATGCTGGCGGTGAGATCCTTCGTACGATCCACCCGCGGAATGTTCGACGACTCGGTCACGGTGAACCGGTAGAGCCAGCCGTCTTCCTTCATGACGGTGGAGTCGATCGTGCCGTTGCCCCACCCGGGCTGCTGCTCGTCGATCCACACCCGGGGCTTGCTGAAGGTGACGAAGTCGCGCGTGGTGGCGTACATCATGCGGTTGTAGGTCGAGCCCGGGTCGCGCGGAACGTCGGTGCTTCCGCTGGGGTACAGGTTCGAGGCCCAGTAGACCACGTACTCCCCCCGCCTCTCGTCGTAGAACGCCTCGGGCGCCCAGGTGTTGCCCGCCTCGGCCTCCGAGACGAGCACGTGCCGCTGCGCACTCCACGTGACGAGGTCGGTGGACTCCCACACCTCGATGTAACGGCTGCCGAAGACCTGCGAGCCGTCGAGGCCGGTCCGGTACGCGTTGAGGTCGGTCGCGAGCATGTAGAAGCGGTCGCCCTCGTGCGAGCGCATCACGAACGGGTCGCGCAGGCCCTTCTCCCCGAGATCGGACTGCAAGACGGGCTTGTCGTCGTTGACGGTGACCCAGTCGAGGGCGTTGTTGCCGTTGGAGACCGCGTAGCGCACCTTCTCGTCTTCGGGCGAACCCTCACCGGTGAAGTACGGGAAGAGGTACGCGCGGGTCTCGTCGACCGCCGGGGCGGGAACGACGGTGGCGGCGAACTCCCGCGTCGCGGTCGCCGTGCCCACCCGCGCCGTCGCGGTGAGCGTCACGGCGGCCGCGGCCGAACCGGTCGCGGGACGGGTGACGACGCCGTCGGTGGCGATGACCGCGGGGGCCGACGACGCCCAGCTCACCGTGGCGGCGCCACTCGTGGTGGGCAGGGTGAGGTTCTCGCGGACGTCGTCGAGGCGGGGGACCGAGAGGGCCTGCACGGCCTGCCGCGCGTCGGCCGCGTCGTTGCGCGGACTGACGGTGACCGAGAAGGAGCGCTTCGCCGTCTGATCGCCGCGAGACACCGTCGCCGTCAGGGTCGCCGTCGCGGGGGCGCTGCCCTCCGCGCCGCGCGTGACCTGGCCGGCCGCCGTCACGACGGCGGCGTTCGAGGTGGCCCAGGTGATCGTGGTCGCGTTGTCACCGCGCGCCGGCAGGGAGAGATCGCGAGTCACCGCCGACAGGTCGCCGAGGTCGAGGGCCGCGGCGTCGCGGGTCGCGGCATCCTTCAGCACGTCGGTCGACAGCGTCCCCACCTCGCTCGCGGTCAACGC
>NZ_LDRT01000004.1 GCF_001476655.1 Microbacterium testaceum | reverse complement strand
GGGCGGGGTCGGGCCCGCGGCCGGCGGGCGGGCGCCGGCTCCAGACGGGCGGGCACCCGTGGGCAGACGCGCTCCGAGGCGCTCGAGGATCGTCACGTCGTCGCCACCGCGGCAGGCGCCGTGCCCCGCACGGTCCGTCGCACGATCTGCACGACGAGCACCGCGAGCCCGGCGAGGACGACGAGCCCCGTGATGACCCACGGGAACAGCAGCGCCAGCGCGTCACGCGTGACCGGAGTGAGGGCGACGCCATCCACGCTCTCGGGTGGCGTCAGCGTGACGTGGGTCGAGAGGAGGGTCCACTGCCCGCCGTGGCGGAGACGCGCCGAGACGACCCGGGTCTCGCCGGGCTGCAACCCGGCGATGGCGACGTCGTCGACGGCATCCAGTCGCTGGGGGAAGATCCCCGTGTCCATCCAGAAGTCGGCCGTGGCGTCGATAGGCGTCGACGCGGCGTTGCGCACGCTGAACCAGACCTCGACCACTCCCCCGGCCGGGTCGAGCTCCGGGGTGGCGGAGGCGTTGAGTCCGCCGACGTAGACCATGCCCGCGATGCTGACCTCGCTCGTGGCCGAGGTGCCGCCCCCGGTCGAGCCGGTGCCCGAGCCCGTCCCCGAGACGGGAACAGGCACGGGCCGGGCACCGCCTCCGGAAGAGGACCCCGCGGGACCGCTCCCCCCGGATGCCGGCGTCGACGCGGAGGCGGACGGCGTCGTCGTCGGCGTCGGCGTCGAGCCGTCCGTGATGGTGACCGACAGTGTGCCGGAGTCCTCGGGGGAAGGCGTGCTCGCGCTCGCCCCCGTCGATCCGGCGAGGACGAGGAGGGCGAGAGCGACGCCCGTGGCCGCAACCCGCGGTGCCGCGAGACCGACCGGGCCGCGCCGCGCGCGGGATCGGCTCGCTCGGCCGATACGACTCATGACCCGTCCGTCCGGGCTCCCGCGAGAGCCGCGGCGTCGTCCGCCGCCGTCTGCGCGACGAAGTCCATCCATTCCTGCGCCCGCACCTCGTCGCGCCGGCGACGCCACCGCGAGAGCAGGATGCCACCCGCCACCAGCAGCACCAGGATCAGCACCGTCCACGGCACGGCGAAGGTCACGGCATCCCGTGTGATGGGGACGACCGACACCTGCATCGACGCGTCGGGAGACTCGACGAAGGGACTGAGCACCGTGAACGGATTGAGATAAAGCCACTGACCGACGCCGTCGACGGTGTCCTCGTAGGACGCGCTGTTGCCCGGGAGGACGACGGGGATCTTGCCACCCTGGTCGCCGGTCGCCGGGACCCCGAGCCACGTCTTCGTCCCGGAGGTGAGGTTCGCGGAGAGGGCCACGTTGCCCGGGTTGCTCACGGTGTAGTGCAGGCGCACGTGACCGGAGAAGGGGTTCCACCAGTCCCCCTCGTACGACGCCTCGTAGCTCGTGAGCGACAGCTGCGGCTGGAGCTCGCCCGCCACGCGCGCGAACACCGAAGTCGCGACGCGGCGGTCGACGGTGACCTGTGCGCCGGATTCGAGGACGGATGCCACGACCCCGCCGACATGGTCGCCGGGCGTGGCGTCGGCCGGCACCGCGACCGTGAAGGTCAGCAGGCGCACCTCTTGGGGATCCAGCGAGAAAGTGACGCGGTCGCTGCCGTCGTCGAAGCGGATCCACGAGCCCACGGAGGTGGGGGTGGCGTCCGTGGGGAGCAGCGAGAACTCGCCCGCGTCGTCGTTGAACGCGTCGGTGGCGTACACGGTGAAGTCCTGGCGCGCGGTGCCGGTGTTGCCGACGAGCACCCGATCCGTGACGCTCTGGCCGGGGTCGGCGGTGATGCTGAACCGCGAGCGGCCGTCGGGCCGTCCGTCCTCGCCCGCCGGGCGGGTGGCCACGCCCACGGTAACGGCGGACTCGCCTTCAGAGGTGGCGGGGGCGTCGTCGGTGGCGAGCACGGCGGTGCTCGTGGCCGCGGTGGCGGCGGACGGCATCCCGAGACAGGCGACGATCACCGCGGTGGCGAGGGAGGCGGCGCCCAGAGCCGGGAAGCGGCGCCGCAGAGTCGAGGAGAACACGGTTCATCTCCGCAGATGGGGGCGACACGGGCATGTCGCCGAGGTGAACGAGGGCTGATGGTGTGACGGCACGGGGGGATCGGGCGGATCCCCCCGTGCCGTCGGAGCGGGTCAGCTCACTTGGAGGTGAGGGTGACCGTCAGGGTCGACGTGTAGTCGCCCGTCTGCGCGTCCTTCGGAGCGGTGAAGGTGAGGTCGGCGTCGAAGAGCGCACCGGTGGTGAGCGTCGAGACGGCCGTGCTCGAGGCGATCTTCGAGCCCGTGCCCACGGTCACACCCGTGATGGGGGTGTAACCGGAGAAGGCCTTCGGTGCCACCGCGAGAGCGGTCGCGGGGATCTCGTCGCCCGCGCCGTTCTTGAAGGGGCTCCACGCGGCCGTCAGGTCCCAGCCCTTCAGGACGTTGCGGTCGTCGACGACGGTGACCTTGCCGAGGGGCTTGGTCACGCTCTTGTCGCGTGCCACGCTGCCGAAGTCGACCTTGGTGGCCTCGGCGTTGAGCGACCAGAGGTCGCTCGCGGTCACGGCGGCGGTCAGGTCGACGTTGTCGGTCGTGGTGTCACCGGCAGCGGACTGCTTGGTGAAGGTGTCCCAGGCCAGCACGGTGTACGTCGCGTCACCGGGGGCGACCAGCGCGATGGTGTGCTCGCCGGCCGGCAGGCTCGAGATGTCGACCGAGAAGTTGCCGTTGCCGTCGTCGGCGACCTGGCCGAGGTCGGTCGGGTCGGACCAGGCCCACGCCTCGAGGGTCTTGCCCTTGTTGGCGGTACCGGCGGGGACGGTGATCGTCTTCGCGCCCTTGGCGGGATCGGCCACGTCGACCTTGTTCGCCGACGAGCCCGACGGCTTGGTCGGCGCGGTCGGGGCGGCCGTGTCCACCGTGCCCGTGAACGCCTTCTCGTTGCTGCCCGCGCTGTTGGTGGCGACGGCGGTGAAGCTGTACGCACCGGCGGTGGTGGGGGTTCCCGAGATGACGCCCGTGGAGCCATCGAGCGTCAGGCCGGCGGGAAGGGCCCCGCCGTCCTTGATCGCCCACGTGATCGGCGCGGTGCCGTCGGCGGCGAGCGTCTGCGAGAACGCCGCGCCGACCTTGACCGCGCCGAGAGCGGTGGTCGTGATGGTCGGAGCCGTCGCCGAGGGGGTCGAGCTCTGGGCGTCGAACGTCCAGTCGCCACCGGGCTTGACGTGGATGCCGACGTACTTCACGCCCGCGTCGGCGATGTTCAGGCCGTTGTTGCGCGTCCAGGCGAAGCCGAGGCTGAAGTCGCCGCCGTTCGCCTTGACCTGCGCCCAGTTGCCGAACAGGAAGCCCGAGAGCGTGAGGTTCGGGGCCATGATGTCGACCGTGCCGGGCGTGAGGGCGCCGTCGCTGGACGCCGTCCAGGCCGACATGGTGCTCTCCTTGCCCTGCGGGGCGATGAAGTACGCCACGCCCGTCGCGTCACTCGTTCCCTTGAAGAGGGTGGTGATGTAGTCGGCGCCGGGCCCGGGAGCCGCGATGACCTGCGAGTCCCACTGCAGGACGGTGCCGTCGGGCACCGGGTCGCCGACGTTGTTGTCGAGGAGGTAGAACTGCGGCGCCGGGGTGGCGGCGTTCGCCGCGGTGGCCGAGAAGCCGCCCGCGAGAAGAGAGACCGCCGTCGCCGCGGCGACGATCGTCCCGATCTTCTTGATGTTCATGAGATGGAGTCCTTTTCCGTTCTCGAGGTCACAGCGTCGCGAACGCGCGCTGGATGGTGGTGGTGGAGGGAGCGAGGAAGCCGAACTTCTTCTTCACCGCGCCGACCGAGGTCGGCAGGGAGCCGAAGCTGGTGAGGCTGTTCGACACCGACGGGTTGACGAGGTTCGCCAGGCCGGCGTCGTACTTGGCGTCGCCGGAGACGATGCGCGCGTACTCGACGACCAGGTAGGTGTCGCGGCCGAAGGTCGCGTCCTTGTAGAAGTCGGTGTTGGGGACGAGGTTGGGCGCGGTGCCGGTGAACGCGGGCTCGCCGTTCACCGGGGTGCCGAAGCTCACGCCGGAGTTGAGCGTGGTGTTGACCCCGGTGGCGCCGTTGGCCTGGGCGATCCAGCTGGCGGCGCTGAACGGGATGAGGTCGTTCGTGCCGAGCACCGAGGCGTCGTTCTCGGGAGTGGTGCCGTTGGCGTCGGTCACGCACGAGCCGAGGGTGGGGTTGCCGATCGCACCGAGGAAGAAGTTGCGCGTGCCCGAGCCGCTCTGGGGAAGGCGCGGCTTCACGGTGACGCCACCGACCGACGTGGTGTTGCACTCGTAGATGGACTTCAGCTGAGCGGCGCTCAGCGTGGCCCACGACGAGTCGCCGCCCTTGTAGGCGAAGCCGACGGCGTCGCGAGCAAAGGGGACGTAGGCGAGCAGGCCGTTGGCGTTGGCGTTGCTGCCGGGGCCGCTCGAGGAACGCGCGATGTCGACCTGACCGGTGATCTGGCGAGCCGGCACACCGGCGTTGCCGCTGTAGTTCGCGCCCGTGATCGAGGCGCGCAGGGCCGTGACGCCCGCGCCCGAACCGGCGGGACGACCGAAGAACGGACCGCCCTGCTTGGTCTGGATCGCGGTCGCACCGAACGCGTCGAAGTTTCCGAGCGTCTTGTTGTTCGAGGTCACGCGAACGAGCGAGCCGGTGAGGGTCGTTCCGTTCGTGATCGCGTTGACGGAGTCCTGCAGCGTGTCGGACCCGACCAGCGCGTAGCTGTTCGAGACCGGCTCGGCCGACGCCATGGAGGCGACGCCGAGCCCGGCGATCGCGATACCGCAGGCCGCGCCCATGGCGACCAGCTTCTTGAGCTTCAACTCAGTACCTTTCGGTTGTGTGGTGCAGATAAGTGACTTCGGGTGTTCAGTTGCGAGAGGACGGGTCAGGGGTCGGCGAGGGTCGCGGCATCAGAGCTGTCACGTATATACA
>NZ_LDRT01000039.1 GCF_001476655.1 Microbacterium testaceum | reverse complement strand
AAGACAAAAGCGCGAATCGGGTGTTCTGCCCGCCTGGGGGGGTCGGAGATGTGTATAAGGTGGCGGGGGGGGGGGGGCGCCACGCCCCGGCCAGGGGCCGATCGGCGACCACTTCTCTGCCAGGCGCGGAGATGGCAACAGAAGCACCCCCATGGCATCGGATACCAACCAACTCCAGGGTCGCCGCCACCGAGAAGCGGAAGAAGGCCCTCGAACGCCGGCGCGCCGGATGGTCGTCCGATGACAACGCAGCCGAGATCGGGTAAGCGAACAAGGGCAGCGCACACCGCGCGGTGAAACAGGCATCGCCGACATCACCCGCGAGTCCGCGACCGAACTGCTCGAGCTCCAGATGTCCCGCGTCGACGCCCTCCTCGCTGGTGCGTACGAGCCAGCCCGCAACGGTGACCTGTTCGCCGTCTACCGCGTGCTGAAGATCATCGACCAGCAGGCGAAGTTCACGAACCTATAGGACCACAAGCGCGACGACGCCTCCGCCGAGGTTCGCGCCGCCCTCGTCGGCTTCAAGGAGGGCCTTCGTGGTGTGTTCGGCCAGGACGACACGTACTGGCAGGTGCGCGATCTACGGCATGTGGGACCCCACCCGCCACGTCCGCCCGTGGGCTGAGCTGCCGCAGATGCGTCGCCTGTTCGGCTTCGGCGTCGACTTCGGCACGAACAACCCGTCGACGGGCCTCCTGCTCGGCCTTTCGCGTGAGCGGCGTCGCGACGGTGGCTACGGTTCCCGCGTGCGGCTCGTCGACGAGTGGCGGCACGACACCCGCGGCCAGGAGGCAGCGCAGCTGTCCCCCTCGCAGCAGGCGGGACTGTTCGCCCGCTGGCGGGAGCAGCCGCACACCCCGTACGACACGGCCCTCCGCCCGGAGTTCGTGATCGTCGACCCCGCGGCGCTGCACTTCCAACGCGAACTGAACCTGCTCGGCATCCCCACCTCAGGCGGGCTCAACAACGTCTCGTACGGCATCGCCACGCAGGCATCCCTCCTCTCCGAGGATCACCTCGTGGCATCCGACCGGTGCCCCGGCTTCATCGCCGAGGCCCCGGGCTACTCGTGGGACGCGAAAGCCGCGCTGCTCGGCAAGGACGAACCGGTCAAGGTCAACGATCACTCGCTCGACGGCGGCCGGTACGTCATCGCCACGACCGAGAACATGTGGCGACCCATGATCGACTGGCCCACCGAGCTAGTCGTCGCGGCTTGACGAAGCAGCACCCGCACCGCGCCCGCGGATGACGTGCACGAGAAGCGCTGTCGAGGCAAAGAGCAGCGCTGCGACCAGAGCGATGATGAGGACCGCCTCAATGTAGGCGTCGTCCCACGGCCTTTGCATGACGAGCCACAGGACTGCGCCGACGGTAGCGAGCAAGGACACGATTGGGACGAAGTTGAGACTCGTATCGCGCACATAGGCCTGTTTCACGTCGCTCGAGGAGATCCGTGCGGCGAGACGGTCGCGAGCTTCCTCCAGCTGCTTGTGGGCGTCGCTGCCCGTTGGCAGGCCGGCGATCGCTTCGTTCATGAGCTTCAAGCGACGTAGCGACGCGCTTTCACCTCGCGTCCCCCACCAGCTGGTCCAGAGGCTGGCGGCCAGCACAAAGAGGCCAACGATCAGAGGAATCCAAGAAATAACACTCGCTTCCGACGAGGACCCCTCGACGGCGGAGTGAACCAGCGGCAGCATGCGCCGATCGTATCCACCTGAAAGGAGACGCGCGTGCCCGTCATCGACGTCCGAGTCCTCTCCCAGGGCGCGACGACCGTGCTGCTCCCCGAGACCGGCAAGCTCGCGATCACGGCGGTAGTCGCCGGCGGCCCCCGCACCCGCGTCACTGCGGACGGTGTGATCTTCTCCCGCACCACCGTCATCGACATCGTGAACGGCCGCCCCGTCCGCGAGATCAACCTCGACCCCACCGACGGCGGCTACTGCATCGAGTGGCGCATCACGACTACCGTCGGCGGTTTCAAGCTCGTCCGGTACACGGAGATCCCCGACGTTGACAGGCCCGTGTCCCTCGGCGCACTCCAGGAGGTCGACCGGCAGACGTTCCAGCCGACGCCCGAGGTGCTCGCCGCGTGGGACACCGTCCGTGCCGGCACCTTCACCGCCCGCGAAGAATCCGTGTCGGCGGCTGGTCGCGCAGAGACGGCGGCCGGTGAAGCCGACACCCAAGCTGGCGACGCGTCCCGCGCGGCTGAACAATCCGCCGGCTCAGCACGAGATGCCGACACCAGCTCGCGCGACGCATCCGGATCCGTCGAGGCCGCCTCGCAGCACGCCGGTGCCGCGTCAAGGAGCGCGACCGATGCGTCAGGCTCAGCGAGTGCCGCGGACCGCCGCGCGACCGACGCGGACACCTCCGCCAAGGCCGCCGCCGAGAGCGAGCGGAAATCCGGCCTATCGGCGACGGCCGCGGGCACGTCCGAGACGAACGCCGCGACATCGGAGCGCAATGCGGCAACGTCAGCGTCCGAGACGGCCGAGTCGGCGCGCGCGGCCGCGGGCTCCGCGACCGACGCGGGCAAGGCCAAGACCGACACGGAGAAGCTCAAGGGCGACGTCGAGAAGGTCGTGCAGACCGCGACGTTCCTGTTCGTGCAGCAGGGCGACCAGCCCGCCGGCGTCCTGAACCTCGCCGACGTGAAGACGAACGCGATCATCCACCGCCGCCTCACCGGCAACGTCACCGGGATCACCCTCCCGACGACGCCGACCCCGGGGCAGATGATCACGCTCGTGCTGACGCAGGACGCGACGGGCGGGCGCACGCTCACGACCCCCGCCGCGATCTTCGGTCACGAGGGCATGGACCCGACGCTCTCGACCCTCCCAAACTCCGTCGACATGATCGGCCTGCTCTACGACGGCATCCGCTGGTGGTCGATGGTCCCGGCTCAGCGGGGCGCGTGATGCGCGCGGCCCTGCTCGATCGGCGCGCGCAGCCGGTCAAGAATCACTCGCCCAACCCGGCCCTCCAGGTCAGCGACGTGAACATCGGCCCACTGGGCGCCAGCACGCCGGTGACGACGGCGTTCTCCTCGAGCTTCCTGCCGGCACCTGCGGGCGCGGTGACGTACACCTCGACGGCTGACGGTGCGATGGGTCGCCGCTGGAACCAGAACAACCCGCTCACCGTCGGCGACGTCGTGCGCTTCGCGTTTTGGATCACGACGTCCGTCTCGACGAGCATCAGCCCCTACATCGAGTACACCGGCCCCCGTGCCACGTACGCGGGCGGAGGCTTCGCCGCCGGAACGATTACCGTGCCGGCCAACGTGCGGACCCGGATCACGGGCATGGCCGTAGCTCCGAAGCCTGCGTCCGTCGACCTCGTCGCCCTGCGCACAACGGGGTTCATCTCCTCCGCCGAGACGGCGGGCGCGTCGATCAAGCTCGAAGCGCACATGGTGACCATCAACCAGCCGCTCCCCGAGGTCCACTGCGACGGGAACACCCCAGGCTGGAAGTTGCTGGGCACCGTGGGCCTGTCGCCTGCGATCGGCTGGCCGTACACGCTCGACAGTGTCGCTGGAAAGCCGATGGCGAGCATCGAGGGCGACGGTGTCCAGGCCGCGATCAGCGGTCAGCCCTTCGACCCGTTCTCGGTCTACTGGGTGTACGACGCCTACGCTCCCGCTGCGGAGTGGACGGAGCCGTTCGGCGTGCTCGGGAACGCCAACGCCGCGGCCTGGCCGACGATGTGGGCGAACCAGGGCGCGCTCTCGTTTGGTCGCCGAAACCTCTCGGACTACACCTACGCGCACTCGCGCCTCGGCACCGGTCCAAGCCCGCTCGACAACCGCAACGGCATCAGCCCGACGAGGATGAACGAAACCCGCGCGTGGGAGGTGGGGTGTCACGTCGTTGCCCGGGCGATGACTTTCCCCGGGGGCACTGACGCGAGTCTGCTGACGATGATCGACGGCAAGATCGACCACGTGATGACGTACGCCGGCGGTGCCGGGATCGGCATTGCCCCCGCGCTCATCCGCGCGCGCACGCCGAGCGCCTCGGCGAACCTGCCGACGCCGGTCAACACGAACGCGCTCGCGATCCGCGGGCTGTTCTACGCCGCGAACCACGACCGAACAACGCGCCTCGCTGTCGCCCGGTGGCTCGCCAACCGCTACGGCACACCGCTCGCCGCATGACCAACGCCCCGGCGTCCCTCCTCGAGAGGTGACGCCGGGTTGGTCCCAAACGCCCGTCGAGGTGATCAAGGAAGCGTTCGCGTCGACCTTCGCTCGGCACCGGCTCCACCGTTCAACGCCCAAACGATGGTGAAGCTCTCGAGCTTCGTACTCTCAATGAGCGCTGGCGTGACTCGTAGTCGCAGGTAGTCACCGCTCTCGATCGTGATGGGCAGCCGCTCGACTGGCCTCAAACACATGACACCAATCGGCGGCGATGTCGGTACCGACCGAACTTCCAGCCTCTGGCCAGACGTGTTTCGGATTCCCAACACGTTGTCCCGTAGCCGCTTGGGTACTCCCCACGCCGCTCGACGCGTGGATTCAGCGACCTGTTCCTGCGCCTCGGCGAGACGGGATAGCGCTTCCGCGGCCGTCGCGCCGGACCGGCGAGCGGATCGAGCTTCCACACCGGCGATCACGGCACTGACGATTGCAGCGATAGCTGCCGCTAGCGCGATCCATTCAGACAAGCTCATGCGGCAGATCCTATGGCTCGGACGTGAGGCGAGCCTCGCGGCCGTCCGCTGGCTCGCCAACCGATACTGCACCGCGCTCGCCGTTTAGGCGCCGACTCCGCAACGAACTGCTGACGCGGGGGCGACGCGCCACGGGGCTACTTCTTGCGTGAGGTCCGCGTCAGTCGGCGGTACGCGACTGCCACCACGGCGGACGCTATAACCGTCAGGACACCGAAACCGAGGGTCTGCCCGAGAGCCGACATCAGATCGGCGGCCAGAGGGCTGCCGGCTTGCTGTTGCTCGAGTGCTCCAATAAACCCGACACCAGCAGCTGTGAGTGTGGCGAGCAGCGCCAAGCCCGCCCAAACCCAGACAGTCGACTCTCGCGACTCGCGCAGGTCCTTCGAAGAGATGCGGTTGGCGAGCCGATCGCGCGCTTCTTCAAGGCGGTCGCGAGCCGAGTTTCCCGCCGGCATTCCGGCGATCGCCTCATTCATCGCTTTGATCTGACGCAGATCGGCGGACTCCCCGCGAGCGGACCAACTGTTGATGAGTCCCGCACCAGTGGCGACGAGAACGCCCATCAGCGGAATCCATGGCACGAGCGATGCGGCAAAGGCTGGGACCTCAGTCTGTCCCGCAGCGAGCGTCAGCATCCGCCGATCGTATCGACTTCCCGGCACACGGCCGGGTCGGCGCCCGTGGAGGGTGCTCTGCGTGACGAAGGTGGACCATGCAACCTGAGATCTACGGCAGTCGGTAGTCGTCCGGGAGGTTGCCCTCAGATTGGCATTCTTCAGTGAATGTAGCGAGGAAATCTCTTGCCGCGGCATGTTGGGCGGCACGTTCGCTTGTGTACACATCGCCGAAGATCGATTCTTCGTAGGCGTCCCGCGCGGCAGAAACAATCTCCACGCTCCAGCTAGGCGCACCGTTCGTTGCATCCGCCCACTCGGTCAACATTGTCTCGCTTGAGGCACGAGCTTCCGTGCTTGTACGTCCCCCGCGCTCGGCGACGGCCTCGTTGATGGCCCATGCTGCAGGCACCCTTCCACACGCGGCGGGGGACGTGCGCGGGGGCTTGTTGGCTGCATTGATCGCGATCGCCGTCGGAATGACGATTGCAGCGACCGTGGCGACAACGCCCAGGATGGCGACCGCCAGCATTTGCACATGCCGCCGTCCTTCTACCTTTCGATCCTGCTGCCTCTCCGCGCTAGTCGACTCCGCAGAATCCTGTTGCGCCTCGACGAATTTGGACAAGCTCGCGGCCGCAACCGCAATGCTACCTGCGGTGGTGTCGGGCTCGATTTCGTAGACATCGACACCCGGTAGCGGAAGGACGGCATGCGGCTGTATCGCCCTCATCCATTCCGAGTCGTCCGTTCGCAGCTGTTCTGGGGGCAGCAGGTTGCCGGCTAGGCGAGCGAACTGTGCGCGGAACGCCGCTAGTTGGGGCTCGTACATCGCACTCATAGCCCGACGAATGGGTGCGAACATCTCTTCGGCGACGAGACGAGCTTTCTCGTGTCGCTTGTCGGACGGGTCGTCCAGGATGTCCTGCAGTTCCTGCAGTGACAATTCCCAGAGAGCGTCTTTCTCGGTGTCCCCTGTCGACACGCGTTTGCTTGACAGGGTCTCCCACTCGCCATTCGCACGACGTACTCGAATAGTCGGGCGGCCGCTCTCCCCCGAGCTACGCTCTTCTGCCCCATCGTTCATGCGAATCAAGCTATCGCGACTCCGTCGAACGCCTCATCCGCCGCCAGATCAGGGAGGGGCGTCAACGCGGTTTTGTGTGCCGCGAAGGACGCTTATGAAGCCGTCGCCTCTTCACGAAAGAGGACGGGCAGCGTGTCACCGAACTCGACGACGCGCTTCGCTCGAGCGACGACAGCGAGTTGTTCATCACTCCTGACGACGAAGAATTCTACAGCTGGTACGCGCGCCCGCTCAGCACCCTGGCGGTGCTGAAAGGTGACGACGTCATTATCTTCGGCAGCACCGTCGTCGACGGCACCTCCGCGTGTCTCGTCCTCATCACCGAGCGGGCTGTGATGGTGGCGGCGGTGAAGGACACGACCGGCAACGAAACAGTCCCGGTCCGGGTGGCGCCCCTCACGTCGATCACCGCGCTATCGGTCGCGGCGAGCATGCGGTACGACGTGACGGGTTCGTTCAAGACCGGCTGGCCCGGAAACCTTCGTCCTGGAAACAGCCTTTGAGGATCTTCCCGACCTCGTGCGCTTTGAGGGCAGCAGGTTCGATCGCTACGCGAGCGACAACGTCGGCGACATCTCCCACCTGCTCGAGCTCCTTCGATCGAAGCTCGGGGTATGACCACCTACGACGTGCCCGACGTTGGGCGAGTGGCCGTCACCTTTAGCACCCACCGGTTCGGAAACTCGGACCAGGTCCTCAAGACGCTCGACGACGTGCGCGACGCCGCCGGCCGAGACGTCCCCTACGAGGTGTGGGAGAAGGTGAATCAGTACCTGCGCGCTCAGGGTGTCGTGAGCTGATCTCGGCCACAGCGTCGTCGGCTTGTCCGGCCAATACTTTCCCTGCGTGCGATTCCGAACGCGAGGCTCCGAGTCACCCGACCTTCGTCCATGTGCCACACCGCTGAGTCCGGAAGTCCTGTCCGCCGCCGACGGTAACGGTAAGAACCCCCGTCGATCCCGCGTCGTTCTGGACGATGTCGTCGTAGTTCGTGCCGGACGTGTAGATCGCCCAGTAGCAGCGCGTTCCGGTGCTCTCTGTCCGATACGTCCCGGGCTCCATGGACACACCTACCGTGTACGTCCCGTCCCCAAGCGACGTCTTCTGCACGAACTGCTCCTTCGCCGCGATCGCATCCTCGCGGGCCTTCACAGCCGCTTCCCGATCGACCACCGACTTCTCCGCCGCTGCCGCGCTCTGTTCACGCTCTGTGAGCTCCGTCTGCGGCACCAGGTTTTCCACGGCCCGATCACGTTCGGCTTCGAGCTGCGAGATCGTTGCCGCCTGCTCGGCGCTCCGATCCCGAAGCACCTCCCAGTTCGCGGCGTTCTGTGCCGCGATACTCACACCGACGATGGTCCCTACGACACCCAGCAGAGCGACGAGCGCAACGGCAACAGCGGCAAAGCGCACACGCGGCGATGACAGGCCCCAGATGCTCTTAAATCCAGGCTTGTTCGGCGTGACAGCAGGTTCATGGGCGGTAGTGGGCGCAGTCATGATCGTTCTTCCCGGTGCGTGCCCGCGTCCCCCAGCGGGCGGGCGTCGCCCCAAGATAGCGAGGACTGCCCCAGATCGGCACCGAGGATGCCGAACCGTAACCAAGGGCCGCATCACGAATGCGAGATCGTGATCCACTCAAGGCGCCTACACCTGAGCAGAATTGCTCACCTACCTCCCGGACATCCACTCTTCGAGATCGGAGCGGTAACAGCGGAGGCGGTTGCGCACAACGAAGAACGCCGGACGCTCACCGTTGCCACGCATGTTGTAGAACGTCTTCCGGTTGAGTGAAGTGATCTCGCAGACCTACGCCATCGTCAGGACGTCGTCCGGGCGGCGCGGCGGCACCACGACCGTCGGTGACGGGTCGTCCCGCGGCATCGATGCAGCCTCCACGAGTTCGACGATCGCACGGGCGATAGCTCGCGTGGCCCCGTCAATCGCCTGCGAGCGGCGCTCCTCCGCGTCTTCGACCATTCGACCGATCCTCAAGTTCCATCGTGGCTCCCCGCCCAGTGCAGCGCCCCGGGAACCGGGACTGGCCACACTTAGGGGACCTAACCGTATAGCTTGCTCCGCGCAAGAGTCGGAATCGCTACACGTGAGCGAACCTCACTCGGCCCACCCGCTCCGGTCCGCACGCAGTCCGCAAGATACTCAATCTGGCACGAACACAATCAACGCCCGCCGATCAGAAAATTGCAGGTCAACGGCATATTGCAACCAAATCCCGCACACTGCAATACGCAGGGTGCGATTCACGAACTACCGGTAAAGCCTCCGCGAATCTCCCCCGGACGTCGGCGACGCGTCCACGAGAGCGGCGATCGAGACCGAGAGGTCGACGGTCGCCGCTCTCGTCGTGGCGTTCCACCGCCCCGGCGTAGGCCGCGGGCAACCGGGTCGGTAGGGTGAGCGAATGAGACGCGTGTTCCTTCCCAGCACTCTGGCGCTCCTGCTGGTGCTGGCCGGGTGTGTCTACACGCAGGACGCCGGCGAGCAGTCCGGATCCGCCCCTCCGGCTTCCCCCCGCGAGAGCGGAACGGGCGACACGGTCCCGGCGGAGTCGGCCGATGCCGTGACCGATGCGCCGGTCGATCGACCGGCCGACGTTCCCACCGACGAGCCGAGTGAGGGGCAACCGATCGAGGACCAAGGCTCTCCCGGCGGCCCGATCGCGGCGCCCGACGAGGACACGTCAGGAGCGTCGGACATGCTGACCGCTATTAGGCTCACGGTCGCGCAACTCGGCGTCGACGTGGGCGCGGACCGGATCACGGCGGCGGCCGACTACACGTGCGATCAGCTCGCCGCCGGCGCAGACCGCGGCGGCATCGTCGCGCTGACGGGAGGCCTCCCCGCGGGTGCCAATGAGACGCTCGTCCAGCTCGCGGCCGACGAGTACTGCCCGATTCGGTGAGACTCCGTGAGCGGCGCTCAGCCGTTCGGTCTAGCCGTGCTTGGCCAGGAAGAGGCTGAGCGAGATCTCCCGCGTATCGGACCAGCCGCGGCGAGCGCGGACGAGCGTGAAGCCCTCACCGCGAAGCGCCTCCGCATGGTCGGCGGTGAGAGCGTGCCGGTCAACCTTCTCCCACCCTCCGGGCATTCGATACGCGTGGGTGACAGTGCGTGGGCGAGACATCGGTGCTCCTGAACGGTCGAATCGTGCGGGGAGCGCTGCGTCGTCGAAGCGGTAAGGGATCAACCGTACGTCGGTGAGCGGTCGATGTCTGTCCCCTTTTCGGGGGGATGCCCCTCGGCGAACGATGCCTGGCTGCCTGCTCAGGGCTCGCAAACAGTAGACGGTGCTACGAGCGGCACGGAGGGACTCGAGCTCAGCGTGTTGTCACAGCCGAAGGCATTCGCCGTGCCGTAGTTCTGAAAGAATCCGTACTCAGCGGGATCGATTGCACTGGTAAGTGTGATCGCGTTCGAGGCGAAGACATTGTCGTACCCCCAATCGCGGTCGCCGACCTGCGTCGTGACCGATCGGATGCCGTACTTCAGCCCGCTGGTGATGTTGTTCCCGTAGACGAGGTAGCCGTCGCCCTTGACTTGAAGGGCCGA
Source organism: Microbacterium testaceum (assembly GCF_001476655.1). Taxonomy (GTDB): domain Bacteria; phylum Actinomycetota; class Actinomycetes; order Actinomycetales; family Microbacteriaceae; genus Microbacterium; species Microbacterium testaceum_C. The sequence goes on along the minus strand of NZ_LDRT01000039.1, from coordinate 17,089 downwards.
GTAGATCGCAGCATGGTGCGTCGATGAGAGCGTCACCGTGTTGTTGTAGATCAAGCCACCGGTCGACTGCTCCTTCGCCTCGATCGCCTCGGCAGTGACATCGGTGATCGTGTTCCAGACGATCACGTTTCGGTCGCTCGGATCGGGGGCACAGTTCGGCTCGCAGGTGTCATTCCCCTGCGAATTGCCGACATAGATACCCTCGCCGTATCGGCCATCCCGATGCCAGATTCCGTGCTCCGGAATTCCCTGATCAAGGCCCGTGTGCGAGATCTGATTGGCCGCGATCAGGTTGTCACTCGATCCGGTCTGCGCGTAGATGCCACCCTGCGACGTATTCATTACTCGCAAGGCGTAGACACGGGAATCGCTCGTGGATGCCAGTGCGACGCCCTTTTGCGCGTTCTGAACCGTGAACCCGTTCAACGTGATGAAGGAGCTTCCCTCGACTTTCACTCCGATTGCGCCGACCATGTTGGACGTGTCGGGGAAGGGACGGACGACGGCATCTCGCGCACCGCAAATCGAGATCCTCTGCTCCGCGGTGCCATGTTTGTCCGTGACGACGAGAGGACCATAGACGCCGTCCGCGAGGCGGATCGTCGTGCCCGGCTGGGCAGCCGCGATCGCAGCGTTCGCAGATGCCGTGTCCGTGACCGTCACGGTCGGCGCCGGACAAACCGAGACGTCGGCCGCACGCGGCTGCAGATAGGGCTGTTGGTATCCGCCACGCGATGACGGTTCAGATTCCGTTCCGTCTTTGGATACTGCTGTCACGTCGTACTGATAGCTCCGTCCGAACTCGAGTCCCGAGTCAGTCCACGTGGTGTTGTTCGATCCACCGATGACCCTGACCAGGGCCCGGGGTTGGCCGGACGATGACCGATATAGGCGGTACTTCACGGCCGAGTCCGCCTTCGGCCAAGACACCGTGACGCCTGAGCGTTTCGCGTACGTGTCCGACGGTGTGGGGCTCGTCAAGCTGATGGGCTGGTCCTCGAGGGCGGAGAAGTCCAAGACCTTGAACGCGTCCAGGTGGATACTTCGTACCGCTGACGAAGAGGAGTTCTGGTCTGGGGTCCACTCGATCCTGAGGGTGTGAGTGCCGAATCCCGAGGGATCGGACGCGGGCCCCAGGAGCTGCTGTTGGTACTGATCGGACGTGGCGTAGCGGTCCACGCGCTCCGTTTCCACTCCGTCGACCAACACGCGTGCAACCCCGGAGCTGGGGCTCTTTCGCCCGATCCACTCGATCGCCGATCCGATGAACTGTATTTCGGCCCATCCGGGCGTTGTCCGAAATCGGCTCGTGCCACCGAGATCATTCGGGTTCGTCAGTTCCTGCCAGGCATTCGGGCCGTAGGTGATGCGCCCGCTGTCCTCCTGCACCACCTCTGCCGTTGATGCCGCCAAGGCGGGTCCCGTCGAGATAGAAGCTGTCAGAACCATGAAACCCGCTATGGCGACAGCGGCCCACTTCGATCGACGCCCCACTACTCCCCCAATGCTCCCGGTCCCACTTTCTCGCAGCCTAGGTGAAAAGCAATACCGGCCTCGAACGGGCGATGGCCTCGTCAAGGAAAGCGGGCCTATAACGGGGCGTCGGACGACAGCACCCGCGTCACGCGGATGACGAACAGTCCGAGCGACGTCACGAGCAGGAGCGTCGCCACGATCCCCCCGGCGAGCACGACCCACCGCAGCGTTCCGGCGCGGAGCACCCCGCGGATACTGAAGAGCACCGCGGCACCCGCGCACGCGATCATGATCAGGTAGTCGATCACGCCGCCGGTCAGCGTGAAGAACGCCACCGCCGAGAGAACCGTCAGCACCAGCGCCACGATGTGGAGCGTCCGCGTGTCGGCCGGGCGAGGGACATCCGTCATTCCCCGAGCCTATCGACCCCGCCCTTCGCCACCGCGCGTAGCGTGAGTGCCATGCGTCAGCGCACTCCCGACCCCCGCCGCTGCCCGACGTGCGGGGACCCGCTGTCGTTCGAGATCCTGGACGACGAACGATTCCTCGTCGCCTGGTCGTGTGTGAACTGCGGTCTCATCCGCACGACCGAGCCGGTGTGAGCCACCGGGTCAGTTGATGATCTCGGCGTTCTCGTCGCGCATCTCGATGAGCCGCCGCTGCCAGGCGTGGAGAGCCTCCGGCGTGAGGCGGGTCCAGTCGTCGCGTTCCGCGACGATGCGCAGAGGGGCGGCGCTGCGGAACGAACGCGTCGGATTACCCGGGAACTTCTTGTCGGTCACGTTGGGGTCGTCCTCGAACTCACCCGTCGGTTGGACCTCGTAGACGCGAGGAGGGCCGTCACCCGGGATGATCTCGGCTGCCAAGCCCGCTCCGTCCAAGCGCGAGGTGAAGTACACGTGGTTCATCACGATCTCGGGCCGATAGTTCGACCGGAAGCCCGGGGTCAGGAGATCGCCGACCCGCAGGGCGGCTTTCGTGCCGTGGAAGAAGGGGCCGGCATCCAGGATCTCGCTCACCCCGTGATTCTCGGCATCCGAGTGGGAGAACGCAACCGTCACCGCGCGAGCACCGCCAGGACGGCGTCGGCGATCGCGCGGTGTCCCGCGTCGTTGGGATGGAAATCGTCGCCCACACCGACGAAGGTGTCGCGGCCGGCCGGCCCGTGGAACTCCGGCGTGGCGAAGAGGTCGGCGAGTGAAACGTATCGTCCCGCGTTCGCGGTGCAGACCCCCGCGATGATCTCGTCGTACGCGGCGCCGTCGACCGTCCAGGTACCGGCGCACACCACGGCGGCGTCGGGTGACGAGGTGCGGATGCGCCCCACGAGATCGGCGTACTGCGCCTCGAAATCGGCGAGCGGGGTGGGGATGCCGACGTCGTTGGTCCCCAATTCGATCACCGCGAGATCCAGGTCGGCGGGGACCTCGGTGACACCCGCGACCGTGGAGAGCGTCTCGTGCGCGCGGGACACCGTCGTCGGTGTGACGGGGCCCAGGGCGCCGGTGACGAGAGCGGAGAACCCCTGCGCTGCGGTGGAGGCGAAGAACCCGGCCGCGAGCGAGTCACCGGTGATGAGCACGCGCGCGTTCCCCGCCGCGTCGCGCGGAATCCGGAGCAGCCCCGGCGTCGTCGGCGTGGGCGTGGGCGTTGCCGTCGGCGACGGGCTCCGCGTCGGCGTGCGCGACGGTGTCGCCGTGCGCGTCGGCGACGCCGAGCTCGCCGAAGCGGTGGGCGTGGCATCCGTCCCCCCGCTCGGGAGGGTCATCGCCGCGACGATGGCCGCGGCGACCACGACGAGCGATGCCGCGACGATCCCGACGCGGCGACTCACCCCCGCAACGCGTCGTCGCGCCACTCGACGACCGTGATCTCTCCGCGCGCGGCGGCCTCCTCGCGCTGCCGCAGCTCGACGCGGCGGATCTTGCCCGAGATCGTCTTGGGGAGCTCGAGGAACTCGACGCGGCGCAGCCGCTGGAACGGCGCGAGCTTCTCCCGCGCGTAGCGGAGGATGTCGATCGCGACGTCGTCGCCCGGATCGAATCCGGATGCCAGGACGATGTACGCCTTGGGCACGGACAGGCGCAGGTCGTCGGGGGCGGGAACCACGGCCGCCTCGACGACGGCGGGGTGCTCGATGAGCACGCTCTCGAGTTCGAACGGGCTGATCTTGTAGTCCGAGGACTTGAACACGTCGTCGGTGCGGCCGATGTAGGTGATCGTGCCGAGATCGTCGCGGCGCGCCACATCGCCCGTGTGGAAGAGACCGTTCGCCGTCGACTCGTCGTTACGCTCCGGGTCGCCCACGTAGCCGGTCATGAGGTTGAGCGGTCGCTCCGACAGGTCGAGGCAGATCTCGCCCTCGTCGGCCGGCTGGCCGGTCACCGGGTCGATCAGCACGACAGGACAACCGGGCAACGGCCGGCCCATCGACCCGGGGACGAGCGGGGCGCCCGGGGTGTTCGCGACCACGGCGGTCATCTCGGTCTGCCCGTAGCCGTCGCGGATGTCCAGGCCCCACGCGCGCTGCACGGTCGCGATGACCTCCGGGTTGAGCGGCTCCCCCGCCGAGACGACCTCGCGCAGTGCTCCCCGCCGCCCGGTGAGGTCTGCCTGGATCAGCATGCGCCACACGGTCGGCGGAGCGCAGAACGTCGTGACCCGGTCGCGCTCGAGCTCGTCGAGCAGACGCTCGGCCGAGAAGCGCGAGTAGTTGAGGGCGAGCACGGTGGCCCCGGCGATCCACGGCGCGAAGAAGAGGCTCCACGCGTGCTTCGCCCACCCCGGCGAACTGATGGCGAGGTGCACGTCGCCGGGCTGCAGGCCCAACCAGTACATCGTCGTGAAGTGCCCGACGGGGTACGACGCGTGCGTGTGCTCCACGAGCTTCGGCTTCGACGTGGTCCCCGAGGTGAAGTAGAGGAGCAGGCGGTCGTCGGCGACGGTCCCCGGATGCCGTGCGGGAGCCGCCTCGGCGAGGAACGCGTCCTCATACGCGGCCCATCCCGGATGCCGACCGCCCACGACGATGCGGCCGAGCCCCTCGGGCAGATCGTCGAACTTCTCGGCATCCGACGCCCCGACGATGACGTGCCGGATCTCGGCCCTCTCGATCCGGTCGGCGAGGTCGCCCGCGCCGAGAGCGGTCGTGGTCGGGGCGATCACGCTGCCGAGCTTCATGATGGCGAGCATCGCCTCCCACAGCTCGACCTGGTTGCCGAGCATGAGCAGCACCGCGTCCCCGCGGCGGACGCCCCGGGATGCCAACCACGCGGCGACCTGGTCGGAGCGGCGTGCGAGTTCGTCGAACGTGCGCTGGTGGTGGGTGCCGTCGTCGTCCACGACGATCAGGGCGGGAGCGTCGTTTCCGCGCGCCATCGGGTCGAACCAGTCGATCGCCCAGTTGAACGGCCCATCGAACCGCGGCCACGAGAACGCCGCCGCGCGGTCGGGATCCGTGCGCGCGGCGAGGAGCTCGTCGCGGGCGGCGCGATAGCGCTCGGTGGCGGAGGCGGTGAGGGTCATGGGGCTCCTTCGATCGCGTTCTACGCTAGCCCTCGCATCCCGTCCCCGAGCGCAGCGTACGCGGCATCCCTCGCCTCGGGTGCCGACAGGAACACGTCGTGAAGGGCCCCCTCGATGCGCGAGATCGTGACGGTGCGGGCGATGCGGGTCGCCGCCCGGGCGATGTCGTCGACGACCAGCACCGAGTCGGTCTCGCGCATCGCGTCGTTCCAGGTGAGCGTCACGGTCGATCGCGCCGAGAGCAGCACGAGGGCGGGGCATCCGACGTCGAGCCCGGATGCCACCCGGGCGTGGCCCGCGATCACGGCGGCGAGCCAGCCCGGATGCGTCGGGAAACCCTGCGCCGGCCGCCACCCCGCGGGGCTCTCGGGCAGCGTTCCGACCTCCCGCTGCGCGCGGGTGTAGAACCCGAGGTCGACGACCGGGTGTGTGCCGAGCGGATCCCAGCGCGCGCGGGCGTTCACGAGCGGGGCGAGCGCCTGGCGGCCGAGCGGCCCGAGCTGCAGCTCCAGCCACGGGCTGTTCAGCACGAGAGCGGCGGCCACCCCGGGATGCCGCGCCGCCCACAGTGTCAGCGTCAGACCGCCCGTGCTGTGTCCGAACAGCACGAGGCGGCGTCCTTCGCGGGCGGTGCCCATGGAATCCAGGGCCGCGGCGATGTCAGCGTCGTACACGTCGAGGGAGGCGACGTACCCGGGAGCCCGGCCCGGACGCAGGCTCCGCCCGTACTGGCGCAGGTCGAGGGCGTAGAAACGCGCCCCGCGCTCGGTGAAAAAACGCGCGAGGTCGGTCTGGAAGAAGTAGTCCGACCACCCGTGCACGTAGAGGACGTCTGTGTGCCTGAGGTCTCCGAAGAGTCGGGCGCCGGGGTGCGGCCGCGCGCGCACCAGAGTCGCGACGACCTCGCCCTCGGCATCCGGGTCCAGCTCCAGCGTCAGCCGCTCGAACCCGTCGCCGAGGATGTCCGGATTCCACTCCCCCATCGGCCCAGCCTACGGCGGGGACGTGGGCGCCGCCCGCCCGGCGGTGCGGCCCGCGCGGACGGGCGGGCGGGTGCCGCGATCCGGAACTACCCGCGGACACGACCCCTACCACCGCCCGCGGCGCGGATCCTGCCCGAACGTTCCGGAGCCCGGCACGGAGCCCACAGAAAGCCGTCAGCGCACGGCGTCCTCGCGCGCCGCCCGTTCCTTCGCCCGCTCCAGCGCGCGCTTCCGCGCGGCGCGGGCGTCCTCCTCGAGCTTCTCGGCCTTCGCCTCGTCGCGCGTGAGGTTCACGCCCGTCTCCGGGTCGAACAGGTGCAGCGAGTCGGGCGAGAACCACAGGCGCGCGGCATCCCCCGCGCGGATCAAGCTCATGGCATCCAGAGCCACCACGAGTTCGGTGCGCAGGCTCTCGCCGTCGAGGTCGCGGTCGAGTTCCGACAGCTTGTCCTTCACCGTGGCGTCGGTCTCGTACGGCACGTAGGCGTAGAGCACCTCGCCGAGCCACTCGGTCATCTCGATGTCGAGCTCGGCGGTGACCCCTCCCTCGAGGTCGCGCTCGGTGGCATCCGCGTCTTCGAAGGCGTCGGGGCGCACGCCCACGATCACGAGGTCACGGCCCTCGACCGCTGCGCGGAGGCGATCGTCGAGCGGCACGTCGGCGATCGGCAGGCGCAGCACGTCGCCGTCGACGGTTCCGCTGAGGAAGTTCATCGGGGGCGAGCCGATGAAGCCCGCGACGAAGAGGTTCACCGGCTGGTCATAGAGCCCGCGAGGGCTCGCGACCTGCTGCAGCTCGCCGCGGCGCAGCACCGCGACGCGGTCGCCGAGCGTCATGGCCTCGGTCTGGTCGTGCGTGACGTAGACGGTGGTGATGCCGAGCGAGCGCTGCAGGCGCGCGATCTCGGTGCGCATCTGTCCGCGCAGCTTCGCGTCGAGGTTCGACAGCGGCTCGTCGAAGAGGAACGCGCTGGCGTTTCGCACGATCGCGCGGCCCATCGCGACGCGCTGCCGCTGACCGCCCGAGAGGTTCGCGGGCTTGCGCTCGAGGTGCTCGTCGAGCTCGAGCAGTTTCGACGCCCGGCGCACGCGCTCGTCGATCTCCTTGTCGTCGAGGTCGCTCGACTTGAGCCGCATCGGGAACGCGATGTTCTCGTACACCGTCAGGTGCGGGTACAGCGCGTAGTTCTGGAAGACCATCGCGAGGTTGCGGTCCTTCGGCGCCTTGTCGTTGACGACCTCGTCGGCGATCCTCAGCTCGCCGTCGGAGATGTCCTCGAGGCCCACGATCATGCGCAGCAGCGTCGACTTGCCGCAGCCCGAGGGTCCGACGAGGATCACGAATTCGCCGTCGGCGATGTCGAGGTCGACGCCCTTGACCGCGGTGAAACCGTCGTCGTAGGTCTTGACGATTCTGTTGAGGGTGATGGATGCCATGACTCTCTCCTCTATCCCTTGACGGCGCCCTGCGTGAGTCCGGACACGATCCGGCGCTGGAAGATGACGACGACGATCACGATGGGGATCGTCACCACGATGGCGGCGGCCGAGATGGCGCCGGTGGGTTCTTCGAACTGGGAGGCCCCGGTGAAGAACGACAGGGCCGCGGGCACCGGGCGGGCGGCATCCGTCGACGTCAGCGAGATGCCGTAGACGAAGTCGTTCCACGCGATGAAGAACGCGATGATCGCGGTGGTGAACACCCCGGGGGCGGCGAGGGGGACGACCGTCTTGCGGAAGGCCTCGAACGGGGTCGCTCCGTCGACCTGTGCGGCCTGCTCGAGCTCCCACGGGATCTGGCGGAAGAAGGCCGCGAGCGTCCAGATCGAGATCGGCAGCGTGAGCGAGAGGTACGGGATGATCAGGCCGAGCCACGTGTCGTACAGCCCGACGACGCGCCACAGGTTGAACAGCGGCGTCACGATCGACACGATCGGGAAGACCGACACCGCGAGCGCCGTGGTGAGGATGATGCGCTTTCCGGGGAAGTCGAGGCGCGCGATCGCGTAGGCGCAGAGGGTCGCGAGCACCACCGCGACGAAGGTCGCGATGAGGGAGATGCCGATCGAGTTGCGCAGCGCCGGCAGGAAGAGGTCCTGCGCGCTGCCGCCCGGGGCGAGGATCGTGGCGTAATTGTCGAGCGTCCACTCCTGCGGGAGGAGCGTGCCCGAGAAGAGCCCCGCCTGCGTCTTGAACGAGGTCATGAGGATCGAGAACACCGGGAACAGCGACCACACGAGCACGGCCGCGATGATCACGAGCCACATGATCCGCTGGGGCCAGGTCATTGCGCGCATCAGGAACACGTCCCTTCACAACGGATGCCGGATCTCGTCGTCATGGCGATGCCCCTCATGAGTTCTTCCCCGCCGACAGGTCCACTTTGAAGCCCTTGATGAAGATGCCCGCGATGATCAGGACGCTGAGGAACAGCAGCACCGAGATGGCCGAGCCGAGACCGATCTCGAGCCGACCGATCGAGGTGTTGTAGGCCAGCAGCGACAGCGCCTCGGTGTCGTTGGCCCCCGCGGTCATGATGAAGATGTTGTCGAAGATGCGGAACGCCTCGAGGGTGCGGAACAAAACGGCGACCATGATCGCGGCCTTCATGTTGGGCAGGATGACGCGGCGCAGCACCTCCCACGACGTCGCCCCGTCGACCTTGGCGGCCTCCTCGAGGTCTCCCGGCACCTGCGCGAGACCCGACAGCAGCAGCAGGGAGATGAACGGCGTCGTCTTCCAGACCTCGCTGAGGATGATGACGGTGAGCGAGGTGCCCTGGTACGCGAACCAGTTCAGGTTCTCGTCGAACCCCGGGATCCACGCCAGCCAGCTGTTGACGTAGCCGCCGGAGTTGATGTCGAAGGCGTAGAAGAACGCGAAGGCCGAGACGACGGTGATGATGCCGTACGGCACCAGGATCGCCGTGCGGGCGAAGCCGCGCAGCTTCTTGATCGCGCGGTGCATCACGAGCGCGAAGGCGAAGCCGATGATGAGCTCGAGCAGCACCGTGACGACGGTGATGAACAGCGTCACGCCCATCGACTGCCAGAAGGCGGGATCGCCGAGGATCACCTGGTAGTTGCGGAACCAGATGAACTCGCGATCGTCGGGGGCGGTGAGCCGCAGGCTGAACAGCGAGTCCCAGATCGCCTGCACGATTGGGTACAGCGTGACCAGGAGCATGATGCCGAAGGCGGGGCCGGCGAGCATCCACCCCAGGCGGGCCTCCGCACGAGCTCGGTCGGAACGGCGCTTCTTCATCGAAGGGGCCGCCGGCTCGGCGCGCCCCGTGGCGCGGGTGATCGTGTCGGTCACAGCAGTCGCTCCCCTCTGAGCACCGCGAGGATGAAGTCGGTCGAGGACTGCGGCGTCGAATCCGGGTTCACCGCGTTCGGCGGATGCCACGTGCGCTGCAGTCCGATGGAGATCTCGTTGTAGTACGGCGTCTGCGGACGCGGCGCACCCAGCTGCAAGGACTCCGCGATGGTATCGGCCATCGGGAACTTCTCTTTCACCTCGGCGTCGTCGTACGCGGCGAGGTTCGAGGGCGGGTTGCCGTTGGTGACGAAGTACTGCGCCTGGTTCTCGGGGCTGACGATGCACGCCACGGCCTGCCAGGCGAGGTCGGTGTGCTCGCTGTACGCGCCGACGCCGAGGTTGATGCCTCCCACGGGAGGAGCGGCCGGGGTCCCGGCATCCACTCGGGGATACACCGCCCAACCGAGGTCGTCCACGACGTCGGGGGCCGCGCCCTGCATCGCCGGGTAGACGAAGGGCCAGTTGACCATGAACGAGCCGTTGTCCCCCTGGAACAGGTTCATGCTCGCGTTCTCGTCGGCGGTCGGAAGACCCGGGCCGCCGAGCCCCGAGGAGCCGATGCGCCCGATGATCTCGGCCGCCTTCTTGCCCGCGTCAGACTCGAGGCCCAGCTGCATCTCGTCGGGCTTGGCCTCGGGATCCTCGAGGATCTTCCCGCCGCCCGACGCGACGAGGGCGTTGATCCAGACCGTGAGCGACTCGGCGAGGGCACCCTGCACACCGAGCTGCTTGTTCTGGTCCTGAGCGGCTTGGATGATCTGGTCCCAGGTCACGGGCTGCGTCATGTCCAGGCCCGCCGCCTCGGCGACCGACTTGCGGTACCAGAGCAGCTGCGTGTTGGCCCAGAAGGGCACGGTCACCAGCTCGCCGTTCCAGCTGGCCGACTGCACCGCGCCCTCGACGATGCCGTCGGTGTTCTGCAGGTCGTCGGGCACGGGGGCGAGGAATCCGGGCTCGGCGAGCTCGGGGATGAACGGCGGGTCGAGGCTCATGATGTCGAGCGACCGGTCGCTCGCCGCGAGCCGCCGGGCGAGCTGCTCGCGCTGCGAGGCCGCGTCGCGCGGGAGCAGCGAGGTCTCGATACGGTACGCCCCGTCAGCGGCTTCGGTGCAGGATGCCGCGATCTCGGCCTGACCGCCGTCATCGGGGTTGATGTACCAGGTGAGCGTCGGCACTCCGTCGTCCGCGGAGCAGGCGCCGAGCGTGCCCGCCAGGGCCAGCGCCGAGACTCCGGCCACGATCCGTCTCAGGTGTCGCATCCGGCCCCCTCGCCTCGGTGCGGGGACCTCACGGCCCCTCGTCGTGGGTCCATCCTGCCGAGCGAAGGAATTCCACAGCCTCAGGCTTGCCCCCGCGAGGGGCGGATGATATTCGCGCGGAGCCGCCTCGGCGGCGTGAAGAGTCGGCGTTCGCGCACTCCGGCGGGCGCGCCGGCGCGGCTGAGCCCGGACGCCGAAGAGCCGCCCACGTCGCGACGACGGGGCGGCTCTTCGAGACGCGGGTCACTCCCCGCGCGAGATCGCGATCATCTCGTCGCGGGGGACGACCTTGATGCGCGCACGCTCGTGCGGGGCGCCGAGGGCCATCTCGTGCTCGTCGAGGCGGTGCCAGCCGTCGAGGTCGGTCCAGCGCACACCGCGCTCCGCGAGAAGGGCCGGGATGGCCTCCTCCTCGGGGTGCTCGGGCTGCCACCACTCGCTCTGGTCGTTGATGACGTGGCGCACCGTCTCCATGGCATCCGACTTCGTGTGTCCGATGAGGCCGACAGGGCCGCGCTTGATCCACCCGGTGGCGTAGATGCCCGGGATCCGCTCGTTCGAGTCGGCCGCGAGGACCTGGCCCTCGTGGTTGGGGATCACGCCGTGGCGCTCGTCGAAGGGGATGTCCTTCAGGGGTGACCCGAAGTAGCCGACGGCGCGGTAGATCGACTGGATCGGAACCTCGCGGATCTCGCCGGTGCCGACGACCCCGCCCTCGGCGTCGGGCTTCGTGCGCTCGTACCGCAGGGCGGCGACGCGACCGTCGGCGTCCTTCACGACCTCGAGCGGCTTGGCCCAGAAGTGCAGGTGGAGGCGGCGCGAAGCCTCTCCCCCGGCGTTGTTGACGCCCGGGCGCGTGCGCCACTCCTGCAGGACGCGGTCGATGACCTTGACCTGCTTGTTGGTCTCGATCGCGGCCTTCGAGGCCTCGTCGTAGTCGAAGTCCTCGTCGTAGACGACCATGTCGACGTCGCGCAGCTCACCGAGCTCGCGCAGTTCGAGCGGGGTGAACTTCACCTGCGCGGGGCCGCGGCGGCCGAAGACGTGCACGTCCGTGACGGGCGAGGCCTTCAGGCCCTGGTACACGTTGTCGGGAACCTCGGTGGGCAGCAGGTCGTCGGCGTGCTTGGCGAGCATGCGCGTGATGTCGAGGGCCACGTTGCCGTTGCCGATCACCGCGACCGACTCGGCCTCGAGCGGCCACGTGCGCGGCACGTCGGGGTGGCCGTCGAACCAGCTGACGAAGTCGGCGGCGCCGTAGGAGCCCTCCGCGTCGATACCGGGGATGTCGAGATCGGCGTCGCGGATCGCGCCGGTCGAGAAGATGACGGCGTTGTAGTGCTTCTTGAGGTCGTCGAGGGTGATGTCCTCGCCGAAGCGGACGTTGCCGAAGATGCGGATGTCGCCGCGGTCGAGCACCTCGCGCAGGGCCGTGATGACGCCCTTGATGCGCGGGTGGTCGGGCGCCACGCCGTAGCGGACCAGGCCGTAGGGCGCGGGGAGCTGCTCGAAGAGGTCGATGGAGACGTCGAACTGACGCTCGGCTTTCAGCAGGATGTCGGCGGCGTAGATGCCGGCGGGGCCGGCTCCGACGATGGCGAGGCGCAGCTTCGTCATGGGTTCCTCTCGATCGGGATCGGGGGGTGGGGGGAAAAGGTCACGCGGAGCGATCGGCGACCGCGCGCGCGAAGCGCGTCAGCGCCTCGCGTACGGCGCCGTCGGGCAGCGGCGCGAGGGCGTCGATCGCCTCTTGCGACCACTGGTGCGCGAGGCGGAGCGTCTCGTGCGTGGTGTCGTGATCGCGCAGCTCGGCGAGCGGGGCGTCGAGGATCGCGGGGTCGGCACCGGCGGCGATGCGCTCCTGGCCCTCGTCGATGCGGGCGCGCAGATCGGCGGACGCCGCGTCCGTGCGATGCCCGAGCAGCAGGTACGGCATCGTCGGAACGCCCGCCCGCAGGTCGGTGCCGGGCACCTTCCCGGTCTCGGAGGCGTCGGGGGAGAGATCGATCACGTCGTCGAGCAGTTGGAAGGCGACACCCGCCTTCTCACCGAAGACGACCATGGGCTGCTCGAACTCTTCGGGGGCACCGGAGTAGATGACACCGCACTGTGCGGCCGCGGCGATGAGCGAGCCCGTCTTGTCAGCGAGCACGCGCAGGTAGAACTCGACGGGCTCATCGCCCTCCTGCGGGCCGACCGTCTCGTGCATCTGCCCCAGAACGAGGCGCTCGAAAGTGTCGGCCTGCAGTTGGATGGCCCGCTCTCCGCGCCGGGCCATCAACTGGCTCGCGCGGGAGAACAGCAGGTCCCCCGTGAGGATGGCGATGTTGTTGCCCCACACCGTCTGCGCGCTGGGCACACCGCGGCGCTTGTCGGCACCGTCCATGACGTCGTCGTGGTAGAGCGAACCGAGATGCGTGAGCTCGAGAGCGGTCGCGACCTCGATGACCTCGGGCGTGGTTCCGCGCCCGAGTTGGGCGGTGAGGATCGCCAGCATCGGGCGCACGCGCTTGCCACCCGCCTCGTAGAGATAACGGGCGGTGACGTCGGCCAGCCGATCGGCGCTGCGGACCTCTTCCTCAAGGGTGCTTTCGACACGGCCGAGACCCGCCTCGACGGTCGACAGCAGGGTGCGCGAGCGCAGGCCGGCGAAGATGCGGTCACTCAGGCCCAGCTTGCCCGACAGGCGGGTGCTGGCCGCGGGCAGTCTCGGGGTCACGGTTTCAGCCTATCCTGGCGCGGTCGCGCCGTCCCTCGGCTATCTCGACGGTTGACAGGCCTGCGCAGAGCGGGACCGATCGCGACACGCTCATCCCGCGGGACGGATGCCGCGGTGCAGAGCGACGATGCCGAACGACAGGTTGCGGTAGGCCACGGCATCCCATCCCGCGTCTCGCATCCAGCTCGCCAGTGTCGGCTGGTCCGGCCAGTCGCGAATGGACTCGTTGAGGTAGTCGTACGCATCAGCGTTGGAGCTGACGGCGCGCGCCGCGAGCGGTAGGACCCGGTTGTTGTAGAAGCGGTAGAGCCCGTTGAAGGCGCGAGACGGCGGGTGCGAGAACTCGCACACCACGATCCGGCCGCCGGGGCGGGTCACGCGGCGCAGCTCCCGCAGCGCCCGCCGCGGGTCGTTGACGTTGCGCAGCCCGAACGACATCGTGACGGCGTCGAACTCGCCGTCCTCGAACGGCAGATCCGTGGCATCCGCCTGCACGAACTCGAGGTTCGGGACGTTTCCGTGACGACGTCGCCCTTCCGCGATCATCCCCTTCGAGAAGTCCGCCGCGACGACGTGTGCGCCGCTGGGCACGAACGCCATCGAGGAGGTGCCCGTCCCCGCGGCCAGATCGAGGATGCGCTCGCCGCGCTTCGGAGCGACCGCCCGCAGGGTCGCGGCGCGCCAGAAGCGGTCGTTGCCGAGGCTCAGCACCGTGTTGGTGCGGTCGTAGGCCGGCGCGACCTGGTCGAACATCCCGCTGACACGCTGCGGGTCTTTACCGAGGTCTGCGCGGTTGGGGTCGCTGCTCACCCGTCGAGTCTAGGCGGGCGTGGGCGCCGCGTCGTCGGGGGTTGCCAGCTCGGCGAGACGTGCGAGCCAGGGGCCGGTCACGGCATCTGAGAACGGGGCGATGCCCTCGCGCACGCGGTGTTCGAGATCGAGGGCGGTGGCCTCGAGATGCGCGACGATGTCGGCCGGGTAGCCGTAGCGCACGCGATGATCGTCCCACTCGTCGCGGTCGTCGATCCACGTGCCGCGTCCGTCGGTGCGGCGCACCACGTCGAGGTCCATGTCGATGCCGAGCGGAACCCCCTTGTCGGTCCACCGGATGTCCCACGCGAGGTCGATGTACACGGCCACGGGGTGCGGGGCCGCGTTGTGGGTGAACGCCCAGTCGCCGCTCGCGGGAACGAGTGTGACATTGGGCTGGCGGCAGACGAACTCCGCCCCCGGACGGGCGCTGCGCCACCCCACCTGCTGGCCGAACCAGTCGCCCCAGTCGTCGGAGCCGAGGTACACGCTGTCCTGCACCCAGTGCGGCGAGCCGTCCCACTTCTGCCAGCGGAACATCAGGCGCGTGCCGGGAGCGGGTCGGGAGGACATGTCGCGAGTCTAAAACGGGCTGCCGACGGCGGGCGCATTCCACGGCCCGCGCGGCCACGACACGACGCGGGATTCTCCACCCGCGGCCCGCGGTCCTCCGCGAACACGACCGGCCGAGCCCGCAGATCTCCCGCGTTATGTCGACGGCGAAGCGATGCCGAGACCCCCGCCGAGACCGGGTCTACGCTCGAAGACGTGACCCAACCCGCGGATGACGCCGTGCCGCGCCTGCGCGTGGTGACGCGCGAGCTCTCCCCGATGGACGATGTGCTCGCGTACACCACCCCCTACGACCCGCTCTTCTGGAGCCGTCGCGGAGAGTCGCTCGCCGCGTTCGGCGACCTCTTGACGCTTCGCTACCGCGGGGCCCGCCCGGGTGACGCGAGCGTCGCCGGCCGGTGGCGCGCCATCGCCGCGGCCGCCGAGATCGATGATCCCGTGCAGCTTCCGGGCACGGGCCTGGTGGCCTTCGGGTCCTTCGTGTTCGATCCCCGCTCGGAACGCGAGAGCGTCCTCCGCGTTCCCGGAACGATCGTCGGCCGCCACAGCGGGCGCGCGTGGGTCACCCGCCTCGCGTTCGACGACACCCCCGACGAGCCCGAGCCCGAGCTGCCCCCGCGCTCCCCCTTCGGGCCGCACTGGTCGGCGAGCCTCGGCCCCGGCCGGCAGACCGCCGAGGCGTATCAGGATGCCGTTCGCCGCGGCGTCGAAGCGATCCAGGCGGGAGAAGTCGGCAAGGTCGTCCTCGCGCGCGACATCACCGGCACCATCCCCGCCGGGTCCGACCTCCGCCGTCTCGTGCGATCGCTGCACGAGGGCTACCCGGACTGCTGGATCTTCGCGGTGGACGGGCTGATCGGCGCGAGCCCCGAGACGCTCGTGACGGTGTCGGGCGGGACGGTGACCGCGCGCGTCCTCGCCGGGACCGTGGCCCGCGGGGCCGACGCCGACAGCGACGCGGCGGCATCCCTCGGCCTGTCCGAGAGCACCAAGGATCAAGAGGAGCACCGGTTCGCGGTGCAGAGCGTGCTGACGGCGCTCCGCCCGCACACCTCGGCGCTCGCGGCGGCCGAACAGCCGTTCACCCTCAAGCTCCCCAACGTGTGGCACCTGGCGACGGATGTCGAGGGCGTGCTGAGCGAAGCGGCCTCGTCGCTCGATCTCGTGGGAGTGCTGCACCCGACCGCGGCCGTCGCCGGCACGCCGACCGACGTCGCGATCGAGGTCATCCGCCGTCTCGAACCCTTCGATCGCGGGCGGTACGCGGGTGCCGTCGGCTGGATCGGCGCCTCGGGAGACGGCGAGTGGGCGATCGCGCTGCGGTGCGCACAGATCGATCGCGCCGAACCCTCGTCGCCGACGGCGCCGATCACCGCCTACGCGGGAGCGGGGATCGTGGCCGACAGCGTGCCCGAGTCGGAGCTGCTCGAGACCCGCGTGAAGTTCCGTCCGATCGTCGACGCGCTGGCCTGAATCGGGCGGTGTCACGACTGCTCCCCCGGCGGCGCTACGACGCGGCGAGGCGGCGCTTCTCCTCTTCGACGTCGTAATCGGCGGACGGCCACCGGGGATCGATGTCGGTCAGAGCGTCGATGAGCAGGCGTTGGACGGCGAGGCGCGCGTACCACTTGCGGTCGGCGGGGATGACGTGCCACGGCGCGAGCGGCGTCGACGTGCGCTCGATGACGACCTGGTAGGCCTCCATGTAATCGTCCCAGAGCTCACGCTCGTCGACGTCGGAGGGGTTGTACTTCCAGTGCTTGTCGGGCCGCTCGAGTCGCTCCGCCAGGCGAGCCCGCTGCTCATCCTTCGAGATGTGGAGCATGACCTTCACGACCCGGATGCCGAGATCCGCCGCCTCGGCCTCGAATCCCACGATCGCGCCGTATCGACGTTCGATCTCGTCCGCGGGGGCGAGCTCGCGGACACGACCGATCAGCACGTCCTCGTAGTGCGAACGGTCGAAGACGCCGATCCGACCGGCATCCGGAAGGCGCTTGCGGATACGCCAGAGGAAGTCGTGCGAGAGCTCCTCGGCGGTCGGCTTCTTGAACGACGCCAGCTCGACGCCCTGCGGGTCCACGGCGCCGACGACGTGACGCACGATGCCGCCCTTGCCCGCGGTGTCCATCGCCTGGAGGACGAGCAGCACGGATCCGGTCGCGGTACCGGCGACGCTCTGGGCGAACAGACGCTCCTGCAGCCCGGACAGCGGAGCGATCCCGGCCTCGAGATCCTCTTGACCGTCGGCCTTCTTCCCGTCGTAGCCGGGGGTCGCTCGCGTATCGAGGTCGGCGAGGCGGAACCCCGGCTCGACGCCCAGCGCGGTGGACGGGGGGACGGACCATCTGCTGCTCGTGCTCATCGCGCCATCGTCGCGCGAACCACCGACATCGCGCCACACCTTGACGGGCGGGCGGGTG
>NZ_LDRT01000038.1 GCF_001476655.1 Microbacterium testaceum | reverse complement strand
GACATGTACTGCTGCTGGTTGCCGATGCGGGCGAGGTCGCTCCCGTCGCCGATGCCCTTGCGGGTGCGCAGGAACGCGAGGGCATCGTAGCCCTGCACGACACGGGGTCCGGGCTCCCAGGTGATGCCGGCGTCGTAGTCGTCGATACCGTCGCCGCCGATGCACACCTCGACGCCGCCGACCGCGTCGGTGATGTTCACGACGTTGCCGAAGCTGACCTTCGCGGCGAAGGGGATCTGCTGACCCGTGAGGTTCGACACCGTGCTGGCCACGCACGCGAGGCCGCCGGCCTCGTACGCCGTGTTGATCGACGCCTTCCACGCCCCGGACGACACCGTGCCGTCATCCTTCGTGCATTCCGGGATCTCGAGCTGCAGGTCGCGCGGGAAAGAGACCACCGTGGCCCGACGCGGCGCGTCCGACACGTGGACCAAGAGGTTGACGTCGTTGCGGTCGCCCTCGGCACCGGGGTCGCTGCACCGCTCGCCGAACGCCTCTTTGACCTGGTCGTCGCACTCGTCGGTCCCGACGATGAGCACGTCGAACGCGCCCGAGTACTCGCTCAGGGAAGGAGCCTGAGAGGGAGCATCGGGGAGAGGCACGGCTGCCTCCTGCAACCGCTGCGAGAGCGACCAGGCGTAGTAGCCCCCGACGGCGACCGCCGCGACCACGGCGACGGTGAGGCCGATGGCGAGGAGCTTCAGTCCTCGCCGCCAGCCCGAGACGGGGCGGCGGCGGGCGTGGGCGGCGGAAGGTTCGGGGGGCACGGCGTCAGTAAACCACGCCTCCCGGCGAGATCCCCGAACGCGCGCGACGGGGCGGCCGATGGCATCCGGCCGCCCCGCGCGTGTCTCGTCCTGTCACTGCTCGCCCTCGGTGCGCGTCACGGCCGGCTCCGTCATCGAGAACGTGCGGCTCGTGGCCGAGGCCCTCACGCGTGCGGCGGATGCCAAGCCCCCGTCGTCGTGATCCCGTCAACCCCGAGATCGCTCCGAATCGATTCGCCTAGGCTCGATGCATGACCGTTCCTTCAGTTCAGCTCAACGACGGAAACTCCATCCCCCAGCTCGGCTACGGCGTGTTCCTCGTGCCCGCCGACGACGCCGAGCGCGCCGTGTCCGAGGCCCTCGAGGTCGGCTATCGCCACATCGACACCGCCGCCATCTACAAGAACGAAGAGGGTGTCGGCCGCGCGATCGCCGCGAGCGGCATCCCGCGCGACGAGCTCTTCATCACCACCAAGCTCTGGAACGACCGCCACGACGGCGACGAGCCGCTCGCCGCGATCGACGAGAGCCTGCAGAAGCTGCAGCTCGACGCCGTCGACCTGTACCTCATTCACTGGCCGACGCCGAAGAACGACAACTACGTGCACGCGTGGCAGAAGATGATCGAGATCCGCGAGGCGGGCAAGGCCCGCTCGATCGGCGTCTCGAACTTCCTCGTCCCGCACCTCGACCGCATCGTCGCCGAGACCGGTGTGACCCCCGTGGTCGACCAGATCGAGCTGCATCCCGCCCTCAGCCAGCGCGAGATCGCGGCGTGGGGCCAGGAGCACGACATGCACATCGAGTCGTGGGGCCCGCTCGGCCAGGGCAAGTACGACCTGTTCGAGATTCCCGCGGTGAAGGATGCCGCCGAAGCCCACGGCAAGAGCCCCGCTCAGGCCGTGCTGCGCTGGCACATCCAGCACGGCTTCATCGTGTTCCCCAAGTCGGTGCGCCGTGAGCGCCTCGAGGAGAACTTCGACCTGTTCGACTTCGAGCTCACCGCCGACGAGATGGCCGCGATCGACGCCGTCGACCCCGGTGACGGCTCGGGCCGCGTGGGCACGCACCCCGACGACCTCAACTGAGGCCGGCGCTCCCGCGCGCATGAACCGCCTCGCGAACGCCTCGAGCCCCTACCTTCGGGCCCACGCCGACAATCCCGTCGCGTGGTTCCCCTGGGGGCGCGAGGCGTTCGCGCTCGCGGCCGAGAGAGACGTCCCCGTGATGATCTCGATCGGCTACAGCACCTGCCATTGGTGCCACGTCATGGCGCGCGAGTCGTTCCAGGATGCCGAGACCGCCGGCATCCTGAACGACGGCTTCGTGTCGATCAAGGTGGACCGCGAGGAGCATCCCGACGTGGATGCCGCGTACCTCGACGCCGCCTCGGCCTTCACGCCCCACCTGGGCTGGCCGCTGACCGTGTTCGCGAGTCCCGAAGGCCGTGTGTTCTACGCCGGCACGTACTTTCCCCCGACGCCCCGCCCGCCGCAGCCGTCGTTCCGTCAGGTTCTCGCCGCGGTCCGCGAGGCGTGGACCGAGCGGCGCAGTGAAGTGGATGCCACGGGCTCCTCGCTGCGCGACGCCCTCGCCGCCGCGGCGACGGTGCCGGCCGACGCGGCGCCGACGCTCGATCAGCTCGCCGCCGCGGCACGTGCCGTCGCCGCGCGCGAGGATCGCGAGTACGGCGGGTTCGCCGCCGGCCCCGCCTTCGAGACGCCGAAGTTCCCGAACACGCCCGTGCTGCGGTTCCTGCAGCACCCGGCGCTGAGCCCCGACGTTCCCGAGGCCGCAGACGTGGCATCCCGGGCGCTCGCGGCGATGGTCGCGTCCGACCTGCACGATCCCGTCGAGGGCGGCTTCTTCCGCTACGCCACGCGGCGCGACTGGAGCGTGCCGCACTACGAGCGCATGCTCACCGATAACGCCGGACTTGTCGAGGTCGCCCTCGCCGCCGGGGACGAGGCCACCGCGACCGACGCCGCCCGTTTCCTCGTCGACGTCCTGCAGCTGCCGTCGGGAGGGATCGCCGCGGCCCAGGATTCCGAGTCGATCATCGACGGCGTCCGCACCGAGGGCGGGTACTACCGCGTCGCCGACCGTTCCGCGCTGCAGCCGCCGGCTCTGGATGCCAAGGTCGTCACGGGATGGAACGGGCACGCGATCGCCGCCCTCGCCGCGGCCGGTGCGCGCACCGATCCGCGCTTCCTCGAGGCCGCGCGCTGGGCGGCCGACGCGGTGCTTGAGAGCAACGTCGCCGACGACGGTACCCTCCGCCGCGCGTCTCTCGACGAGATCCGCTCCGCCGCCCCCGCCACGCTCGAGGACTACGGCGGACTCGCGCGCGGCCTCTTCGCCCTCGCCCGGGCGACCGGCGAGGCGGCCTACGCCTCGCGGGCGCGCGCGTTGGTCGACCTGTGCCTGGGGCCGGATGGCATCCGTCCGCCCGGCGGCGGCGATCCGGTCTTGGTCGCGCAGGGCATGCAAGCGCACGGCGTGCCGAGCGACGGCGCGTCGCCCTCGGGGCCGTCGGTGTTCGCCGCGGCCGCCCTCGACCTGTGGCGGCTCGGTGCGGGGGAGGAGTACCGCACCGCGGCCGAGACTCTCGTCCGGGCGGCGGCGGAGGCGGCGCTGGCGGCGCCCCTCGCGTACGGCGCGATCCTCGAGGTCGCGCTCGGCCTGGCATCCGCCCCGCGCCAGGTGGTCGTCGTGGGGGAGACGGATGCCGAGATCGCCGACGCCGCGCGTCGGGTCGCCGCCGACGTGGTCGCGGTGGTCTCGCCGGAGCAGGCCGTGGCCTTTGCCGCGGCGGGCTTCGAACTGTTCGAGGGGAAGACCGCCCTCGGCGGTGAGGCGACGGCCTACGACTGCCGCGCGTTCACGTGCGCGCTGCCGACGACGGATCCCGCGCGGCTGGTGTGACGCGCGCGGCCGGTGACTCCCCGCGCGGGGCGTGATCGGGTGTCCGCTCGACGCCGCGTGATCCGGGGGACCGCAACCCGGCTCTGCGCGTCGTGGATCCGGAAAGTGGTACCGGATCCGGATGCAGCACGCGAAATGGTCCGGTTCTGCGGCGGATCTCCGGATCTGGGCGCCGCGCGGACACGACCCGGCCCGTGCGTCGTGGATCTGGAGCGCGAGGCGGGATCCGGGTTCGACGCCGCGGGCACAGCTCGGCACCCACGTCGTGGATCCGGAAAGTGGCACCGGATCCGGATGCAGCACGCGAAATGGTCCGGTTCCGCGGCGGTTGTCCAGATCTGGCCGCCGGCGCTGCGCCACGCGAGTATGCGCGCTGCGGCACCGCTCGCCGTCGAGCGCCGAGGGCGAATGCCGGATGCCGCCCGCCCGAAGCGCGGGTGAAAACGCCCGCCGCGGAAACACGCGGAGCACCGCCGAACCTGGGAAAACCTGATGTCTAACCTCAGCGCAGCCTGAGTCGTCAGGCGACGTTCTCCGCCACGTCGGGCGGCTTCCGCGGGGTGGGCATGCGCTTCTCTTCTCGTTTCTGGCTGACGTCCGTGGTGGCCACGGTCTCGCTCGTCATCGGCGCGGCCGTTCCTCTCGATGCCGCGATAGCGGTCGCGCCGGCGCCCCTTCGGCCCGCGCAGGCATCGCCGGAGGACACCCCCGCTCTTCCGTCGATCGACGAGGCAGCCCCCGCCCCGCAGCTGCCGGAGGGGTCTTTCGCCATCCCGTCCGACAAGACGCTCCCCGCCGGGGGCGACGAGGCCATCCCGCCCCTCGCGCCGCCGCCCCGCTCAGACGCCGTCGCCGAGTGGGAGAAGCGCTCCGTCGACACCTCCGGTCTGCGCCCCGTCGACGAGTCCGAGGATGCCACCCGCTACACGAACGCCTCCGGGGCGACGCTCACGCGCGTGTCGTCCGAGCCCGAGCGTGCGCGGGACGACAACGGCAAGTGGGTCGACGTCAACACGTCCGTCTCACGGGACGGCGACGACTGGACGGTGCGGAACCACCCGCTCGACCCGGTCTTCCGCGGTGGGCGTGACGACGCCCCGTCCGTGGAGGTCTCGCGCGACGGGCACGAGGTGTCGTTCGCGCTCCTCGGCGCGGAGGCGGGCGAGCTCGCTGCTCCGTTCTGGTGGTGGGACGACTGGGAGGAGCTCACCTATCAGGATGTCCTCGGAAGTGCTGACCTGGAGTACCGCGTGGAACCCGGTGCGGTCAAAGAGTCTCTCGTTCTGGATGCCGCGCCGGCGAAGCGCTCGTCTTGGACCTGGCGGATCGACGCGGGCTCCCTGACTCCCGCCCTCGGTGAAGCGGACTCGGTGATCTTCGCCGACGCGAGTGGTGCAGAGGTGCTGATGATCCCGACCCCCATCGCCACCGACTCGAGTGGGGTCGAGGGCGAGCGCGAGAGCGCCAGCACGGCGCTCACGGTCTCGCTCTGGCAGGCGAGTGACGGATCGTGGCGGTACACCGTCCGTGCGGATCGGACCTGGCTGAGCGATCCGGCGCGCGTGTATCCCGTGCGGATCGACCCGACGGTGAAGACCCCGAACGGCACCACCGCCTACAAGTCCGACGGCACGACGTGGGCCGGCGCGCAGATGGTCGGAAACACCCGCGAGGGTAACCGCAACAAGTACTGGCGATCGGTGGTCTCGTACGACTACGGCAACCTGCCGGGGCAGTTCATCGCCTCCGCCACCATGGGGATCGATTACGACGACGACGGCACGACCTCGCCGCAGACGGGGTGGGTTCAGCACGCGAGCGCGTTCTCGTACAACGGCATGGGCTCGCACCTCGGCTCGTACACCCTGGGGACCGACTGGACGGATGTCCAGGGGGACGGGGTTGCGGCGCGACTCGCGAGCAATCTCCGCATCGGCGACCGTCCCGCGTTCATGATCGGCGGCTGGGAGGGCTCGTCGTACTCCTTCAAACACATCCAGTCCGCGCTGTGGGTGGAGTCGTGGGATTACCCGACCGTGTGGGGTGGCATCCCCGCGAACGGTCAGACCGGCGTCTCCCTGACGCCGCACTTTGCCTTGGGTGCCACGAACCCAGGTGGCCGCTGGCAGCAGTATGCGATCGAGGTCGCGACCAACCCCGACATGACGAACGTCGTGGCTGCTCGAGGATGGAGCGAAAGCGGTCAGTGGAACGTACCGCCGGGTCTTCTCCGCGCGGCGACCACGTATTACTGGCGCGCCTCACTGGTGGACGATCTCGACGGGCTCTGGGGGCAGTCGACGCGCCGCCAGTCCCCGGTCTACAGCTTCACGACCAACGCTGTGCCGCTGCCCGACGCCGCGACGGCCGCGCCGGGCAGCCCCGTCACAGAGACGCCGACGACGGTCACCACGCTCACCCCGCAGCTCCGCGTGGGTGCCGTCAGCGACCCCGATGGACCGGGGTCGATGACGTATCAGTTCAAGATCGCGACGGGACAGGATGCCAGGTCCGGAGCCGTCGTGACCTCCGGATGGGTGACGGCCGTCGACGGCGTCGCGTCCTGGACGGTGCCGCCGGGCACGCTGCAGGACGGCGGTGTCTACTCGTGGACGGTCACGACGAATGACGGGCGAGACACCAACACCGAGAACGGCTGGGTACGCCGCCTCCGGACCGATCTTCGACTCGGGGCGTCCGGTCCGTCTCCTTATGACACTGCCGGTGCGGTGACGACGAACCTCGCCAACGGCAACGTGAATCTCTCCTTCGCATCCCCCACGGTGCAGACGCTGGGCGGCGCGATGGGAATGTCGTTCACGTACAACTCGCAAGAGGTGCCGGGCGCGAACCGGGGCCTGACGGGGGAGTACTTCGACGCGCGTTCGGGCGGTGTCGCCCCGACATCGGCAGCCGCCTACACCTTCACGGACAAGACCCCCGCGATGGTGCGCACCGATCCCGCCGTGTCGTTCCAGTGGGGTACTGGGGCACCGGCCGAGGCGATCCCGGCCGACCACTTCCTCGCGCGGTGGACGGGGTTCCTCACGGTCCCCTCTGAGTTGATCGGCAAGCCGCTCCGCTTCGGGGCGAACCACGATGACGGGCTTCGCGTCACGTACGACGGCCAACGCCTGATCGATCGGTGGGACATCGGCGCGATGACCACGTCGAGCGGTTCAGCGGTCACGTCGGACGGCGGAGCGAAGCCGATCCAGGTCGAGTATTACGAGCAAGTCGGCGATGCGTCGGTCGACCTCTGGGTGGAGTACACGCTCGACGGCGCATCCTCTCCGACCCGCATGAGCGTTGCGCCCGACTGGTTCACGAAGCGCGTCACGACCCTGCCGCAGGGCTGGGGTGCCTCCGTTCCTCTGGCCGGGGCATCGTCGAACTGGGTCTCGGCGCAGCTCACGGATGCGTCGGTGGTGCTCACGGACACCACCGGCAAGGCGCATACGTACACGAAGGCCTCGTCGGGCGGTTACACCGCCCCGAGCGGGGAGTACGGCGTCCTCTCGCTCGACGGTAACGGCTGGGTCGTCTTCACGGATGAAGACGGCACGGTCTACCACTTCACGAAGGAGGGGCGCGTGGCCTCGGCCACACCTCCCGAAGACATCCGGAAGGCCGCCGCCCCGCAGAGCATCCTGAACGCCAACGGTGTCGCCACCGAGGTGGTCGACCCGGTGTCGAAGAGCGGAGATCAGTACACCCGCAAGGTCTCTTTCACCTACCAGAACGGTGACCGCTCCGCCTGCCCCGAGCGGCCGGGCACGGGATTCGCCAAGGCCCCGGCCGACATGCTCTGTCGCATCTCGTACCCCGACGGCACGGAGTCGCGGCTGTTCTACAACGGCAACGGCCAACTCGCGGCGATCCTCGATCCGGGCGACGAGCTGACGCTCCTGGGGTACAGCGGTGCGGGCGGTCTCCTGAGCCAGATCCGCGACGCGACCGCGAACGACAGCAGCGTCGTCTCGGGCACCGGAAGCGACGACGACCCCGCCGCGACCCGCATCGTCTACGAGGGGGCGAAAGCGAAGACCATCACGCTTCCCGCTCCCGACGGGGTGAGCCAGAACGCGCGTCCGTCGCGGACCTACGACTATCTCGACGGGAAGACCACGGTATCGATCGCGGGGCTCCCGGGCGTGTCGCAGACGGTCACCTTCGACCCGGCCTGGCGGCAGACGTCGTCGTCGTCCGCGCTCGGGGTCACGACGTCGCAGCAGTGGCATCCGGCGAAAGACCTCGTCCTGTCGACGACCGATGCCACCGGCCTCGTCGCGACGCGTGTGTACGACGCGCTTGATCGCGTGGTCGAGTCGTACAGCGCGGCCCCGCCCGGGTGCTTCGGCTCCGACCGTCGCGCCGTATCCGGGGCCGAAGGGCTCGCGGAATGTGGTGTCACGCCGGCGAAGGCGAGCACGGTCTACGACGACGGATTCCGCGGCCTCCAGGTGGCGTACTACTCGAACACACGCAAGCTCTCGGGAAAGCCGGATGCCTACACGCTCGGCGTCGGAGGCACGGATGGGGTCTTCGAGAAGGACTGGGGTGGCGGATCGCCGCTGCCTGGCACGATCTCGGCCGATAACTTCTCCCTCCGGGCGACCGGCCTGATCACCTTCCCGCAGGCCGGTTCGTACCAGCTGCGGACCAGCACCGATGACGGCTCGCGCGTGTGGCTCGACGACGTCCTCATGGTCAATCGCTGGGTCGATCAGGCGCCGACCCTGGCGGACAGCCCGGTGTTCGAGGTCACCGCGGGCGAGGTCCGCCGGGTCCGCGTGGAGTACTACGAGAACGCCGGGGGCGCGCGCGTCGACCTGCAATGGCGAACTCCGGGCGCGGGAGCGTTCGAGGTCATCCCCGGGAGCCAGTTGCGCCCGGACTACGGTCTTGTGACCCGTTCCGCTGTGGAGGACTCCACGTCCATGCCGGGCGCGGCGGCGCCATCCCTGGTCACGGAGAAGGCGTACCAAGACCCGATCGTCGGTCAAGTTTCCGCGGTGACCGTCGACCCGGGTGGCCTCGCGCTGAAGAGCACCGCGGTCCACGAGTCGGTGAACGGCAGCGGGTGGCTACGGCAGAAGTCGAAGGCTCTGCCCGCGGCCGCGGCATCCGGTTCGATCACGGATGCCAAGAGCACAACGCGCGCCTACTACGGCGACGCGGAGCCGTTGACGGAGGACACCTGTGGGGTGCCCGCCGGGACGAAGCAGTTCGGGATGCTGAAGTCCTCGACGGGGCCGACTCCGGCGAGCGGCCCGGCGATCGTGACCTCTTACGTGTACGACGTCATGGGCCGCACGGCCGGAACGCGTGTCACGGGCGATGAGGCGTGGTCGTGCACGACGGTCGATGCGCGCGGGCGCACGGTGAAAGAGGTCTCGGTAGGTGGCGCGGGGGTCGCGACCGACACGGTCACGACCACGTACACACCGACCTCTTCTGGTCTGACCGTGACGGTGGCCGGGTCGCGCGTGCCCGGGTCGAGCACGTCGGCGACCACGACCAAGACCGACCTCCTCGGCCGTGTGGTGTCCTACACCGACGTGTGGGGCGTCGTGACAAGTCCCGAGTACCAGCCCCTGACCGGGCGCGTGCTGAGCGTGACGACCGCCGGGCCCGGCGTGCCTGCCTCGACGACCGCGTTCGCGTACGACCGTGACGGTAAAACCACCACCGTGACCTTCAACGGTCAGGTGTATGCGGCGTCGTCGTTCGATGCGAAGCAGCGGATCGCGCAGGTGTCGTACCTCGGTGGCTCGGCATTGGGGGTGGCGTGGGATGACCGGCGCGGGACGATCGGGTCGCAGACGTGGTCGTTCCCCTCGTCGGCGTCGATCACCGATGAGGTGTCCCGGTCGGTGGCGGGGCGGGTCGTGCGCGAGAGCATCTCGCAGGGTGGTCGGGTCTTCGAGTCGACGTATGGGTACGACGGGGCGGGACGTTTGGTGTCGGCGAAGATTCCGGGGCACGAGCTGTCGTATGAGTTCGCGTCGTCGGGTGGGTGCGGCCCGAACACCGCGGCTGGTGCCTCGGGGAATCGGACGAGGTCTGTCGATCGGTACACGGCGCCGGGTTCTTCGGCGGCGACCGTCACCACGGCCGAGTATTGCTACGACTGGGCCGATCGGTTGTTGTCGAATCCGGTGTGGGGTGCGGTGCCGGGGGCGTCGCAGATCGCGGACGGATTCGGTGCGGATGAGATCGCGTATGACGTGCGGGGTAACACGACGCGGTTGTCGGATCTGTTGTTTTCGTATGACGCGGAGAACCGTCATGTGGGGACGCGAACGTATGCCGGGTCGGTGGTGTCGGTGGTGCGGGATGGTTCGGGTCGTGTGGTGTCGCGGACGGTGGATCCGGCGGGTGATGCTCCGGCGGTGACGTCGCGGTATGTGTACGCCGGTGCGGGTGATTCTCCGTGGGCGGTGGTGTCGGGGGATGCCGGGCCGGTGGTGTTCTTGTCGTTGCCGGGTGGGGTGACGGTGGATGTGCCGTCTTCGGGTGCGGCGTCGTGGTCGTATCCGTCGTTGCAGGGTCACACGCTGACGACGGGGGATGGGTCGTCGGCGTCGGGTGTGCAGTTGTACGACCCGTTCGGTCAGGCTCTCGAGGCGGGCACGCTTGCGATCGGGACGGGGGTCGCGAACGAGTCCGGTTCGGTGAACGGGACGACGGGGTGGCATCAGGGGGCGCAGAAGCTCACCGAGACGCTCGAGTCGACCCTGGTGGTCGAGATGGGCGCGCGGTTGTATGTGCCGGCGTTGGGTCGGTTCTTGCAGGTGGATCCCGTGGAGGGTGGCGTCGACAACGATTACGTCTGGCCGACGGACCCGATCGGGAAGAACGACCTCAGCGGGCAGTTCGCTATCGCGGCGGCGGCACCCCTCCTCGCATTCGGACCTTGGGGGTGGGCTGCGCTGATCGCTGTCGTTGTGGTCGTGGTTCTCGTCGGGATCGCATCATCTCCAGGCTTCCAGCGGGGAGTTGAGTCGATGCGAAGCGGCATCATGGAGATGGCGCACCGCAAAAAAACCAGCGCTCGCAATGCAGGTCGACGCGGCCATGGTGAAGATAAGCAGGGGAAGGCCCCGGACAAACACGAGAACGCCCAGAATCACGGTGGACGAGAAAAGCCAAACTTCAAATCAAACCAGAACAAGCGCAATAGTGGTTATTCGTCAAGACGAGCGCCATACCAGCGGTTTGCGTGGTGAATACAATGCTCTCCATGGGAGAAATATGAAAAAAGCGAGATCGTCGGGGAATGACTACGAGGCGTTCTTGCGAAGAATTCGCGCGATGGGACCAGATGATCGGACGACGTACATCACAGCATCTCGCGTTCTTCTGCCGCAAGTCCTCGTCCACGAACTGCGCGCAGCAGAGGACCTGGCAACGGCGATGTACGTTCTCGGTGCGCATGTGTGGTCGGAGCCCGCTGGCGAGTTCGAGGGTTTAGAGATCCTGCGAACGGCTGCGAGTCTTGGCTCGGCCGAAGCAACGCGATCTCTTGGGGACGCGCTCAACTGGATTGGGTTGTATGAAGAGTCTGTGCCGATCCTGGAGGCGGCGTTGCGAAGTGATCCTGGTGACCCACGTCTCCACGGTCTTCTCGGGCTTTCCTTATACGAGTTGCACCTTGAGAAAGAAGCGCAACCTCACCTGAGAATTGGCCTCCGGGTGGATTCCTCCCTAGCAATTCCGCTGGCGCATGTGCGACGCGGCGTAGGAGACGAGGCAGAGTATCAAAAGCTCATTCTTGAGGCAGTGCAATCTCAGGTTTATGGTGCTCACGTTCTTGCGGGCAATCTTCTCGCTGAACAGGGAGACAAGGATCATGCGGCGGACCTGTATCGACAGGGGATAACCTCCGGCGATGCTCATTCGGCCTACAACCTTGCATGTTTGTTATACGAAGGCGGCAAGCTAGACGAAGCCCGCGATAAGTTCCAACTGGCGCGCGAAATGGGAGATCTGCGCTTGTCGCCGTTCGAACGAAGCGAGAGTTGACCGCGGGTGGCGCTGTTGTGAATGCAACTGTCGGTCGCCGCCTTCGCGTTCCGTGCCTCACATGGGAGACGAGTGTTGCGAAGGTTTGCACCTTTCGGCAGATTCGTTAATAGGTCCGAGGTCGTAAAAGACCTTATCTGGGGGATTTTTATGGCGCGCGACGGTTCGAAAATGCGAGGTTGAGGAAAGATTGCCCTATGCGCCGCGGTCGTTGTTCTATCCTTCGCCATGCCGTTTTGCGCAGGGAACACGTTCACGCTACTCCGGTGTGGGGTGCGGTGCCGGGGCGTCGCAGATCGCGGACGGATTCGGTGCGGATGAGATCGCGTATGACGTGCGGGGTAACACGACGCGGTTGTCGGATCTGTTGTTTTCGTATGACGCGGAGAACCGGCATGTGGGGACGCGGACGTATGCGGGTTCTGTGGTGTCGGTGGTGCGGGATGGTTCGGTTCGTGTGGTGTCGCGGACGGTGGATCCGGCGGGTGATGCGCCGGCGGTGACGTCGCGGTATGTGTACGCCGGTGCGGGGGATTCCCCGGGGGAGCTGTCTCAGAAACAGTTCTCCAGGTTCACTAGGCCTGTCTCTGGGGTGCGGTTCTCGGAGCTCGTTGAGGCGGTGGGCCCTGAATTCGATACGCCGACGGTAAGGCAGCAGTGGGACTGTCACGCGTCCGGCGTTCTCGCGCTGGGAAATGTGACTTCTGGAATTCTCATGTGGGATCTCGAAAGCGGCCGATCGTCGAACGAGGGGTGGGGGCTCCCGTGGGTCGCCGGCGCCAGCGTAATATCAACGGGTAAGCACTCGGCGACGTGCAATTGGTGACGGCGGCATGAAACTTGTGGAAATGTACCGTCGCATCGCGGCGGGTCGGATGCTCGTGCTGATCGCTGCATCCGGCGGGGCGTCTATAGTCATGATTCTTCTTGCGCTAGAAGCGGGCATATGTGCCGATCGTCGAGAACACTGGTTTCTCAAACTCGCGGTCGGATCGTGGGTGAATCTAGCACTCCAAATTCTTGTGCTTACGGGTCTTTCCCTTCTTATGTGCGTAGTTCTCTCGTGGCTGTCACGCGGCGTTCGTGGTGGTCGACTGTTAAGCATTCTTGCCGCGTTCTCCGTGGGTGCTACTGCATGGGTGATGCCGGCCGCAATTGTCATGACCTCTGCGTATGCTCTTGGTGCAGGGCCATGTTCGGCCGGATTTTTCAGGATAGTTCTTATTGTTCAAGGTTGTGCTATTTGCATAGGTATTGCCTCCGTCCTTGTTCTTGTCGTCATGGCGATCTCATCAGCGTGGCGTCGGTCTCGAGCTTGACGAGCGCTCAACACTTGGCATGGTAAAGCCCTCGGTCATATACGTTCACGGTTCAGCTAATGGCGCGCGAGTCGGCGGACTTATCCTTGGGAGTGCATGGATCATGATGGCTCTGTCTCCCCTTTTCGTCGGATCGGGAACACTCGCATTGCTTCCATTGTGCCCACTTTTCTTTTACTGGGTGATTCGGCCCTGGTTCATGGGGGTTTGGTTGTCAGATCACGAGGTAGTGGTGCGAAGTTGGTACCGGACTTATCGAATACCTATCAAGGATGTTGCTTCTGCATCTGTGTCGGGTTACCTCGGTCTTCTTTCCAAAGGGGCAATTCGGTGGATACCTTTTTCGGTCAGGTGGGCACGCTTTTCATCGCGGAGCTATCGGGTCGACGTCGCGACTATCCGAGCACAATAGCGAGACGCAAGCAGGCGCTCAGGCTGGCATGGCGCATTCGCAAGCATGCCGCAATCGATCGCCCGCGATCGGATGGAAATGTACTCGAGTAACCTTCTGAAGTCGTCCAGTGGCAACCCATGCGGTGGCGGGGTGGATCGTGCGCGAGGGCATCTCGCAGGGTGGTCGTGTCTTCGAGTCGACGTATGGGTATGACGCGGCGGGGCGGCTCGTGTCGGCGCGGATTCCGGGTCATGAGTTGTCGTATGAGTTCGCGTCTTCGGGTGGGTGCGGCCCGAATGCGTGGGCGGGCGCGTCGGGTAATCGGACGAGGTCTGTCGATAAGTACACGGTGCCGGGGGAGTCGCAGGCGCGGGTGACGACGTCGGAGTATTGCTACGACTGGGCCGATCGACTGCTGTCGAGTGATGTGCGGGATGCCGTTCCGGGCTCGTCTCACGTCAATGACGGCTTTGGTGCGGAGGAGATCACCTATGACGTGCGGGGGAACACCACCCGCTTGTCGGATCTGTTGTTTTCGTATGACGCGGAGAACCGTCATGTGGGGACGCGGACGTTTGCCGGGTCGGTGGTGCGGGATGGTTCGGGTCGTGTGGTGTCGCGGACGGTGGATCCGGCGGGTGATGCTCCGGCGGTGACGTCGCGGTATGTGTATGCCGGTGCGGGGGATAGCCCGTGGGCGGTGGTGTCGGGGGATGCCGGGGCGACGGTGTTCCTGTCCCTGCCTGGCGGGGTGACGGTCGATGTTCCCGCCTCCGGTGCATCCACGTGGTCGTATCCGTCGTTGCAGGGGCACACGCTCACGACGGGAGATGGTTCCACCGTGTCGGGGGTGCAGCTGTACGACCCGTTCGGGCAGCCACTGGAGGCGGGCACTCTCGCTTTGGGCACGGGGGCCGCGAACGAGTCGGGTTCGGTGAACGGGACGACGGGCTGGCATCAAGGGGCGCAGAAGCTGACGGAGTCGTTGGAGTCGGCGTTGGTGGTGGAGATGGGCGCCCGCCTGTATGTCCCGGCGTTGGGTCGGTTCTTGCAGGTCGACCCGGTCGAGGGTGGCGTCGACAACGATTACGTCTGGCCGACGGACCCGATCGGGAAGAACGGCCTGAGCGGGCAGGCAGAAGAATGGCGAGGCTGGCTAGACGTTGGTGTCAACGTGGTCGGTGCCGTCATCGGAATCGCGGCTGTCGCCGCCTGCGGTGCGACAGTCGTCTGCCGCATCGTGGCCGGGGCAGCGGTGGGGGCCGCCGTGGCAGCGGCGTCCTACTCCGCTCGGACTGCCGGTACTTCTTCATTCTCGTGGAAAGGCCTCGCGGGAAGTGCCGCTGGTGGTGCTTTAGTGGGAGCGCTTGGTGGGGGAACTTACGGGCGGATCGGTAGTCTCCTGGGGCACAGCATGAAAGGAGCGAAGTTGGGACTTGCATTCTTTCGCGGTGGCGGGCGCGGCACCGATCTCATTTTTCGAGGTAGCCGAGTACTGGGTCTTCATTCGCACCGGATCGCTAGCTCAAAAGTTCCCGCCTGGGCAAGTCGATTGCCGCATTATCACCGTCGGCCAGGGATAGGAAACCACCGACCATGGCAAGGTAGATTCTGAGGGGTAAGCTGTGAACATCGAGTGGCCTGTATTCATGTTCGAAGTCGACGGGTACTTTCGGCGAGTCGACTCGCAAGTTAATCTGTGTCACTTGTATGAACCTGAGTATTGGGATGAAGTGTCCGTCGTATTCGATGCGGAATTCAAGAGACTCGAAATAAGAGACTATCGTGCCCACCCAAGGCTAGAGGTTGTAGCGGGAGTCGACGTGGTCTCATTCGAAAAGTGGGCAAGAAAAGCTCTCATTCGAATGTGGAAGGTCAACCGATTCCGGGTTCGGCGCGCGAATATTGGGGAAGCCCACTGGGTAGAAAACCTCGACGCTAGAGCGTTGTGGCGCGAGCTCATCATCCGATCTGAACTGTAGCTCTGCGCATTCGACGGCTTTCATCACTCATGGGGCGCGGTTGTCGAACCTAGTGTTCCCGTATGCCGCGGAGGACCGTCGTGTCGGGACGCGGGCGTACGCCGGGTCGGTGGTGTCGGCGGTGCGGGATGGTTCGAGTCGAGATGGGCGCGCGCCTGTATGTGCCGGCATTGGGTCGGTTCCTGCAGGTCGACCCCGTGGAGGGCGGGGTTGATGACGATTACGTCTGGCCGACGGACCCGAGCGGGAAGAACGACCTGAGCGGGCAGTTCGCTATCGCGGCGGCGGCTCCTCTTCTCGCCTTCGGACCTTGGGGGTGGGCGGCGCTGCTCGCGGTAGTGGTCGTCGTGGTTCTCGTTGCCGTTGCCTCCTCGCCGGGTTTCCAACGCGGTCTCGGTGCGATGTTCTCCCGGAAGCAGAGTGACGGTCAACGACTTGGAAATGTACCTCCGGAGCCGTTGAGTGCCGGACGCTCAACTTCACCCGGCCGAGCTCACTTCTGAAGGGATGGAAGCGCAAATGTTCCGACGATACTTCTGTAAACGTGTCGAGCGGACCGATGATCCGAAGGCTGTAGATCTCCAATTTATGGGTTTTCTTTGGAAGGACCTTCCGTGGACCGCGACAAAGTTCTGCGAGATATCTTCGATGCGTTGGTGCCGG
The DNA here is from genome assembly GCF_001476655.1 of Microbacterium testaceum. Lineage (GTDB taxonomy): Bacteria > Actinomycetota > Actinomycetes > Actinomycetales > Microbacteriaceae > Microbacterium > Microbacterium testaceum_C. The sequence continues at coordinate 6,203 of NZ_LDRT01000038.1, read as the reverse complement.
GGACGGATCGCCGTGCAGATGTGTCCTTTGTTGTGCCGCCTTCAGCCGCGGGCGTCGCGCAAGTCCTCATTCGTCCGCACAACTCCAGTGCGCCTGTCGTTTGCGTTACTGATACCACGGTTTCGCTATACCTCGAGTTCTTAGATGCGCACTGGGAGGCAGATTCCTCGGACGATGTGTCATTCGCAGAACGCAGCGACTGGGTAATGCAGAACATCGCATGCGCTGCTGATTATGGGCTCATCCGCGTTCGACGCAGGGGCCTGCCTTGGGGGCGTCAAACTCACTTGTTGACCTCCGAGAGCGATGCAGAAGCCTGGCGGAGTGACTCCCGACTAAGGATTGTCCGGTCATGGCCATCGTGGAGATGAAGGCCTTGTTCGGGTCTCGACGTTGCCTCCACGGGCGGGGTAGACGGGTGGACTCGGGGGTGAAACTCGCGCGAAAGACGACCGGGTCCTAGTGCGGAGCCATCAAAGGCTGCGAAGGTGCAGTCGCACGAAACGAGAGAGGTAGCGACCTGGGCCGAGCGACGGTGGACGACACCATGGCGAGGCATGATCTGGTCGGCGGGAAGGGAGGACATGTCGACCGCGTACCTGACCCGAGACGTGCTCTTGCGGTGGATTCCGCTTGAGTCGGTGTCGCGCGCCGTCGTTCTTTACGGTTTCGAGCTCGAGCTGCTATCGGCGCGAGACGCGGTCGACATCGAGCTTGCTCGCTACACCGAGGGTGCCTTGCTCGATGATGTGGAGGAAGCCCTCGCACTTCTTCTATCCGACGAGCTGGGCCGGGTACGTGAGCTCCTCCATGATGGTGGGAGCGTCGAGGGGTCGGACGAAGTGGCGCTCGTGTGGTTTCTCAGCGCGGCCAGCGAACTGTACGAATACTGGAACCGCGTTTCCGTTCCAACTGAGCGGCTCTTTAGCCTGCTCGAGTATCTGGAACTCGACGAGCTTTATTCCGACCTCGTTTATCTCGCTCCCATTTCCTTCTGGAGACGGGTGAGCCGCTCCTCGTTTCGTGATCGGCTGGCATTGCGTCTGATCGAGGTGCGTTCCTTGCTCGACATCAGCTCGGTACCCGCCTCATAGAGGGAGCACGTATGGGGTGGTGCGCGCGTTTCGCTTCGATCGCAGGTCTCATCCCGACGCCAGGCGGCGAGGCGACGGCTTACGACTCCCGCGAGACTCGTCTGACGCGTCGGGCGGTGTGTGCGGCGGTGGGGGCGGCGAAGCGGCGGCCAAGCTCGGAGTTCTGCGCCAATCTCGCAGTATTCCACGCGAATGCTCCGTGATTCCGCCCAAACTGCGAGGTTCGGTTCGGCCGCGCCGGGGATTACTCCAGCAGATGCCGCAGATACCGCCCCGGCGCCTCCAGAAACCCCCGGTGCAACCGCACGAGATCCAGGTCCTCCCACGCGCTCTCGCGAATGCCCCACTCGCCCAGCTCCAGGATCGTCGCGCCCGGCAGCGCCGCCAGCACGGGGGAGTGGGTCGCGCAGATCACCTGGGTGCCGCGCGATCGCATGCGATCGAGGGATGCCAGCCAGCGGAGCGTGGATGAGAAGGACAGCGCCGCCTCGGGCTCGTCGAGGCACGCCAGGCCCGAGACGTAGCGCTCGTGGTCGAGCACCTCGTCGAGGATGCTGTTGAACGACTCGCCGTGGCTCATCTCGTGCAGGCTGGGCGCCGGGCCGCCGAGATCGTCGCGCCACGAGTAGTAGCTGTGCATCGTCTCGGCCCGCAGGAAGAAGCCCCACCGCGGAGCGCGCGGACTCCGCTCGACGCGCAGCCACTCGCCGAGCGGGCTCTCGGTGCGCCGCGTCTCTCCGCCGCCGTTCGTCGACCCGCCCTCGGCGGGCAGCCCCGCGGCCTCGGCGATGCCCTCGATCAGCGTCGACTTGCCCGAACCGTTCTCGCCGACGAGGAACGTCACCCCGGGGCCGAACTCCCAGCCGTCACCTGCTGCGACCTCGAGGAACTGCGCGACCGCGGGAACCGTCGCGGGCCATGCGGCGCGATCCACGGGAGCGTCGCGGAAGACCTTGACCCGCTGCACCGGTCGCGGGTCGTGCAGCCACTCGTCGCCGCGGGTCACGTCGTCAGATCCAGGTCGTCAGCCAGTTGTGCAGGCGCCAGAACTCATACGGCACCGGCAGCCCGGCCCATACCGGATACCAGAAGGCCGACAGCAGCACGCACACGACGAGGAACACCGCCACGATGCCCTGCCCGCTCGCACGGGACATCCCGCGGATGCCCCGTGACACGTCACGCAGGGCGAACGCCAGCGCGAGCACGAGGAACGGCAGCATCGCGACCGTGTAGAACTGGAAGATCGTGCGCTCGGGGTACAGCAGCCACGGCACGTAGGTCGCGGCGAGGCCCGTCAGCACGAGCGCATAGCGCCAGTCCCGGACCAGGACGAAGCGCACGAGCAGATACGCGGACGCCGCGATCCCGGCCCACCAGATGAGCGGGTTCGCGAGGCTCGAGATCGCTTCGGTGCATCCGCTCGGCAGACCGCACCCGTTGATGCCGTAGTCGTCCTGGTGCCAGTACATCGACGTCGGCCGGATCAGGAACGGCCACTGCCACGCGGGGCTCGCGTAGGCGTGGGGGGTGACGAGGCCGACGTGGAAGCGGTACATCGCCTCGTGATACGCCCACAGGCTCTGCAGCGGCGCCGGGACCCACGACCAGAACCCGGGCGACTCCACGGGAGTGGAGCGCATGTATCCGCCGTCGGTGAACAGCCACCCCGACCAGCTCGCCAGGTAGACGACGGCGGCGACGGGCACGAGCAGTACGAACGAGACGAGGCCCTGGCGCACGGCATCCATCGGCCACTGCCCGATTCCCGCCCGTCGACGGGCGAGGGCGTCGGTGACCACGGCGTAGATGCCGACGGCGGCGAGCACGTACAGACCCGACCATTTCACGGCGGTGGCGGCTCCCGCGGCGGTCCCGGCGGCGATCAGCCATGGGCGGTTCCAGAGAATCGGACCCCACATCGGAGCGTCGCCTTCTCGAGCGCCCCACAGCGCTGCCCACCGCTCGCCCGTGCGCTGATGGTCGAGGGCGACGAACCAGAACGTGAGGAGCACGAAGAAGGTGAGGAAGATGTCGAGCAGCGCGATCCGGCTCAGGACGATCCCGAGGCCATCGATCGCGAAGAGACCGGATGCCACTGTCGCCAGCGGGATGGACCGGGTGAGCGTCCGCGCGACGAGGTAGATCAGCAGCACGGTGGCCGTGCCGAACACGGCGGCCGCGATGCGCCATCCGGTCGCGGAGTCCGCCCCGAACAGCGCCATGCCGGCACCGATGAGGATGCGTCCGAGAGGCGGATGCACGACGTAGCTGCCGATGCCGGTGAAGATGTCGGTGTCACCCGCGGCGAAGCTCGCGTCAGCCTTGTCCGGCCAGGTCGAGGGGTAGCCGAGGACCCACTGACTCCACGCGTCCTTGACGTAGTAGGTCTCGTCGAAGACCAGCTGGTGCGGGTTGCCGATGTCGATCAGGCGCAGCACCGCCGCGACGAGCGTGACGAGGGCCGGTGCCAGCCAGCGCCACAGGCGAAGCCGTCGCGGGTCGGCGAGCAGTGCATCACGCCAGCGGTCCAGGCGCGTCCGCTCGTCTGACAGGAGCAGGGCGGGGGCGTCGGTCACGGCCCCCAGCCTAAGGTGGAACGGTGATCATCCTCGCGGCGACTCCCATCGGTAACCTGGGCGACGCCTCGCGACGGCTCATCGAGGCGCTCGAGAACGCGACCGTCGTCGCCGCGGAGGACACGCGCACGACGCAGCGGCTGCTCGCGGGTCTCGGCGTCGAGAACCGCCCGCGGCTGATCGCCCTGCACGACCACAACGAGAAAGAGCGCGCGGCCGAGCTCGTCGAGCTGGCACGCGAGGACGACCTTCTCGTGCTCAGCGACGCCGGGATGCCGACCGTCAGCGACCCCGGCTTCGGCCTGGTGGCCGCGGCTGCCGCAGCCGGAGTGACGGTCACCGCTCTTCCCGGACCCAGCGCCGTGGTCACGGCCCTCGCCGTCGCGGGGCTTCCCACCGACCGCTTTGCTTTCGAGGGCTTCCCCCGCCGCAAGCCGGGCGACCGCCGTCGCGCCTTCGCGCAGCTCGCGTCCGAGGAGCGCACGCTGGTGTTCTTCGAATCGCCGTCGCGGTTGGCATCCACTCTCGACGACCTCGCCGCGACCTTCGGCGCCGATCGTCCCGCGGCCGTCTGCCGCGAACTGACGAAGCTCTACGAGGAGGTCAAGCGGGGCACGCTCGCCGAGCTCGCGGCGTGGGCGGCCGAGGGCGTCCGCGGCGAGATCGCGATCGTCGTCGGCGGCGCCACCGCACGAGAGGTGGCGTTCCCGGATGCCGTGACCCAGGTGCTCGAACTCGTGCGCGCCGGCACGCGGCTCAAGGAGGCGGCGGCCGAGGTGGCGTCGCTCACCGGTCACTCGTCACGCGAGCTCTATCAGGCCGGTCTCGCGGTCAAACGCTGAGACCTGTCACACGGTCGGCCGTGACGGTGCCTCCCCGTAGAATCCTGAGGTGACTTCCGGCCGATCTTTCTACATCACGACGCCGATCTACTATCCGAGCGACGTCCCCCACATCGGTCACGGCTATACGACCGTGGCCGTGGACACGCTCGCGCGCTGGCACCGCCAGGCCGGTGACGACACCTGGATGCTGACCGGCACCGACGAGCACGGCCAGAAGATGATGCGCGCCGCCGCCGCGAACGGCGCGACGCCGCAGGAGTGGGTCGACAAGCTCGTGGGCGAGTCGTGGTTCCCGCTGCTGAAGACGCTCGACGTCGCCAACGACGACTTCATCCGCACGAGCCAGCTCCGCCACGAGGAGCGGGTCGCCACGTTCGTGCAGGCGCTCTACGACCGGGGCTACATCTACGCCGGCGAGTTCGAGGCGCTGTACTGCGTCGGCTGCGAGGAGTTCAAGACCGAGGCCGAGATCGTCGACGGCACCGGTCCCTTCGAGGGTCTCAAGGTGTGCGCGATCCACTCCAAGCCCCTCGAACTGCTGCAGGAGAAGAACTACTTCTTCAAGCTCAGCGAGTTCCAGGACCGCCTTCTCGAGCTCTACAAGACGGTTCCCGACTTCGTGCGCCCGGAATCGGCGCGCAACGAGGTCGTCTCATTCGTGAAGAACGGCCTCAAAGACCTCTCGATCTCGCGGTCGACGTTCGACTGGGGCATTCAGGTGCCGTGGGACGACGCGCACGTCATCTACGTGTGGGTCGACGCGCTGCTCAACTACGCCACGGCCGTCGGCTACGGCAACGATCCCGAGCAGTTCGCGCGCCGCTGGCCCGCCTACCACGTGGTCGGCAAGGACATCCTGCGGTTCCACGCCGTGATCTGGCCGGCGATGCTCATGGCCGCAGGCCTCGAGGTGCCGCGCGGCGTCTTCGCGCACGGCTGGTTGCTCGTCGGCGGCGAGAAGATGTCGAAGTCGAAGCTCACCGGCATCGCCCCGACCGAGATCACCGACGTCTTCGGCTCCGACGCGTACCGCTTCTACTTCCTCTCCGCGATCGCGTTCGGGCAGGACGGCTCCTTCTCGTGGGAAGACCTCTCGGCCCGCTACCAGGCCGAGCTCGCCAACGGCTTCGGCAACCTGGCATCCCGCACGATCGCCATGATCGAGCGGTACTTCGAAGGGATCGTCCCGCCGGCCGGCGAGACGACCGAGATCGATCGTGCGATCCAGCAGACGGTGGCGGATGCCGCGACGAACGCCGATGCGGCCATCGAGAAGTTCCGCATCGACGAGGCGATCGCGGCGATCTGGACGATCGTCGACGCGCTCAACGGCTACATCACCGACAACGAGCCGTGGGCCCTCGCGAAGGACCCCGAGAAGCGCGAGCGCCTCGGCACGGTGCTCTACACCGCCGCCGAGGGACTGCGCGCGCTCGCCGTGCTGCTGTCGCCGGTCATGCCGGTCTCGACCGAGAAGCTGTGGATCGCGCTCGGCGCGGCCGAGAGCATCGGTCGGCTGAACGACCAGCCGCTGCGCGAGGCGGGGGAGTGGGGCGTGCTGCGTCCCGGCTCCTCGGTGAACGGCCTGTCGCCGCTCTTCCCCCGCGTCGAGCAGGCGTGAGCACGTCGGCGCCCGACCCGCGCGCGGTCCCTGACTCGCGCGCGGTCCCTGAGCCTGTCGAAGG
>NZ_LDRT01000037.1 GCF_001476655.1 Microbacterium testaceum | reverse complement strand
TCGTCGGTCACGCGGATGTCGTAGGTCGCCACGCGGCGACCGCGGTGCGCGGGTGTGGCGACCGCGTGGATGCGGCCGTCGCGCGCGCCCCGGTGATGGGTGATGTTGAGGTCGACGCCGACGCAGACCTTCCCGTAGTCCGAGGCGTGGATCATGGCGGCCCATGACCCCACCGCCTCGGCGAGAGCGGCTGTCGCCCCGCCGTGCAGCCGTCCGAGCGACTGCGTGTTGCCCGAGACGGGGAGGGATGCCGCGACCTTCTCGGCCGATTGCTCCGTCACGGTGATGCCGAGGCGCTCATCGAGGGCGCCGGGCACGATCGACCAGGTCGTCATCGGGTCTCCTTTCGCGGGCGCACTTGTCGAGTGCGTGCTCCTCTGACACTATTACTGAACGCTCGGTTGGTAATAGCGCCACCGGGTGTTTTCCCCGCCCCACGGAACGACGGAGTTCTCATGGCCACCCAGACCTCGGCATCCCCCTCCTCGACCGGGTTGAAACGAGAAGAGCGGCGCGTGCTCGCCGGGACGCTCGTCGGCACCTCGATCGAGTGGTACGACTTCTTCATCTACGCCCAGGCGGCCGGGCTCGTCCTCGCGCCCCTTTTCCTCGCCCCGCTGTCCGAGTCCGACCCGTCGATCGCACAGGTCCTGTCGTGGGCGACGATCGGCATCTCGTTCCTCTTCCGCCCGCTGGGCGCCGTCGTGGCGGGCTATCTCGGCGACCGTCTGGGGCGCAAGAAGATGCTCGTGCTCACCCTCATCATGATGGGCGTCTCGACCGCGCTCATCGGTGTCCTCCCGACGTATGCCGCGATCGGCGTTGCCGCTCCCATCCTGCTGATCCTGCTGCGCGTGCTGCAGGGCTTCTCCGCCGGTGGGGAGTGGGGCGGGGCCGCGCTGCTGTCCGTCGAGCACGCCCCGGTGGGCCGCCGCGGTTACTTCGGCGCGTTCCCGCAGATCGGCGTGCCGGTCGGCATGATCCTCGCCACGGCGACGCTCTGGATCCTCACCTCGTCGATGTCGCCGGAGGCGTTCCTCGAGTGGGGGTGGCGCGTGCCGTTCCTGCTCTCGATCGTGCTGATCATCGTCGGCTACGTCATCCGTCGCGCCGTGGAGGAGAGCCCTGTCTTCGAGGACCTCGTCCGTCGCCGCAAGGAGTCCTCCGCACCGCTCGGCCAGCTCTTCCGCAAGAACTGGCGTCAGGTCGCCCTCACGGCGTTCGTCTTCGTCGGGAACAACGCCGCGGGTTACCTGCTCATCGCCTTCTTCTCGACGTACTCCGTCGCGGTGCTGGGGCTCGAACGACCGACCGTGCTGCTGGCGACGACGCTGGCGTCCTTCGGCTGGCTCGGCTTCACCCTCTGGGGCGGCTGGTTGTCGGACCGCCTCGGCCGCGTGCGCACGTTCCAGCTGGGCTACCTGCTGCTCGCTGTCTGGGCCGTGCCGATGTGGTTCCTCATCGACACGGGTGACATCGTCTGGTACTTCGTGGCCCTGTTCGTCATGACCCTCGGCCTCGGTCTGTCGTACGGGCCGCAGGCGGCGCTGTACGCCGAGATGTTCCCGGCCGACGTCCGCTACTCGGGCGTCTCGATCGGCTACGCCCTCGGGGCGATCATGGGCGGCGCCTTCGCCCCGATGATCGCCGAGGCGCTGCTGCGCTCGACCGGTGCCTCCTGGGCGATCGGCGTGTACATCGCCGTCGCGGCGCTCGTCTCGCTCGCCGCGGTGTCGATGATCAAGGAGACGAAGGGCGTCGACCTGCACGCCTGAATCGGATGCCGTCGGAGGGACCTCTCACGACGCATTCAGGCCGTGCGCAGGCCGTCGAGGGCGATGCGGACGATGTCGTTTCCGAGCCGATCGCCGTCGACGCTGCCGCCGGGGCGATACCACTCGACGACCGAGTTGATCATGCCGAACAGCAGACGCGCGGCGACCGCGGCGTCGACGTCGTCGCGCACGTCCCCCTCCGCCTGCGCTTCGGCGACGAGGGCGGTGACGCGGTGGTCGAACACGCGGCGACGCTCGAGGGCCGCCTGCTCGACCGCACTGTTCCCGCGCACGCGCAGAAGGAGTGTGACGGCCGGCAACTGGGCGACGAGCACGTCGGTCGCCCCGATGAGCACGAAGCGGAGGCGATCGGATGCCGCGCCCTCCCGGGCACCGGGCTGATCGAGGACGGCCTCGAGACCACCGAGCGCCGACTCCAGCGCGACAGCGAGCAGCTCCTCCTTCGAGGCGAAGTGGTGGTACAGAGCCGACTTGGTCAGGCCCAGTCGGCGGGCCAGGTCGGCGACGCTCGTGGCGTCGTACCCCTGCTCGTTGAAGAGCTGGACCGCCACCGCGAGCAGGCCGTCACGGTCGTAACCGGGGCGTCCGCGGCGCGCCGGCACCGATGCGCTCATCGAGGGATCGACAGTGGTCACGCACTCAGTGTGTCACTCCGACGGCGGCTCCCGGTGTCAGCGTGAATCCCGCCACGAATGCTGCGGGTCGTACCCGAGCAGACGGCGCGCCTTGTCGATCGACAGCAGCGTCGTGTTCTCGCCCAGGTCGCCACGCGTCTCGACGCCGGGGAACACCTCGGCCACGAGCTCTGCGTTGGAGCGCGTCATGACGGTGTCGGCCGCCGCGATGATGAACTGGTCGAACCCGGCCGGGGCGTTCTCGAGCGCACGTTGGACGGCCTGCGCACCGTCGCGCGCGTCGATGTAGCCCCAGAGGTTCCACTTGCGCGTGCGCGCGTCGGCGTCGAAAGGGAACTCCGCGTAGTCGTCGGGGACCATGACGTTCGAGAAGCGCAGGGCCGTGATGGACAGCTCGGGGTTCCAGCGCACCAGCTCGACGGCCAAGCGCTCTTCGAGCGTCTTGACCAGCGAGTACACCGACTCGGGCCGCGGCGCATACTGCTCGTCGACGGGAATGTACGGCGGCGGCACGTCGAACGGCAGCCCCAGCACGGTCTCGCTCGACGCGTAGACGATCCTCTGGATGCCGAGGCGCACAGCCGCCCAGAACACGTTGAACGTGCTGGTCATGTTGTTGTGGAAGGTGGCGACATCGGACCGGATGCCGGGAGCCGGAATCGCTCCGAGATGCACCAGTGCGTCGACGCCCTCGTGCTGGTCGTTCACTCCCGCGAGAGCATCGATCACCTGCCCGTAGTCGGTCAGATCGACCTGCACGAATCCGGGTCCGCGTTCGCCGCGGAGGTCGAGGCCGATGACCTCGTGCCCGGCGGCGCGGAGTTCGCGGGCGACGACCGTACCGAGCTTGCCGGACGAGCCGGTGAGGGCGATGCGCATGGGGGCTCCTTGCTGTCGAAGAGGGCACCTCCGACGCTACCGGTGACCACGGACATCGGGGTCGTCGAGAGAAGGCGGGGATTTTGCCCCGGTGATCGCCTCCGCGTCAAGCTCCCGAGGCGGTTCTCGTCCGAGGTGTTTCGCTATGTGGACGGGCCCGACTCGTCAGCACCTCGGACCCGCACGCGACACACCGACAGGAATCCGATGCCCTCTTTGTCCACCGCCACCGACGCGTTCCTCGCGTCGCGGGCGGCCGACGGTGATCAGCTCGCTTTCGGTGTGCTGGTGCGGCGGCACGCGCCGTTCCTCGTGGCCTTCGCCACCCGGCTGACCGGTTCCCGCGCCGACGCCGACGACTGCGTGCAAGAGGCGCTGATCACGGCGTGGCGGCGCCTGCCCGACCTCACCGATCCCGAGAAGGTGCGCAGCTGGCTGACGACGATCGTGTCGCGGAAGGCGACCGACCGTCTGCGCGCACGGAAGCTCTCGGACCAGATCGACGAGCAGATGGTCTCGGCGAAAGACGACCCGGAGCGCTCTGTTGTGGCATCGTCGCAGATGGAGGCGCTGAAGAAGGTGCTGTCCGAGCTGTCCGAAGAGTTGCGCGTCGTGTGGGTGCTGCGCGAGGTCGGCGGTCACAGCTACGACGAGATCGCCGTCGAAGTCGGGGAGACGGCGGCAACGGTCCGAGGCCGCTTGGCGCGGGCGCGCAGAATCGTGCTGGAACGCATGCAGGAGTGGAGGTGACGGGATGAGCGATGACATCGGGGGCTCGGGCTATTCGCTCGAGGATCTCTCCGCCTACCTCGATCGAGGGCGTGTTCCGCGCGTCGCCGCGATCGAGCGCAATGCGCAGTGCCAGGCCGTGCTGGCATCCATGGAGCGGATGGGACGACTCTCTCGCGAGATCGTCGAAGAGCAGGCCGCCGAGCCTCTGGCGGACTCCTGGTACGACTCGATCATGCGCGAGGTCACGCGCGAGTTCCGGGCCGGACGGGACATCCCGCTGGTACGCGGTGCCGACGGCGTCGAGATCGTCGTCACCGAGGGGGCTCTGTACGAACTCATCCGCGCCGTCGGCGACGGCGTCGACGGCGTGCTGGTCGGTCGCGTCCGCCTTCGACAGCCGGATCCCGACGCTCCCCTCGACGTGCGCGTCTCGGTCAGCGTCCGCTTCGGCCGCGCCATGACGCCCGCCGTGGAAGAGATGCGCGAGGGGATCCGCGAGGCGATCGAGCGCCACGGCGATCTGCGCGTGGGCAAGGTGGACGTCACCGTCGGCGACGTCCACTTCGACGGAGAGGAAGACGAATGACCGACATCACCCCCGCGGCGCTCGCGCCCCGCGTCGACCTCGCCGTCACGGCCACCGAGGGTGTCCGCGAGATGTACTCCGCCCGCCCGGTCGTCGCTCGCGCGCTCGAGCACGTCGTCGACGCCGAAGGCTCCCTCGCCGCGGTCGATGACGCCGACGGTGCACGTTCGATCACGGTCTGCATCGGGGTCTCGACCCAAGACGACACCGTCGCCGTGGCCTCCGCCGTGGCGACGGCCGTGCGCGGCACCGATGAGACGGCCGTTCCCGCGAGGGTCCGGGTCCGGGTGGCCCGTCTGGTGGCCCCGGCTTCCTGAACATCTTCTCGGCCTCGACCACGGGTGGGCGCAATACGCTGGAAGGACCGCTCCCATACCCCGGAGGCCGAATGCCCACGCCGCCCGTCATCGCTGTCACCGGTTCCACCGGAGCCGTCGGAGGTCGTGTCGCGCGCGACCTGGCCACCCGCGGCATCCCGCAGCGTCTCCTGGTACGCGACGCCTCCCGCGCCCCCGCGCTCGAGGGCGCCGAGGTGCATGTGGCGCGGTACTCGGACGCGGATGCCGCCCGCGCGGCCCTGCAGGGCGTGGAGACGCTGTTCATGGTCTCGGCCTCCGAGACGGCCGATCGCGTGGAGCACCACCGCACGTTCGTCGAGGCCGCCGCCGCGGCGGGAGTCCGCTCGATCGTCTACACGTCGTTCCTCGCCGCCGCGCCCGACGCGGTGTTCACGCTCGGCCGCGATCACGCCGCCACCGAGGACATCATCCGCGCGTCGGGGATGAACTGGACCTTCCTGCGCGACAACTTCTACATGGACATGATGGAGCTCTTCGCGGGCGACGACGGCGTCATCCGGGGTCCTGCCGGCGAGGGCCGTTGCTCGCTGGTCTCGCGGTCCGATGTCGCCGCCACCGCCGTCTCGGTGCTGCGCGATCCCGCGGCCCACGCCGACACCGCTTACGATCTCACCGGTCCCGAGGCGCTGACGATGGCCGAGGTCGCGCAGAAGATCTCCGCCGTTCGCGGTCACCCGGTCCGCTTCCTCGACGAGACCGTCGACGAGGCGTACGCCTCGCGCGCCGCCTTCGGCGCTCCCCGCTGGCAGGTCGACGCCTGGGTGAGCACGTACACCGCGATCGCGAGCGGCGATCTCGCGGGGGTCTCCGGTGACGTGGAGCGCGTGACCGGCCGACCGGCCCAGAGCTTCGAGGAGTTCCTGGGCGCGGTGGCATGAGCGCGGTCGGGGTCGGGTATGCTGGCGGCGTGCTGACCTGTCGCTGTTGTCGCTGAACGCTTTCCGCGTTCTTTTCGACGACCCCGTCAGCCGCGCCCGCCTCGGGCGCACCAACCCCTCAGGATGCCATCGTGCGTTACGCCCAGAGCGTCGCCGACCTCGTCGGCAACACCCCCCTCGTCCGTCTCACCCGCGTCACCGACGGCATCGCGGCCACGGTCCTCGCGAAGATCGAGTACGTGAACCCCGGCGGGTCGGCGAAAGACCGCATCGCCGAGAACATCATCGACGCCGCCGAGCGTGACGGGCATCTGCGGCCCGGCGGAGTGATCGTCGAGCCCACCAGCGGCAACACCGGCGTGGGACTCGCCCTCGTCGCGCAGCAGCGCGGGTACCGCTGCGTCTTCGTCGTCCCCGACAAGGTCGCCGAGGACAAGCGCGCGGTGCTGCGCGCCTACGGTGCCGAGGTTGTCGTGACCCCGACCAACGTCGAGCCCGAGGACCCGAACTCGTACTACAGCGTGTCCGACCGGCTCGTCCGTGAGATCCCGGGCGCCTTCAAGCCGAACCAGTACGCCAACCCGAACGGTCCGCGCAGCCACTACGAGACCACCGGTCCCGAGATCTGGCGCGACACCGACGGTCAGCTGACGCACCTCGTCGCCGGCGTCGGCACGGGCGGCACGATCAGCGGGACCGGCCGGTATCTGCGCGAGGTCGCGGGCTCAGCCGTCCGGATCGTCGGCGTCGACCCGGTGGGTTCGATCTACTCGGGCGGCGACATCCACGGCTACGACGTCGAGGGCGTCGGCGAGGACTTCTGGCCGCCCGCGTTCGATCCGACCGTCGTCGATGCGTACGAGCGCGTGTCCGACGCGGAGTCGTTCGCGATGACTCGCCGTCTCGCCCGCGAAGAGGGACTGCTCGTGGGCGGCTCGAGCGGCATGGCCGTGGTCGGCGCTCTTCGCGTCGCCCGTGGTCTCCCCTCCGACGCGGTCGTGGTCGTGGTGCTGCCCGATCATGGGCGCGGCTACCTCAGCAAGATCTTCGACGACGACTGGATGCGCGCGCACGGCTACGACGTCGAGCCCACGGCATCCCTCATCCCCACCCCCTCCGAGGAGCACTCCGCATGAGCACCCACGACGCCGCCCGCGGCTTCGACAGCCTCGCCGTCCACGCGGGCCAGGCGCCCGACGAGACCACCGGGGCGGTCATCCCGCCGATCCACGTCTCGACGACGTACGCGCAGGACGGGATCGGCGGTCTCCGTGGCGGTTACGAGTACGGCCGCAGCGGAAACCCCACCCGGACGGCGCTCGAGACGCAGATCGCCGCTCTCGAGGGCGGCGTGCGCGCCCTCTCGTTCGCCTCGGGTCTCGCCGGAGAAGACGCCCTGCTGCGCGCCGCCCTCGTCCCCGGTGACGAGGTGCTGCTCGGCAACGACGTGTACGGCGGCACCTACCGTCTGCTCGCGCGCGTGCTCGGCCCGTGGGGTGTGAAGCTCCGCGTGGTCGACATGAGCGACCTGGATGCAGTGGCCGCGGCGATCGAGGAGCGCGCGCCGAGAATGGTCTGGGTCGAAACGCCCAGCAACCCCATGCTGCGCATCACCGACATCGCGGGGCTCGCGCGCCTCGGCCACGCGGCCGGCGCGATCGTCGTGGTCGACAACACCTTCGCGTCGCCCGCGCTCCAGCGGCCGATCTCGCTCGGCGCCGATGTCGTCGTGCACTCGGCGACGAAGTACCTGGGTGGCCACAGCGACGTCGTGGGCGGCGCCCTTGCGTTCGCCGACGCGGAGCTCGCCGAGAAGACGCAGTTCCTGCAGTTCGCCGCGGGCGCGGTCTCGGGGCCCTTCGACGCATACCTCACCACGCGCGGCATCAAGACCCTCGCCGTGCGCATGCAGCGGCACAGCTCCAACGCGCAGGCCGTCGCCGAGCACCTCGACGGTCACGACCGCGTCGCGAAGGTCTACTACCCGGGCCTGCTGTCGCACCCCGGGCACGAACTCGCCGCCCGCCAGATGAGCGGCTTCGGCGGCATCGTGTCGCTCGAGCTCGCCGACGGCGCCACCGCCCGCCGTTTCGCGGAGTCGACGCGTCTGTTCACGCTCGCGGAGTCGCTCGGCGGCGTCGAGTCGCTCGTGAACTACCCGGATGCCATGACCCACGCGTCCGTGCGCGGCACCGAGCTCGCGGTGCCCGACACCATCGTGCGTCTGTCCGTCGGCATCGAGTCGGTCGACGATCTCGTCGCCGACGTCGACCAGGCGCTCGCCGCCCTCTGACAGGGAGGGCTCCTCCCTCCGACCGGGAGGGCTCCTCCCTCCGACCGGGAGGGCGCCGACGCCGTGGCGGCACCGGGTGCACGGCATCCATAAACGCGATTCGTGCCGAGAAACGCGCTGACAGAGCGTTTCTCGGCACGGATGCCGTTTATCGGTGAGGGTCAGCGCTCGGCGCGCGCCAGGTTCTGCTCCAGTTCCTCCGCGTTCTGGCGGACCACGTAGGCCGGCTGGTCGCGCTCGACGCGCCAGCTCTCGCTGAGGGGGCCGACGTTGACCGTGTCGAACCCGAACTCGTCGTAGATCCGGGTCACGAGGGCGACGGCCTCATCGGAGTCGCTCGAGGTGGCGAGGGCGCGGCGGTTCTCGGTGCCGGCGGGGGAGCCGTCGGTCAGGATGTCGGCGGCCATGATGTGGTTGAACGCCTTGACCACGTGGGACGCGGGCAGGTGCTCCTGCAGCATCTGCGAGGTGGTGGTCTTCTTCTCGTCCAGTTCGGCGATGCGACCGTCGCGCTCGAAGTAGTAGTTGTTCGTGTCGAGCACGATCTTGCCGGCGAGGGGGTCGACGGGGATCGCCCGATAGGCCTTGAGGGGCACGGTGACGACGACGATGTCGCCGGACTCCGCGGCATCCTGTGCCGTCGCCGCTCGCGCCTTGTCGCCGACCTCGGCGACGAGGTCCGCGAGTGTTTCCGGTCCGCGCGAGTTCGCGATCACGACGTCGTAGCCGTGCTTCGCGAAGCCCTTCGCGAGGGCCGAGCCGATGTGTCCTGCTCCGATGATTCCTACGGTTGTCATGTCTGGAATCAACCGATGCTCTCGCGTCGACATTCCCTCACCCGGGCGACGTTGTCGTACGCGGTCTAAATATTTAGCAGCTTGAGATATCAGTGTCAACGGGTCTTTTCCGCTCCAGGCCGCCCGCTAGCGTCAGTCCTGTCGAACCCTCACGTGAGTGGTCGCAGGCCGGTGTTCGGGTCACCGTCCCGCTGGACCTGTGAGGGCGACGGCCCCCGGTGGACGCGGCTTCGGACACCGGGGGCCGCTTTCTTTTCCGCGCGGGTCCTTTCCGCGCGGGTCCCGGCAGGGTGAGGCGGCCGGGGTGCCAG
This sequence comes from Microbacterium testaceum, assembly GCF_001476655.1. GTDB lineage: Bacteria > Actinomycetota > Actinomycetes > Actinomycetales > Microbacteriaceae > Microbacterium > Microbacterium testaceum_C. The sequence continues at coordinate 6,302 of NZ_LDRT01000037.1, read as the reverse complement.
ACTTGTCCTTCGTGCACGCCGACACCCGCCCCTCACGCTCCGTCCGCTTCTTCCTCGTCTGCATCGGCGTCGGTCTTCTGGCCGGCTTGATGTCGGGGCTGTTCGGCGTCGGCGGGGGAACGGTCATCGTCCCGCTCCTCGTTCTGCTGCTCGGCTTCGACCAGCGCTTCGCCGCCGGCACCTCTCTCGCGGCGATCGTGCCCACCGCGACGGTCGGCGTCATCACGTACGCGGTGGACGGGCACGTCGCGTGGATCCCGGCGCTGATCCTCGCCGCGGGGGCCGTCATCGGCGCGCAGATCGGCACCTGGCTGCTTCCGAAGCTGTCGCAGACCGCGCTCCGCTGGGCCTTCGTCGTGTTCCTGGTGGGCGTCATCGTGAGCCTGTACTTCGTGATCCCTTCGCGCGATGCCGAGCTCGTGCTCACGTGGGTCACGGGCCCCGGACTCGCCGTGCTCGGCGTGGTCACCGGCATCCTGGCGGGCCTCCTGGGAGTCGGGGGCGGCATCATCGTCGTACCGGCCCTGCTGCTGTTGTTCGGCACGAGCGACCTGATCGCCAAGGGCACCTCGCTGCTCATGATGATCCCGACGGCGATCTCGGGGACCGTGGGCAATCTCCGCCGGTCCAACGTCGACCTCGCCGCCGCCGCGTGCGTGGGGCTCGCCGCGTGTGCCACCACGGCCCTCGGTGCGCAGATCGCCAAGGCCGTGGACCCCTTCGTCGCGAACGTCCTGTTCTCGATCTTCCTGGTGTTCATCGCCTCGCAGATCGCGATCAAGGCCGTGCGCGGGCGTCGCCAGCGCTGATACGTGCGTTTCGTGCAGCGCGCCGGGGCGGGCGCGACGCCGCGCGGACCGGGCTGGACGGATGGCCCGCCGTAGACTGGACCGGTGCCCGTGAATCCTGAACTGGTCGGTCGTGCCTTCCCTCCGACCGCGCCGTACCTGGTCGGCCGCGAGAAGGTGCGCGAGTTCGCCCGCGCCGTCTTCGCCGACGCCCCGCAGCACTCCGACCCCGACGCCGCCCGCGCTCTCGGTTACCCCGACGTGGTCGCCCCGCCGACCTTCGCGATGGTCGTGCAGGACCTCACGCTCCAGCAGCTGCTCGGCGACCCAGAGTCCGGCATCGAGCTGTCGCGTCTCGTGCACGCGGAGCAGCGCTTCCGCTACACGCGCCCCATCGTCGCGGGCGACGAGCTCGTCGCGACGCTCTCGGTCACCGGCATCCGGTCGATGGGGGGCAACGCCATGATCACCAGCGAAGCCGAGATCGTGGATGCCGACGGCGCCCACGTCGTGACCACGACCAGTGTTCTTCTGGCGGGGGAGGCCGGCGCATGAGCGCGTTCACCGTGGGCGAGGTCATCGCCGAACGCTCCGTCCACCTGACGCGCGAGTCGCTCGTGCGGTACGCGGGGGCCTCGGGAGACTTCAACCCGATCCACTACCGCGACGACGTCGCCGCCGCCGTGGGCCTCCCCGGTGTCCTGGCGCACGGCATGCTCACGATGGGAATCGCCGTCGGCACGCTCGCCGACGCGCTGGGCGACCCCGGTCGCATCGCCGAGTACGGCGTGCGCTTCACGCGTCCGGTGGTCGTGGACCCCGAGACGGGTGCCGACCTGCACGTGAGCGCCAAGGTGGGTGCCGTCGACGACGAGACCGCGCGCATCGACCTCACCGTGACCTTCGCCGAGACGACCGTGCTCGGCAAGGCGCAGGTGCGGGTGCGGCTCGCCTGATGCCCGAGATCGCCCCGATCCCGCTGTCGCAGCTCACGACCCTGCGCACCGGCGGCGAGCCCGCGCGTCTCGTCGAAGCGCGCACGGCCGACGAACTCGTCGCGGCGCTGCGCGAGGTCTGGGCCGACGGAGACGAGTGGTTCGTCCTCGGCGGCGGATCGAACCTCTTCGTCGGAGACGAGCCGTTCGAGGGGACGGTCATCCGCGTCCGCACGGCCGGCATCGAGGAGCTCCCCGGCTCACGGCCCGACACCGTGCGACTCCGGGTACAGGCCGGCCATGACTGGGACGCGCTCGTCGCTGAGACGGTCGACCGCGGGCTGGCCGGGATCGAGGCCATGTCGGGGATCCCCGGCACGGTCGGTGCTGCCCCCGTCCAGAACGTCGGCGCGTACGGCCAGGAGATCGTGCAGACGCTCGTCGAGGTGGAGCTGATCGACGAGTCGACCGGCGACGTCGCCGTCGTCCCCGCCGCGGAGCTCGGCCTGGGTTTCCGCACGTCGGTGCTCAAGCAGCACTACGGCTCGATCCCCGACCGCTCGGCCGTGATCCTCTCGGTCACCCTCGAGCTCGAGCGGGTCGGACACGGGGAGCGCCCGATCTCGGGGGAGCAACTGCGCGGGGCGCTGGGGCTGGATGCCGATGATGCGGTGTCGCTGCGCTGGATCCGCGACCACGTCCTCGCGACCCGCGCCCGCAAGGGCATGGTGCTCGACGCCGAGGACCCCGACACCTGGAGCGCCGGCTCCTTCTTCCAGAACGCGATCGTCAGCGCGGCCTTCGCCCGCACCCTTCCCGAGGCGTGCCCGAAGTGGCCGATGGCACCGATCCTCGACCCGGTGACCGTGATCCCGCTGGCCGCGTTCGACGGCATCCTGCCCCCGCCCCCGGTGGAGCGGCACGAGGTCAAGGTGAGCGCCGCGTGGCTGATCGAGAACGCGGGGCTGCGTCGCGGATTCCGCTTCCCCCGCTCGCGCGCCGGCCTCTCGACCAAGCACACCCTCGCTCTGACGAATCGCGGTGAGGCGACGGCGGCCGAGATCGCCGAGCTCGCCCGCTTCGTGCAGAACCGCGTGCACTCCGAGTTCGGCCTGCTCCTGCAGCCCGAGCCCGTCCTGGTGAACGTCGAGCTGTAGTCCCCGTCTCCAGCGCGTGAGTCGCCAAGATGTGTCGCTTCGGCCGATGCCACGGCGACACATTTTGGCGACTCACGCGTGGGTTTGGGCGAGGAGGCGGTGGATTCGAGCGAGGAGGGCGGGCGGGTCGTCGAAATCGCGTGCTGTCACGACGGTCATGCGGTAACCGAGCGACTCCAGCTCAGCCCGACGTGACTGGTCTCGGCTCCACTGGTGAGGGTCGCGATGGTGGTCGCCGTCGTACTCGATGATGAGGCGTTGCTTGCGATAAAGGAGGTCGACTCGGGCGACGAATCGCGACCTATCGAAGATCTCCACGTTGCTCTCCGGGACGGGGAGGCCAGCTTGCACGAGAAGGACGCGGAGCTCGGACTCGCGGGGCGACTCAGCGCGCTCATCGGCGAAGTCCACCGCGAGCCGGCGCTTTTTGGACCCGCGGCCGCCCAGGAACCGCAGATGCATCCGCTCGAGATCCCGTCGAGTGGCGAGTGGGCGGCGTCGGCAGATCAGATGGTCGGAGACGGCCGTCAGCTGACCCACCCCGAGGAATTCGGCGAGCTCCGCCCAGGTCCGCAGGGCAAACGTGCACCGGATGCCGTCGACGTCGAGGATGTCGTCCGGTGTGACGCTCAACATGCGCCCGGTGGTGTGGGGACGTCGGATGCGATTGTGACCCGCTGGTACGCCGACGAACGGCTTTTGCCATGCGAGATGGCGGAGCGGGCCGGGCAGGGGGAGCCCGAGGAGGACGGCCGCCGTGGGCCCGCAAAAGAAGGCATGAGAAGGCAGCGCGCGTTGCAAGACGGCGAGTCGTTGCAGATCTGTGGCGTGCGGGTCGACGCGGATGCCGGAATGGGGCGCGGTCCACCGCAGCGATCGCATCGTGCTTCGCGTCAGCCCGTGTGCAGAGCCCTCGGCGACGGTGAATGCGGCGCTCGGACCGACGGGGCGGGGGAGACGAGGCATCCGCCGATCATCGCCACTTCCGCCTGAACGCGTCGAAATCTCTCCACAGGCCCGCATCCCACGCGCGTGAGTCGCCAAGAATGGTCGCTTCGTCTCAGCCCTAAGCGACACATCTTGGCGACTCACGCCTGGGGCGGCCCGCCTTCCCCTCACGCCTGCGCTGCGAGGGGGAGGCGGGACGGGTCAGGAGAACAGACGCTGCAGGCGCTGGATGCCCTCGAGGAGCTGGTCGTCGCCCAGGGCGTACGACAGGCGGAGGTATCCGCTCGGGCCGAACGCCTCGCCGGGGACCACGGCCACCTCGGCCTTCTCGAGGATGAGGTCCGCGAGCTCGAGCGAGGTCGTCGGCGTCACTCCGTCCCACGAGCGGTTCAGCAGGCCCTGCACGTCGGGGTACACGTAGAACGCGCCGAGGGGGTTCGGCACCTGGACGCCGTCGATTCTCGACAGCTCCGACACGATCAGTTTCCGGCGACGGTCGAAGGCGAGGCGGAACTGCTCGGCCTCGTCCTGGGGGCCATTGAGCGCCGCGGCGGCGGCGATCTGGGCGACGTTGTTGACGTTGCTGGACAGGTGCGACTGCAGGTTGCCGGCGAGCTTCATGGCATCCGCCGGTCCCACCATCCAGCCCACGCGCCATCCGGTCATGGCGTAGGTCTTCGCGACGCCGTTGACGAGGATGGTCTGGCCCGCGAGCTCGGGCACGGCCTCGACGATCGAGACCGCCTTGACGCCCTCGTAGGTGAGGTTCTGGTAGATCTCGTCGGTGATGACCCAGATGCCGTGCTCGAGCGCCCAGCGGCCGATCTCGGCCGTCTCTTCGGGGGTGTAGACCGAGCCGGTCGGGTTCGACGGCGACACGAACACCAGCACGGTCGTCTTGTCGGTGCGCGCGGCCTCGAGCTGGGCGACGGTGACCTTGTAGTCCTGGTCGGCACCGGCGAAGACCTCGACAGGGGTACCGTCGGCCAGCGCGATGGCCTCGGGGTACGTCGTCCAGTACGGCGCGGGCAGCAGCACCTCGTCGCCGGGGTTCACGACGGTCTGGAACGCCTGGTACACCGACTGCTTGCCGCCGTTGGTCACGATGACCTGCGAGGGCGCGACCTCGAGACCGGAGTCGCGCCGCGTCTTGGCGGCGATCGCCTCGCGCAGCACGGGCAGGCCGGCGGCGGGGGTGTAGCGGTAGTTCTTGGGGTCCTGCAGCGCCTTCGCTGCGGCATCCACGATGAACGACGGGGTTGCGAAGTCGGGCTCGCCGGCCGCGTACGAGATGACCGGTCGGCCGGCGGCCTGGAGGGCCTTGGCCTTGGCATCGACCTTGAGGGTCGCGGACTCGGCGATGGCGGAGAGCTTGCGGGAGAGCGGGGCGCGGGAAGTCACGGTTCCGAGCCTAGTGTTTCCGCGCTTTCCTGCCGAGGGACATGACGCCGAAGAGCCTCAGGAAGGCATGAGGATCAGCAGGGCCGGGACGAGCATCAGGATGCCGAGCCCCAGCGCCACGATCGACCATGCGCGTCGGCCGGCGCGGCGTACCGCGACGATCAGGCCGATCACGGAGAGCACGATGACGAGGACCCCGTCGGCGAAGAGCAACGGCAGCAGGATGATGCCCATCCACCAGATCGCGTTCATCTCTGGGACGAGGCCCACGACGTAGACGAAGAGCGTCGGGATCACCAGGACGGCGGCGAGGATCACCGCGACGATGCCGAGGACGTCGGCGGGGCGCCGGGGGGAGGCGGGGGCAGTGGCCATGCGGTCACCGTAGCGCGCTCGCCGCGTGAGCGGTCGAGACGCCGGGCGGACGGCGTCACGAGATGGTCACACGGGTCCGTTAGCGTTGCGGGGTGACAGCAGAGCCCCTGGCGCCGACGCGCCCGCATCGCCGTGCCGTCCTCGCACTGTCGAAGCTCGGACTCGCCACCCTGATCGTCGGGCTCGCGACAGGACTCGCGGTGCTGCTGCTGGTGTGGATCGTGCACTCGATCGAGCACCTGGTCTGGGGGCACGAGGAGGGGCCGTTCCTCGACGGGCTTGCGTTGCCGTCGCCGTGGTGGCTGCCGATCGTGACGGTCGGCGGGGCGGGCGTGGTCGCGGCGCTCGGCTGGTATCTGCTGCGGCGTTTCGGGCGCACGCTCGCCACGGTCGAGCAGGGGGTCGACGGGGCCAGGATGCCGTGGTGGGAGACGCTCGCCGACACCGTCATCCAGGTGACCTCGGTGGCCCTCGGCGCCTCGATCGGGAAAGAGGTCGCGCCGCGCGAGCTGTCGGCGATGGCGGGATCGAAGATCGTGGGGTGGTTCGGCCTCGATCCGCGGTGGCGACGCATCCTCATCGCCTCGGCCGCCGGCGCCGGTCTCGCGGCCGTGTACAACGTCCCGCTCGCCGGGGCGCTGTTCGCGATCGAGATCCTGCTCGCGCAGTTCAGCGTCGGCGGCGCGGTCGTCGCCCTG
>NZ_LDRT01000036.1 GCF_001476655.1 Microbacterium testaceum | reverse complement strand
GTCCCCGACCCCGACCGTCAGGAGGAGCGCCGCGCCGCGCGCCGCGCCCTGCTGTCGGCATCCTGACCCCTCCCCACCGGAAAGATCACCGTGACTGCTACGCCTGCCACCGACCACCTCGTCCCGCTGCTCTCGGCGCTGACCCTCGAGCAGAAGGCAGCCCTGGTCCAGGGCGCCGACTTCTGGACCACCGTGCCGCTCCCCGAGATCGGGCTGCGCGCGATGACCCTCTCGGACGGCCCCGCGGGTGTCCGCGGGCCCCGCTGGGACGAGCGCGAGCCCTCGCTCAACATGCCGTCGGGGTCGGCGCTGGCCGCCTCGTGGGACGTCGATCTCGCCTACCGGTACGGCGCGGCCGCGGCATCCGAAGCGCGACGCAAGGGTGTCGACGTCGTCCTCGGACCGACCATCAACCTGCACCGCTCCCCGCTCGGCGGTCGCCACTTCGAGTGCCTGAGCGAGGACCCCGAGCTCACTGCCGAACTGGGTGCCGCGTACGTGCGCGGCCTGCAGGACAACGGCGTCGCCGCGACCCCGAAGCACTTCGTCGCGAACGACTCCGAGACCGACCGCTTCACCGTCGATGTGCAGGTCGACGAGCGGGCCCTCCGCGAGCTGTACCTCGCTCCCTTCGAGCGCACGGTCGACGCGGGCGCGTGGTCGATCATGAGCTCGTACAACGCCGTCGACGGCGTGACGATGACCGAGAACGACCTGCTCGAGACCCCGCTGAACTCCGAGTGGGGCTTCGACGGCGTGGTCATCAGCGACTGGACCGCCGTGCGCTCGCTCGACGCCGTCGCAGCCGCGCAAGACCTCGCGATGCCCGGCCCCGCGCCAGCCTGGGCCGACCTCGTCGAGGCCGTCCGCGACGGTCGCGTGCAGGAGGCCGACCTCGACCGCAAGGTGCTGCGTCTGCTGCTGCTCGCCGAGCGCGTCGGCGCCCTCGAGGGCAGCACCGCGATCGAGCCCGCCCCCGTGGATGCCACGGAGTTCGCGCGCGAGTCGGCCATCGCCGGGACGGTGCTGCTGAGCAACGACGGGATCCTCCCCCTCGACGCCGGGGCCGTGGCATCCGTCGCCGTCATCGGACAGAACGCGCGCGACGCGCGGACGCAGGGCGGAGGCAGCGCGACCGTCATCCCCGCCCACATCGTGTCTCCCCTCGAGGGCCTGCGCGAGGCGTTCGGCGACGACCGGGTCACGTACGAGCTCGGCGCCGTCACGCAGGAGGGCGTGACCGAACTGCCGCTGTCGCAGATGCGCAACCCCGTCACGGGCGAGCCCGGACTTCGCGTCCGGTTCCTGGATGCCGCGGGCACCGAGCTCTTCGCCGAGAACCGTCGCGCGTCGGCCCTGGTCTGGTTCGGCGGCGACGCCCCGATCGAGGCCAGCCGCACCGTCGTGTTCGAGACCGGGTACACCCCCGAGAAGTCCGGCGCGATCGAGCTCGGATTCGCGGGAGCGAACCCCGCGCGAGTGTTCGTCGACGACGAGCTCGTGCTCGACGACAGCCCGGCGCTCGAGGGCACCGACCTGGGGGCCGCCTTCCTCAACCCGCCGTCCGTCACGGCCACCGTCGAGGTGGAGGCCGGCCGAGAGATCGCGGTGCGCGCCGAGTTCTCGCGCGACGGCTCCGGAGCACTCTCGGGTGCGATGAGCGCGACCCTGGGCATCGCCCCCGAGCGCACCGACCCCGACGAGCTGATCGCTCGCGCCGTCGCCGCCGCCGAGGCGGCCGAGGTCGCCGTGGTCGTCGTGGGGACCAATTCCAAGGTCGAGTCCGAGGGCTACGACCGCACCTCTCTCGATCTGCCGGGTCGTCAGGACGACCTCGTGCGCGCCGTCGCCCGCGCCAACCCGCGCACGATCGTCATCGTCAACGCGGGTTCCCCGGTCGTGCTCCCCTGGGCCGACGAGGTCGCGGCCGTCGTGCACGGCTACTTCGGCGGCCAGGAGTTCGGCAGCGCGCTCGCGGCCGTCCTGACCGGCGCTGCCGAGCCCGGCGGGCGCCTGCCCACCACCTGGCCCGCCCGCATGACCGACGTTCCGGTGCTCGAGGTCACCCCGACCGACGGCGTGCTGCGCTACGACGAGGGCATCCACATCGGCTACCGCGCGTGGCTGCGCACCGAGACGCCCCCCGCGTTCCCCTTCGGCCACGGCCTGGGGTACACGACCTGGTCATGGGATGCCGCGGAGCGCGACGGAGACGACCTCGTGGTCCGCGTGACCAACACCGGCGAGCGCGACGGCCGCCAGGTCGTGCAGGTCTACGCCGAGCGCGCCGAGTCGGCGGTCGAGCGCCCGGCGCGCTGGCTCGTCGGCTTCGCCACCGTGGACGCCGCCCCCGGTGAGAGCGTCGAGGCGCGGGTCTCGGTTCCCGCGCGGCGCCTCGCGCACTGGGACGGCGCGTGGGTCACCGAGCCCGGCGACTACACGCTGCGCGCGGGGGCCTCGGTCGTCGAGACACCGCTCGGCACGGTCTGGTCGGTGCCCGCGTGACGCCGCTCGACACCGCGCACCTGCACGGCCGCGCCGACGACCGGGTCACCGACGCGGTCGCCCGGCTGGACGCCGCCCTCGCGGGAGACCCCGAGCTGTCGTTCCAGGCCGCGGCGTTCCATCGCGGCGTGCCCGTGCTCGACGTCTGGGGTGGGCGTCACCTCGGCGAGGACTCGGTGCTCGTGCCGTTCTCGGTGACGAAGAACACCATCGGCATCACGATCGGTCTCCTGGTCGAGCGCGGTCTCCTCGACCTCGACGACCTCGTCGCCGACCACTGGCCCGAGTTCGCGGCGGCGGGCAAGCAGCGCGTCACCGTGCGCCAGCTGCTGTCGCACCAGGCGGGCCTCGCGCAGACCGATCCGCCGCTCGACCGCTTCGACGCGCTCGACCAGCCCGTCGCGGCGGCGCGCCTGGCCGCGACCCGGCCCCTCTGGCATCCGGGGAGCGCGTTCGGGTATCACGGCGTGACGATCGGAAACCTCGGTGCCGAGCTGATCCACCGGGTGACCGGCCGGACGATGCACGCGTACTACGAGGAGGAGATCCGGGCCCCGCACGGCATCGACTTCTTCCTCGGACTCCCCGCCGACCAGGAGCACCGCCGCGTCGACCTCCAGTCGATGACCCCGCCCGCCGCGGGCGTCGGTGACCGGCAGCCCACCGCGCTCGGAGTCCGCGTCTTCGGCAGCGCCCCGCCGACGCCCGACGTCGCGAACGACCCGCGCAGCTGGCGCTACGGCCATCCGGCGACGTCGGGCACCGGCAGCGCGCGCGGCATCGCGCGCCTTCTCGCGGCCGCCGTCACCGGGGTCGAGGGCGCCGCGCCCTTCCTCTCGGCCGACACGGTCGCGCAGATCGGGCAGCAGCAGGTGCACGGCTACGACGAGGTGCTCGGTCAGCATGACCGGGCGCACGCGATCGTGTTCCAGAAGCCGACCGCGGCCATGCCCTTCGGCGGCGTGAACGCGTTCGGGCACGACGGTGCCGCGGGCGGCCTCGCGTGCGTCGACCCCGAGACGGGGATCGCCTTCGCGTGGACCATCGCCCGCGGGGCGTGGCCCGGCGGCGGCGACCCGCGCGCGATCGCTCTCGCCGCCGAGCTCGGCCGCCTCTTCGCCGGCTGAGCCGCCCACCCCGCCGCCGTCCGCCGCATCCGTCCCTTAAACCCATCT
>NZ_LDRT01000035.1 GCF_001476655.1 Microbacterium testaceum | reverse complement strand
CTTCGACGTCACCGCCGCCGCCCCCGTGGCCGTGGCCGCAGCCGGCGCCGCCGGTGGCGCGCCCGCCGAAGAGGTCGAGGAGAAGGACTCGTTCGACGTCGTCCTCGAGGCCGCCGGCGACAAGAAGATCCAGGTCATCAAGGTCGTCCGCGAGCTCACCTCGCTCGGCCTCGGCGAGGCCAAGGCCGTCGTCGATGGCGCTCCCAAGGCCGTGCTCGAGGGCGCGAACAAGGAGACCGCCGACAAGGCCAAGGCTGCCCTCGAGGAGGCCGGCGCCACGGTGACCCTGAAGTAATCACGCTTCACGGTCGCGGTAACGCGATTCAGAAGGCCCGGATGCCATCGGCATCCGGGCCTTCTCTCGTTCGACGTCGTGTTCACACGATGGCAACGAAAGAAGCCTGGGAATTCCTGATGAGGTCGTCTACGGTCGAAGAGACCCCCCGTCGATCCCCCCACCCGACGATGACCGTCGGATTCGCAGGAGACCCATGTCACCCGTGCCTTCTCGGCGACCCTCGGGCCGCACCGCGACAGCGCTGAGCGCTGCCGTCGCCGCTGCCCTTCTCGGTTCCGCCCTCGTTGCCCCGGCCGCCACGGCCGCCCCTCTCTCGGCTCCCGCTGCCCCGGACACGGCGCAGACCGCGGCTCCGGATGCGGTGCAGACCCCCGCCGCGCACACCGCCGCTCCGGAAGCTCCGACCCCGCCCGCGGTCGCCGCGGAGGCCGTCGCGGCAGCCGACATCACGCCCATCCGCGACATCCAGGGCGAGGGCGACGCCACTCCGCTCGACGGCCAGACCGTCACCACCCGCGGAGTCGTCACCGCCGCCTATCCGACCGGCGGCTACAACGGCTTCTTCGTCCAGACCCCCGGAACCGGTGGTCAGCTGGGCGCGGAGCACGTGGCATCCGATGCCCTCTTCGTCTACGGTTCGCGCGCGGTCGCCGAGGTCGCGATCGGCGACTACGTCGAGGTCACCGGCACGGCGGGGGAGTACAACGGGCTCACCCAGATCTCGTCGGATGCCGATCTCGTCACGGTTCTGACCGAGCAGGCCGAGCCGGTGACGCCGGCCGAGGTCGTCTGGCCGCGCACCGACGCGGAACGTGAGCGCTTCGAGGGAATGCTCCTCGCCCCGCAGGGCGACTTCACCGTCACCAACACCTACATCACGGGCCAGTACGCCGAGGTCGGGCTGGCCGCGGGCACCACCCCGCTCCTCGCGCCCACCGAGGTCGCCCGCCCCGGTACGCCCGAGTTCGACGAGGTCGTCGCCGACAACGCCGCCCGCGCGGTGGTGCTCGACGACGGGGCGTCGCTGAACTTCCAGCGGTCTGCCACCGACGTCCCGCTGCCGTACCTCTCGCTCACGGACCCCGTGCGCGTCGGCGCTCCCGTGACGTTCACGCGGCCGGTCGTCCTCGACTACCGCAACGACGCGTGGAAGTTTCAGCCCACCGAGCAGCTGACCGTCGACAACGCCGCCGACGTGCAGCCCGCGACGTTCGCGAACACGCGTACCGCTCACCCCGCAGACGTCGGCGGCACGGTGCAGCTCGCGAGCTTCAACGTGCTGAACTACTTCACCACCACGGCGGAGGACGTCGGCTGCGACTCGGTGTACACCGACCGCGAGGGCAACCCGATCACCGCGAACCGGTGCCCCGAGCCGGGGCCCCGCGGCGCGGCGAACGACGAGAATCTGCAGCGCCAGCAGGCGAAGATCGTCGCGGCCCTGAACGCGATGCAGGCCGAGGTCGTCTCTCTCGAAGAGATCGAGAACTCCGCGGCTCTCGGCAAGCCCCGCGATGAGGCCCTGTCGACGCTCGTCGGCGCGCTCAACGCCGACCTGGGCGAGGACGCCTGGGCTTTCGTGCCGTCACCGGCCGCCCTGCCGGCGTCGGAAGACGTCATCCGTACCGCCTTCATCTACAAGAAGGCGGCGGTGAGCCCGATCGGTGACAGCGTCATCCTCGACGACCCGGCCTTCGCCAACGCGCGTCAGCCGCTCGCTCAGGCGTTCGCGGCCGCGGGAAGCGATGAGACGGCGTTCGTCGCGATCGTGAACCACTTCAAGTCGAAGAGCGACAGCGACCCGGCCGCCGAGGGCGACAACGCCGCCGGCGACCAGGGAGCTTTCAACGGGGACCGCGTCCGTCAGGCGGAGGCACTCGTCGCCTTCGCCGGAGAACGCGCGAAGAGCGTCGACGGCGGTGCGGTCTTCCTGCTCGGCGACTTCAACGCCTACGCACAGGAGGACCCCCTCCAGGTGCTGCGCGACGCGGGATACACCGATCTGGGTGCCGACACGGGGAAGTACACGTACTCGTTCAGCGGCCAGTCCGGCTCGCTCGATCACGTTTTCGCCTCGCCCTCGGCGCGTGAGCTCGTCACCGGCACCGACATCTGGAACATCAACGCCGGTGAGGCGCTCGCTCTGGAGTACAGCCGCTACAACGCCAACGTCCGGAGCTTCTACGACGCCTCTCCGTACCGCTCGAGCGATCACGACCCCGTCGTCGTGGGGCTCGACCTGTCCGGGACGACCGAGCTCAACCTGCTGAACATCAACGACTTCCACGGGCGCATCGACGATGACACCGTGAAGTTCGCGGGCACGATCGAGCAGCTGCGGGCCGAGAAGGGCGACGACCGGTCGCTCTTCCTCTCCAACGGCGACAACATCGGCGCTTCGCTCTTCGCCTCGGCCAACGCCGACGACGCCCCCACGATCGACGTGCTCAACGCGCTCGAGCTCGCGGCATCCGGAGTCGGGAACCACGAGTTCGACAAGGGGATCGACGACCTCACCGGCCGTGTCACCGAGCGGGCGGCGTTCCCGTATCTCGGTGCGAACGTCTACCGCGACGGTCGACCCCTGCTCCCCGGTTACGAGATCGTCGAGGTGAACGGGCTGAAGGTCGGGATCGTCGCCGCCGTCACCGAGGAGACGGCGTCGCTGGTCAGTCCCGAAGGCATCGAGGGCATCGAGTTCCGCGAGCCCGTCGCCGAGGTGAACCGGGTGGTCGCGGAGATCCGCGACCAGGTCGACGTCCTCGTGGCCGAGTATCACGAGGGTGCGCCGCAGGGCGACGCGTCGGGCACGACCGTCGACCAGGCGCTCGCGCAGGGTGGGGCGTTCGCCCGCATCGTGACGGAGACGGATGCCGATGTCGACGCGATCTTCACCGGCCACACGCACGAGGAGTACGCGTGGGACGCCCCGGTCCCCGGGGGCGAGGGCACCCGTCCGGTGCTGCAGACGGGCAACTACGGCGAGAACATCGGCCAGGTCGTCCTGACGATCGATCGTGCCAGCCGCGATGTCGTCGCTCACGAGGCCCGCAACGTGCCGCGACTCGAGGCCGAGGTGGTCGAGGACGACGACGAGCAGACCGCCGAGAACAGCGCGGCCCTCGACGCCGAGCTCATCGCGACCTATCCGCGCGTCGCCGAGGTCGCCGACATCGTCGACCGCGCTCTCGCCGAGGCCGAGCGTGTCGGGTCACGGCCGGTGGGGTCGGTCGCGGCCGACATCACCACGGCCTTCCTCGGCGGATCGTACGTCGACGGCGTCTACACGGGCGGCCAGCGCGACGACCGCTCGAAGCAGTCCGCGCTCGGCAACCTCGTCGCCGACGCCCTGCTCGACACTCTCGCGGACCCCGCGCGCGGCGACGCCGACCTCACGGTGGTGAACCCGGGCGGCCTGCGCGCGGAGCTTCTGCGCGGCGACGACGGCGTGATCACCTTCGCCGAGGCCAACGCCGTGCTCCCGTTCGTCAACAACCTGGGCACGACGAGCCTCACCGGCGACCAGGTGCGTCGTCTGCTCGAGCAGCAGTGGGGTGACGCGGCGGGCCGCGCGGCGACGCTCTCGCTGAGCGTGTCGGAGAACGTCCGGTACACCTACGATGCGACGCGCGCTCCGGGCGAGCGCGTCTCCGGCGTGTGGATCGACGGGATGCCTGTCGACCCGGCCGCGTCGTACCGCGTGGGCTCGTTCAGCTTCCTGCTGTCGGGCGGCGACGCGTTCACGGTCTTCGACGAGGGAACGGATGCGCGTGACTCCGGCCTCATCGATCGGGACGGCTGGATCGCCTACCTGACGGCTCACCCCGACCTCGCCCCGGACTTCACCGCGCGCGGTGTCGAGGTGAAGGGCGCGCCGTCCGAGGTGTCCCGCGGGGCCGAGGCCGCCTTCACGGTGTCGGGTCTCGACCTCACCTCGCTCGGCAGCCCCGCCGCCACCGAGGCGAGCGTGACGGTCGGCTCCGCGGCCTCGCTGACGGTGCCGGTGCGGGAGGGAACGGCCGCGGTCGCGCTGACGGTCCCCGCCGACGCACCCGAGGCGCTCGATATCACCGTCAGCACCGCGTCGGGCTCCACCGCGACCGTGCCGGTCCGCGTGGTCGACGGCTCGGAGACGCCGAACAACGGCCCGGACGACCAGGGCGACGGCGAAGCCGCGCCGCCTCGCGGCCCCGACGGGCTCCCGCGCACGGGCGTCGACACGGCGTGGATGGGCGGCGGAGTCCTCGCGGCTCTCGCGCTCCTGGCTCTCGGTGTGGCGCTGCGGCGTCGCGGCGTGCGCCGAGCGGACTGACCCCCGACGACGGAGGAACCCCGGATGCCATGGCATCCGGGGTTCTGCCCTGTCAGGGAAGGCGCGGGGGAGCGGTCGAGGCGCGCACGACCAGTCGCGTGGCCGCTTCGCTGCGGAGCGGCGCCTCGTTGCCCTCGATGATCGACAGGAGCAGGCGCGTCGCCTCGATGCCCTGGGCCTGCGGAAATTGCTCCACCGTGGTCAGGGCGAACATCTCGGCGTAGTCGTGCCCGTCGATGCCCACCACGCTCAACTGCGAGGGGACCGAGATCCCCATGCGGCGCGCGGCGATGATCACACCGATCGCGACCTCGTCGCACGCGGCGACGACCCCGGTGGGACGGGAGGCGGCGTCCGCGAGGAACGACGCGGCGGCGGCGTAGGCGTCGGTGATCGTCAACGTCGAGGGGACGTTGCGGATCCGCACGGTCAATCCGTGATCGTTCATCGCGTTGCGGTAGCCGATCGAGCGTTCGTCGACGTCTTTGGCGGGGGCGTCGGTCGGGGGAGTGCTCCCGACGAAGGCGATGTCGGTGTGGCCGAGGGCGATGAGGTGCTGCGTGATGATGCGCGTGATGCCGACGTTGTCGAGCCCGAGGGTGGGGATCTCGGCGAGGGCGTTGCCGATGCAGACCGTGGGCTTGCCGATTCCCACGAGTCGTTCCAGGTCACGGTCCTCGGGCTCGAGGGCGACGGCGATCACGCCGTCGAATCGCTTCCGGGCGAGGTAGGTGGAGTAGAGGCTCTCGCGATCGCGTGATCCGGGCTCGGCGACGTAGAGCGTCACGTCGTATCCCTGCGGGATGAGCGACCGTTCCACGCCCTCGACGATCGAGCCGAAGTACCACCGGTTCACCTTGGGGACGATGAGGGCGATGGTGCGCGTGCGCCCGGTCGCGAGGCTCACGGCGCTCGTGGACGGCACGTAGCCCAGCGAGGCGGCGGCGTCCGCCACGCGCTGCTTCGTGCTCTCCGAGACGTACCCGCCTCCGGTCAGTGCGCGACTGGCCGTCGACTTCGACACGCCCGCCAGGCGCGCCACGTCGGCGATTCCACTCATCCCGTCGTCTTCCTCGATGTGGGGTCGACTGCTGTGTCGATCTCGCGAAAGCGTACTCGATGAGCGCCGAAGATGGAACCGGTTCCCTGCGCTCCTCCCACGGTCTCGCAGCGAAAAGACGCTAGTTATGCGTTCGTGACCTGATCGTGTTGCGGTGTCTATGCTTTCCCTCTACGGTTGCCTGGAATCGGTTCCCGACGGGATCCGGTGCACCGACAGTGACTCGACGAGGAGGACCACATGGGCATGACACAGCGTCGCCGCCTACTGGCACCGCTAGCCCTGGCCGGCGTTGCCGGCATCGCTCTGGCCGGATGTTCGGGGGGACCCGGATCGACCGGAGGAGACAGCAACGGCGGAGGCGACTCGAACGTCGTCACCGTCTACGGGACGATCTCGGACACCGAGGCCGAACTGCTCGAACAGTCCTGGGCGGACTGGGAGAAAGAGAACAACATCGACATCAAGTACGAGGCGTCGAAAGAGTTCGAAGCGCAGATCGCGGTTCGTGCCCAGGGTGGAAACGCTCCCGACATCGCGATCTTCCCGCAGCCCGGCCTGATGCGCGACATGGCGGCCCAGGGCTTCCTGAAGCCCGCGCCCGAGGCCGTCGTCGACAACGTGAAGAAGAACTGGTCCGAGGACTGGGCCGGCTACGGCCAGTACGAGGGCACGCAGTACGGCGCCCCGCTCATGGCCAGCGTCAAGGGGTGGGTCTGGTACTCGCCCAAGCAGTTCGCCGACAACGGATGGACCGTGCCGACCGACTGGCAGGGCCTGCTCGACCTGACGGCGAAGATCCAGCAGACCACCAACACCCCGCCGTGGTGCATGGGCTTCGGCTCCGACGCGGCGACCGGTTGGCCGGGCACCGACTGGATCGAGGACATCGTCCTGCGACAGTCGGGTGCCGACGTCTACGACAAGTGGGTCTCCAACGAGGTCAAGTTCACCGACCCGAAGATCGCGTCGGCGTTCGACGAGTTCGGCAAGATCGCGCTGAACTCCAACTACGTCAACGCCGGTTTCGGTGGCGTCGACACGATCGTGACCACGCCCTTCGGTGACCCGGCCACGGCGCTCGTCGACGGCAAGTGCGCGCTGCACCACCAGGCGTCGTTCTATGACGGGTTCATCACCGACGCCGGGGGCAAGGTCGCCGAAGACGGTGACATCTGGGCCTTCCTGACCCCGCCGTTCGACGCGAGCGCCAAGGGCAACGTCGTCACCGGTGGTGGCGAGATCGTCGGTGCGTTCAACGACAACGAGGCCACGCAGAAGGTGCAGGAGTACCTCTCCAGCGCCGACTGGGCGAACTCGCGCGTCAAGCTCGGCGGCGTCATCTCCGCCAACAAGGGCCTCGACCCGAACAACGCCTCGAGCGCGATCCTCACGCAGGCCATCACGATCCTGCAGGACCCCGCGACGACGTTCCGCTTCGACGCCTCCGACCTGATGCCGTCGGCGGTGGGAACGGGCACGTTCTTCAAGGGTATGAACGACTTCGTCAACGGCACGCCCACGGCGACCGTTCTCGAACAGATCCAGAGCGGCTGGCCCTCCAGCTGACAACGGATGCCACGGGGTCGCTTCTCTCCGGAGGGGCGGCCCCGTCGGCTCCCTGAGCGTTCGTCGGCGCACTCGAAAGGTTTCCCATGCGCGAATTCCTCCAGTGGCTGAGCACCCTCTCGCCGTTCCTGGAGATCCCGATCATCATCGGGGTCTTCGTGGCGGTGGTCGGGCTCATCCTCTTCCTCGTGGAGATCGCCCCGCGTCGCGGGCGCGTCTACACCATCGTCCGGCTCGCGGCCTGTGTCGTGACCCCCGCCCTGGTGCTGTGGCTGCTGCAGTCCTACCAGTGGGCGATCATCGCGGCCGCGTTCGTCGGCCTCGGCTTCTTCTTCCTCGACATGCGGGCCCGCAAGGGCGCCGGCTCGCTCTTCCAGCTCGTCGCCTTCCTCGCCCCGGCGATCATCCTGCTCGTGGTCGGACTCATCGTTCCGGCCGTGCAGACCACCGGCCAGGCGTTCTTCGACCGCACGGGTGACCGGTTCATCGGCCTCGACAACTTCGTCTGGATCTTCACGCAGCCCCAGGGTCTGCGTGTCGTGCTGAACACCATCGTCTGGGTCGTCATCACCCCGGTCGTCTCGACCATCGCCGGTCTCGCGTACGCGTACTTCATCGACAAGGCGCGTGGCGAGAAGTACTACAAGATCCTCGTGTTCCTGCCGATGGCGATCTCGTTCGTGGGGGCGTCGATCATCTGGCGCTTCATGTACACCTCGCGTCCCGCGGGGGAGCCGCAGATCGGCTTCCTCAACCAGGTCATCGTCTGGCTCGGCGGTCAGCCCGTGAACTTCCTCGCGGTGGAGCCGTGGAACACGCTGTTCCTCATCATCGTGCTCATCTGGGTCCAGACCGGTTTCGCCATGGTCGTGCTCTCGGCGGCCATCAAGGGCGTGCCGACCGAGCAGCTCGAGGCCGCGGAACTCGACGGCACCAACGCGTGGCAGCGATTCATGAACGTCGTGGTCCCCGGCATCCGGGGCTCCCTCGTCGTCGTGCTGACCACGATCGCGATCGCCTCGCTGAAGGTGTTCGACATCGTCCGCACGATGACCGCCGGTACGAACAACACGTCCGTCATCGCCAACGAGATGTACACCCAGCTGCGCAGCTTCGAGCAGGGGCGCGCGGCCGCGTTCGCCGTCGTGCTGTTCGTGCTCGTGCTGCCCCTGGTCATCTACAACGCGGTGCAGCTGCGCAAGCAACAGGAGGTCCGCTGATGTCGGCCGTCACCCCCATCGACCTCCCGGTCGATCCGGACACGAAGAAGCAGCTCTCGCGCGGCGAGCGCAAGGCGGAGCGCGGCGTCGCCGCGGGCGCGAAGAAGCGTCTGAGCTCGCGCGGCGCCACGATCGCGGCGCTCGTGATCGCGGTGCTGTGGACGCTGCCGACCTTCGGCCTGTTCCTGTCGTCGTTCCGCCCGCAGCAGCTCATCCAGAGCACCGGCTGGTGGACGATCTTCCAGAACCCGGGCTTCACTCTCGACAACTACGCCACCGCGCTGCAGGCCGGCAACAGCCAGCTGAACATGACCGGGGCGTTCGTGAACTCGATCGCGATCACGCTGCCGGCCACGATCATCCCGATCTCGATCGCCCTGCTCGCCTCGTACGCGTTCGCGTGGATGGAGTTCCGCGGGCGGAACATCCTGTTCATCCTCGTGTTCGCGCTGCAGATCGTGCCGATCCAGATGGCGCTCATCCCGTTGCTGCAGCTGTTTTCGGGCGGCACGATCTTCGGAGTCCCCGTGATCCAGGGGATGGGACAGGCCGGGTACGCGCAGGTGTGGGTCGCGCACACGATCTTCGCCCTGCCGCTGGTGATCTTCCTGCTGCACAACTTCATGTCGGAGATCCCGCGTGACGTGATCGAGGCCGCGCGCGTCGACGGGGCCGGCCACGGGCAGATCTTCTTCCGCATCATCCTGCCGCTGACCATGCCCGCCGTGGCATCCGTCGCCATCTTCCAGTTCCTCTGGGTGTGGAACGACCTGCTCGTGGCGTTGATCTTCGCCGACGGCAACGTCGCCCCGATCACCAAGCTGCTGGCCGAGATGACCGGAAGCCGTGGCCAGGACTGGTACCTGCTGACCGCGGGCGCGTTCATCGCGATCGTCGTTCCGCTGGCGGTCTTCATCGCCCTGCAGCGGTTCTTCGTCCGGGGTCTGCTGGCCGGGTCGACGAAGGGCTGAGCCTCCACGACAGAAGGGCGTGGCATCCGTTTGGGGGATGCCACGCCCTTCGGCGTTTCCGGGGGGCCGGGCGCGGGTCAGGCGCCGCAGGCGAGGCGCGACTGGATGTCGCGCATGGCGTCGATCTCGGCGGACTGACCGGTGACGATGGCTTGGGCGACCTCGGCCACGCGCGGCTCCTCGCCGAGCTCGATGACGGCCTGAGCCATCGGGATCGCCCCCTGGTGGTGGCGGATCATCAGGGTGAGGAAGAGGCAGTCGGCGGGCTGGCCCTCGAGGGAGCGGAGCTGGTCGAGCTCGGCATCCGTGGCCATGCCCATCTGCGCGAGAAGCTCGTCTTGCGTGTACGCCGACGTGTCGCCGTGGCTGTGCGCGCCCGAGGCCTGCATCCACGTCATGAGCGGCTGGGGGGAGGACTGGGGGAGTCCCCACTGCACCAGCCAGCCGAACATCTCGCCGCGCTGGCCCGCCTGCGCGGTGGCGATGTCGTACGAGAGGGTGCGCAGCTCGTCGTCGTCGGTCTTGCGGTAGATCTCCATCGCCATCAGCACCGCCTGGGTGTGATGCACCTGCATGTCGCGGGCGAATCCGGCGTCGGCGGACGTCGTGGAGGGATACGTGGGAGCGGCCGTCGCGCCGAACGCCGTGAAGCGTCCGATCGCGAAGGCCACGGCCACGATGGCGACGGTGACGACCGCGACCACGATCCACCGGACCGCGGGGCGTGCGACCGGGGCGTCGTCGGTCATGTCAGGCCTTGCCGGGCCCGTCGATGGCGCCCGAGCACGCGGCGTTCGGCTCGGGGACGTTCTGGCTGCGCCAGTACTCGGTGAAGAACTCGCCGATGCGGGGGTCGGTGGGGGAGTCGACCTTCAGCTGGTGGTTCCAGCCGCTCACCGCGACGGGCGTGTCCAGGCCGGGGTAGGGCGAGAGGATCGCGTAGCTCGAGGGCATGACGGCCTTGAGCGCGTCGATGCCGGCCTGATCGACCTCATCGGGGTTGTAGGTGATCCAGATCGCCCCGTGCTCGAGGGAGTGCACCGCGTTCTCGTTCTGCTGCGGCTCGGTGTAGACGCCGCAGTTCAGCCAGTACGGGTTGTGCGGGCCTCCGGCCGGCGGGTTCTGCTCGTAGGTGACGGCACCCTGCACGTGATCGGAGCGGTTCTCGAAGGTCTGCACGCCCTCGATCTCACGTCCGGTGCTGTTGCCGGCCTGATAGCTCGTGGGCGGCTCCGGAGCGAAGACGAAAGAGGCCACGACGAGACCGATGATCGCCAGGCCCGCGGTCGATCCGACGACCCACCACACGAGCTTTCCGCGCTTGCGGCGCGCGATCTCTTTCTGGTATTCGGCGAGCTTGGCCTGCCGCTTCTGCTCGCGCTGCTGCTTGACGGTCAGGTCGATCTCGGACTGCTTCGCCGGGTTTCCGCTGGTGCGTTTTTCGGGGGGAGGCGTCATGTGCTGTGTTCGTCTCTTCTCGGGGCGGGACACGTCGGCTCGGGCCGATTCGTCCAGCCTATGCGGATGAATAGGGCCGCGGCCTGGGAAGAACCCACATGCCGAGATGGTGGCACACGCGGACCGCGCGGTAGTATGACGATGTCGAATCGATTCGAGGTTCGATGTTCCCCCACCTTTTCTCAGCCCGACTCGTTCGGGCTGTCCGTGTTGCGAAACGAAGAGACGCGTGCTCGATACTGCTTCCCTCCCCGTGGTCCCCCCGACCTCTCCGCCTGACCGCTCGTCCACCGGGGCGATCCGCACCCTCGGCAAGAATCCCGCGACGGCACCGATCGTGCTGCATCCCGGCGACGCGATCCCCGCCTCCCGCCGCGTGCTGTACATCATCGTGCTGGGCGCGCTGACGGCTCTCGGCCCGTTCACCATCGACCTGTACCTTCCGGCGTTCCCCGTGCTGGAGGCGGATTTCCAGACGAGTGCCGCCGCGATCCAGCTCACACTCACCGGGACGATGATCGGTTTCGCCCTCGGCCAGCTGATCGTCGGCCCGCTGAGCGACAAGGTCGGTCGTCGTCTGCCGCTGCTGTCGGTGACCGCTCTGCACGTGGCGGCGAGCGTCTTCGCCGCGCTCGCACCCACGCTGGAGACCCTGTCGATCGCGCGCGTGCTGATGGGGGCGGGAGCCGCGGCGGGTGGTGTCGTCGCGGCGGCGATCATCCGCGATCTCTTCGGGGGACGCCGACTCGTGGTCATGCTGTCGCGCATGGCGATGGTCTCGGGCGTCGCTCCGGTGCTCGCCCCGCTGGCCGGATCGGCCCTGCTGCTGGTCATGGACTGGCGCGGGATCTTCGTGGTGCTCGCCGTGTACGGCGCGGTCATGCTCGTGTCCGCGGTGCTGTTCGTCCCCGAGACGCTGCCGGCCGCGCGCCGCAGCGGCCCCGGCACCACGACGGTCTGGCAGCGCTACGCGAGCGTCTTCCGTGACCGCGTCTTCATCGGCGTGCTCATCATCGGCGCGATGGCCTTCAGCGGGCTGTTCTCGTACCTGTCGGCATCGTCGTTCCTGTTCCAGGTCACCTACGGCTTCAACGCCCAGCAGTACGGCGTGCTCTTCGCGGTGAACTCGGTGGGGGTCGTGGTCGGCGTGCAGATCGCCTCCCGCCTCGCCGCGCGCTTCGGCCCGCAGTGGGTGCTGGCGGTGTCGACCATCGTGCTCGTGCTCGCGGGCGGGACCATCGTCGTCACCGACCAGCTGGGCCTCGGCCTGTGGGGCACCGTCGTCCCGCTCTTCTTCTTCATGACCGCGTGCGGTTTCACCTTCCCGTGCGCGCAGGTGCTCGCGCTCGACCGCCACGGGAAAGCGGCGGGTACGGCGCAGTCGATCATCGGCGCGGCGAACTTCGGCGTCGCAGGCATCATCTCGCCCGTCGTCGGGTTGCTGTCGGCCGGTGCGGGGATCACCGCCACGACCATGGCATCGGTCATGGTCGGCTGTGCTGTGATCGGCGTCGTCGCGCTCTGGGCCCTCGTCCGGCCCCGCACCGTGGAGCGCCTCGCGCCGTGAAGGCGGGCCGAGAACAGTAGCAGAACGCGCGCCGACGTCCCCGTGCGAGCGGAGACGCGGCATCATGAGTCGATGGATGCCGAATCCGCCGACGCGTCGACCCCCACCCTCCGCTCCGAGCGCGGGCGCGGGATCATCGGCCTGGTGCTCGTCGCCCTCGCGTGCGGGCTCGGTGCGTGGGTGTTCTTCCGCGGCCCGACGCCGTTCGCGATCGATGTGTGGTGGAACCAGCTGTTCGTCGCGGCGCCGTCGCCGGCGCTGCTCGCCTTCGCCCTGACGATGGATGCCGTCGGCGGTCACTGGGTCGCGGTGTTCGTGGTCCCGCTGGGCGGGGCGCTCCTGCTGTTCCTCGTCGGACGACGGTGGGGAGCGCTCTACTTCCTCGCCGCGTCCGTGGGCAGCGCGGCGATGGTCCAGGTGCTCAAACACACCTTCGGTCGCGCGCGCCCCGAGGACATCCTCGTCATCTCCGACCATGGGTCCTTCCCCTCCGGTCACACGGCCAACGCCGCGACGGTCGCGGTCGTCGCCGTCGTGATCTTCCCCGCCCTGTGGGTACGGATCGCGGGTGTCGTCTGGGTGCTCGCGATGGCGTTCAGCCGCACCTACCTGCACGCGCACTGGCTCTCGGACACCCTGGGCGGCGCGCTGGTGGGGGCGGGGATGGCGCTGATCCTCGCCGCGTTCTTCGCCCATCTGCGCATCCGTGACGATGACCGGCTCGTGGTTCGCCGGGGCACTCGACGACCGGATGCCACGATCCCGCGGATCACGCCCATCGCGATCTGGTCGTTCCCGCAGAACACCGCGGTGACGGTGGGGTCATCGGCGAGACGTCGACCGATCTCGATTCCGGAACGGGGGTCCCACGATGCGTCGCTCACCGGGGGGACGGCGGCCCCGCGACGCTTGAGCGCGCGGCGCCAGCCGGTCGTTCGACCGTCCTCGCGGCGCGACGGCGGAACCCGGACATGGTGCACGGTCGCGTGGCCGAGATCCAGCAGGTGGTCGGTGAGCTCCTCCGCGGCGCGGGACTCGTCGAGCACCGCCTGACGCAGCCCGGGCTCGCGGACGCCCGAGAGAGCGACCACCGGCAGCGATGGCGGGATGCGGTGGAGAGCGGCGACGCCGGGAGGGTCGAACTTCAGCACGCAGACACCGGCGAGAGGCTGCGACAGCGTCGCCGCGATCGCGCGGTCGATCTCGTCGTCGTCGGTGCTCTCGACCACCGTGATCATGACCGTGTAGTCGCCGGCTCGCGCGGCCTCCTCGATGCCGCGGATCGTCTCGGCGTACCCGTATTGCGACGTGTCTCCCGCGATGACGGCGATCACCTGCGCCTTGCGGGACGCCAGCACACGAGCGGCGGCGCTCGGTCGGAAGCCGAGCGCCGCGATGGCCGCCTCGACGGCCTCGCGCTTGGCGGGGCTCACCTTGGCGGCACCCGTCAGCACACGAGACACCGTCGGCACCGACACCCCGGCGCGCGCCGCCACGTCGGCGATCGTGGCCGGTTTCGTGCGGGAAGGGTCCATTGCGCTCCGTCTGTGCGCGGTGCCCGTCCTCATTTGACGGCGCCGCTGGTGATGCCCGAGATGATCTTGCGCTGCGCCACCATGAACGTGATGAGCAGGGGGAGGCTCATCAGAATGATGTAGGCGAAGATCAGATGCCAATTCTGAAGGTACAGACCGGCGCTCGCCACCTGGTACAGGTTCAGCGGGAGGGTGTCGAGACGGCCCCCGACGACGAACAGCGCGTAGAAGACGTCGTTCCAGATGTACAGGCAGATGAGGATCGTCGCGGTGGCGAGCACCGGCATCAGCAGCGGCAGGATGATCTTCACGAACACCCGCACCGGCGAGGCCCCGTCCACGCGGGCGGCTTCCTCCAGCTCGACGGGGATGGTGCGCACGAAGCCGGTGACGAAGAAGATCACGGTCGACATGTACATGCCCATGTACACCCCGATCATCCCCACGGGCGTGCCGGCCAGCCCCAGCTGGCGCAGCAGCAGCACGATCGTGACGACGGCCGGGGGCAGCACGATCCCGCTGATCGCGACGGCGTAGACGAAGGCGAGGCCGCGCGAGCGTCGGCGTCCGAGGATCCACGCCGCCATCGAGCCCAGGATCAGCACCCCCAGGACCGCCGGCACCATGACCAGGACGCTGCCCCCGAAGGCGGCGATCATGCGCCCGTCCCCGATCACGGTGGCGAAGTTGTCGAACAGGTGCCATTCCGAGGGCAGGGCGAGCGAGGGGACGAACGCCTCCGCCTGCGTCTTGGAGGCCGTGAGCACCGTGAGCAGGAACGGGATGCCGAGGAGCACCACTGCGACGAGGGTCGCCGCCACCGGCTGCACGACGCGGCCGAGCGGCGAACGCCGCCGGGGGATCCGCCGGGCGCGACCGGTGGTCAGGGTCATGGTCTCGGTCACAGCACGTCCTCCCGCTTGCGCAGAAAACGGATCACGGGGAAGGCCAGGATCGCGACCACGAGGAACAGCACGAGGCTCATCGTCGTGGCCTGGGCGAACAGGCCCTGGCCGAACGTCCGGAAGATGAAGATGTTGAGCAGTTCGGTGGTTCCGCCGGGTCCGCCGGCGGTGGTGGCCTGCACGATGTCGAAGCCGTTCATCGATCCCAGGAGAGCGGTCGCGACATTGAAGGTGACGGCGGGGGCGAGCAGCGGGAACCGGATCGCGCGGAACGTGGTCCACCATCCGGCGCCGTCGAGCCGGGCTGCCTCGAGGATGTCGTCGTTGATGGTCTTCAGCCCGGCGAGGTAGATGAGCATCGACAGGCCCATCCACTTCCACGCGTGGATGAGGGCGACGACCACGATCGTCCAGGTGGTGCTGCCGAGCCAGGCGATGTCGATGCTCTGCCCGGTCACGGCGCTCAGGATGTCGTTGAGTGCCCCGTCGGGTTTGAGCATCGCCTGGAAGATGTAGCCGACAGCGAGGGCGGACATGATCACGGGCACGAAGAACGCCACGCGCAGCGCGCGGTTCGTGCGGGTGTCGCGCTCGAGCAGGAGGGCGAGGGCGAGACCGAAGAGGTTCTGGAAGATCGCCACCAGGACCGCGTAGATCAGCGTCACCGTGAGGGCGTTCACGAGCGAGCCGTTGGAGAACAGCGACACGAAGTTGTCGGTGCCGATGAAGTCGATCGAGCTCTTGAAGCTCGACCAGTTGGTGAACGCGTAGACGAAGTTGAAGACGGTGGGCACGGCGAAGAACACCACCAGCACCGCCAGCGCGGGGATGAGGAACCACAGGGGGTGGTCCTTCGCGTGCCGACCGCGCGGGGCGGTTCGCGGGGATCGCGGCGGCGGCGTCACCGTGCGGGGACGCTCGAGGGTCGATGTCATGGGTGGTTCCTCCCGGGAAGGGGGCGCCGGGTCGAGACCCGGCGCCCCGGGGAATCAGAAGCCGGGGGCCCCGATGGCCTTGGCCAGCTCGGCGAACTGCTTCTGCGTGGCGTCGGCGACCTGCGTGGGCGTCTTGGTGCCCTGGATCATGTCGCCGAGGTTGAGGTAGAGGTCGGGGTTCGCGACCGCGAGGGCCTGCATCGAACCGACCGAGTCGCTCAGGGACGAGCTGACGTCGAGCAGCGCCTCCGGGACGTCCGACGACGAGGCCACCGAGGACTGCAGCGACACCGTCTTCTGCGCCTGCACGAAGTCGCTGTAGCCATCGCCGAGCCAGTACGACAGCAGCTGACGTCCGGCGGCCTCGCGCGTGGCATCCCCCGTCTTGAAGGCCACGAGGGCGTTCGACTGGTCGGGGATGAAGGTGCCCACGTTGCCCGAGGGCGAGATCGGGAAGAAGCCGATCTTCTCGTTGAGCTCCGCCGTGTCGGCGAGCGACTGCAGCTGCCCGAAGAACGAGTTGACCTGAACGGCCATGGCCGCTTCGCCGGAGAGCAGGGCGGGGCCCTGGTCCTCGAAGGTCGCGGTCTTGAGGTTCGCGTTGAACAGGCCCTCCTGGATGAGGCCCTGATAGGTGTCGATCGCGCCCTGGATGGTCGGGTCGGTGAACTTCTCCTCGTTCTTGTTGACGCGCTCCCACAGGCCGTCCTTGGCGGCGTCCGCCAGCTGGACCGAGACCCACCACTGCGTGGCCCACGGGGTTCCGCCGCCGAAGTCGAAGAACGGGGTGACGCCGGCGGCCTTGAGCTGGCGCGCGTCGGCGAGGAACTCGTCCCAGTTGCCGGGCGTCTTCGTGATGCCCGCCTTCGCGAACACCTCTTTGTTGTAGTAGACGCCCTCGACCGCCGGGGTCGTGATGAGGGCGGCGTAGCGTGTGCCGTTCAGGATGCCGGTGATGTCCTTCAGCTCGGGCGTGTAGTTGTCGATGAAGGGGGCGCCGTCCAGCGACTGGAGGTTCGTCGACGCGTTGAGCGCCGTCAGCTGCGAGGCCGTGGGCTGCCAGAACGCCAGGTCGGGCTTGTCGCCCGTCGCCACCTTGGTCTGCACGCTCTGCTCGTACGGGTCGGGGATCGTCACGACGTCGACCGTGGCGCCGGTCGCCGCCTCGAAGCCCTTCACGACGCTGTCGGGGATCTTGTTCGAGTTCTGCGCCGCCCAGATCGTGAGGGTGGTGCCGTCGAGCTTGGTGTCCTGCGCGGGCCAGTCGGCGGGGGCCGCGTTGCCACCGCCGGCGCCGGGGTCCGAGCAGCCGGCCAGGGCGAGTGCCGCGACGGCGGTGACGGCCGTCGCGGCGAAGAACCGCTTCTTCATTGAATTGCTCCTTGTTGGTGTGATCAGTGCGATCCGGTGCGGGCGTCGTCGTCGACCTCGGGGAGCCGATACGACAGACGCAGGGTGCGCGCGGCGAGACGGGTATCGGTGCCGCGCACGTGGAGGGTTCCCGTCGTGGCATCCCAGTCGGTGTGCCAGGCGGGGAGGTCCAGGGGGAAGACCGGGGTCACCTCGACGTCGTGACCGACGAGGTGGGGGAACGACAGGGTGGTGGCGTTCGCCCCGCCTCGTCGCCAGATCGAGACGAGGTCGCCGTCGGTGCCGCGAAGACCCAGCGCGAGCCACGCGTCGTCCCAGCGGGGCAGTCCGAGCGGCCAGTGCGGGTGCGCCGTCGCGATCTCGCCGCGCAGCTGCTGAGCGACGGTGATGGCGGTGGCGACGCGCGAGCGTTGCTCGGCACTCATGCGGTTGAGATGGCCCGAGACGTAGAAGCGACCCAGCAGGCCCGTGACGAGGCAGAACGACGACTCCTCGGCATCCATCTCCGGCTGGGGGTAGGCCCAGCTGGCGGCCTGCTCAGGGAGGATCGAGATCGGAGCGCTCGCGGCGATCGGCGGATACTTGCGGAAGTCCTGCTGGTCGGAGGTCGACTGCATCGCCAGCCGGGACAGCATCGCGTAGTCCATCCGCATCGCGCCGGAGCTGCAGTTCTCGATGATGAGATCAGGATGCCGATCCAGCACGCCGTCGAGCCAGTCGAGGTGCGCGCGATTGTGGCGCAGGAGGCCGTCGCCGACGCTGTCGGCGTCGAGGTCGGTCCCGGGCCCGGGGTTGATGTTGTAGTCGACCTTGAAGAAGCCGATGCCGAACTCGGACACCAGGCGGTCGACGACGGCGTCGAGGTGTGCGCGCGCGGCGGGGTGGCGCAGGTCGAGGTGGAAGCGGTCGTGCTCGACCACGCGCTCGCCGTTGCGCTGGAGGAAGGCCTCCGCGGGGAGCGTGTCGGCGATCGGACTCTGGATGCCGACCACCTCGGGCTCCAGCCAGAGCCCGGCGATCATCCCCTCGGCGCGGATCGCGTCGATCACCTCGTCGAAGCCGCCCGGAAAGCGGGTGGTCGACGGCATCCAGGCCCCGACGGAGTCCCACCAGTAGCCCGAGTCGTCGTACCAGCCGGCGTCGATGCAGAACACCTCGGCGCCGACCTCGGCGGCGGCGCGGATCAAGGGGAGGAGCTTCTCGGTCGAGGGGTCTCCGTCGAGGGTGTTCATGTAGTCGTTGAAGATCACCGGCATCGCGGTGTTGTCGGGATGGGCGCGGCGCGTGGCCCGGCGGTGGTCGGTCAGGGCTCCGATCGCGGACACGGCGTCACGGCCGAAGGCGAGCGTCGCGGGGACGCTCTCGAAGCTCTCGGCCGGGGCGAGAACGCGACTCCACCCGGAGTCGGCGTCCGTTGGGCCGGAGAGCGCGAGATAGGCGCCGGCGGTGTCCTCTCCGATCTCCCAGCGCCACGCGCCGTTGTGCTCGATCTGCCAGGCGAGGGCGAGGGAGGCCTCACGGGATTCGAGGATGCCGGTCGGCAGCTGCTGCGCGGTGGACCACGTTCCCGTCGAGACGGCGGACAGCGCGCCGCGAGGGTTGTGGCCGGTGAGGTGCTCGGCGAGGGGAACGAAGTCGGGGCCGCGCAGGGGAGCGCGGGTCCACCGGCCCTCGCCGAGCCAGTCGTCGGTGCCCGTGAGACGCTCCCACCCCGTGAGCGCGTCCCCGGAGTGGTCGCGAGCAGTGAAGCCCGCCACCCACGACGCGACGGCGCGGAGCACGATGCGTCCCTCGCCGACGTTGCTCGCCGTCACGCGGCTGGTGATGGCGGCGACCCCGTGATGCGCGGTCAGCTCGAGGCGCACCTCGAGGTCTCCCGACCGCTCACGGATCACAAGCCGACGGGTTCCGCCGTCGACGATCTCGTGGTGGTCGACGTACCGCAACCGCGCGCCGTGCTCGGTGTGGGCGAGGCGTGCGGACGCGGGTCGGTGGCCCGCGTCGGCGGTGAGGATTTCGACGGCCGGAACGCGGTGGACGGGCACGGTGTGGCCGGCGACCGTGACGGCGGAGCACGCGACGGGGCTTTCGGCATCCCAGTCGAACGTCAGTGTCACCGAGTCGTTGCCCCACGCCAGGGTGGGCTCTGCGCCGGTGGCGGTGGGCTGCGTCGTCGTCATTCGTCTCTCCGTCGTGTCGAACTGCAGAGCACGCTAGCCCACTTTGAAAGCGTTATCAAACGTAATCTTGAAACCGCTATCAAACCCGGCTACATTTCCCTCGGGCGCAACGCCGCGTCCTCTGATCGATGGAGACACCCCCGATGAGACACCCCCGATGGATCGCCGCGAGCGCGATCGGAGCCGTCGTGCTCGGCACGCTCGCCGCTGTCGCTCCCCCGGCGACAGCCGCCACCACCACCGACACCCTGTCCGTTGACTTCGCCACCCCCACCGGCGACTTCCGCGGCGGCGCGTCGGGCACCCTGTACGGCCTCGGTGACGACGGTGCACCCACTCAGGCCTTGATCAACGGCGCCCACCTCACCAACACGTCGCAGAAGGCGCCCTACGGCACGCAGCACCCGAGCGGCGACGCGCTCAAGGTCGAGAACGGGTTCTTCGCGAAGAACGGCACGCAGCTCGACATCTACGTGCAGGATTACTACCCCGACTGGGCGTACAACGGCGGGAACCGCCCCGGCGACGACCGCACCTACAACCAGGCCGACGGGTCGTACACGAATCAGCCCAACGGCATCTGGGACTACCTCGAGGTCGTCGAGTTCGTGACGGAGGCCGTCGCGACGAAATCGGCTCACCCCGACAAGTACGTCTTCATCCCGTTCAACGAGCCGGACGGCGGCAACTGGTACGCCGACGACACGGTCTTCACGCAGCAGTTCCTTCCCGACTGGAAGGCGGCGGTGGAGAAGATCCGAGAGGTCTACGCGCGTCACGGCCTGGGCGACCCCGTGATCGGCGGCCCGGGCGACGCCTCTTGGCATGCCGACCGCACGGCCACCTGGCTCGACTATGCGAAACAGACCAACACGCTGCCGCAGTTCATGATCTGGCACGAGCTCGGCATCGACAACCTCGCGACCTATCGCTCGCACTACGCCGAGTACCGCAAGCTGGAGGCCGATCGCGGCATCAGCCCACGGCAGATCAACATCACCGAGTACGGCCTGCTGCGCGATATGGGCGTACCCGGTCAGCTCATCCAGTGGTTCTCGATGTTCGAAGACACCAAGGTCGACGCGCAGACGGCGTACTGGAACTACGCCGGCAACTTCTCCGACAACTCCGCGCGGCCCAACGGGGCCAACGCCGGATGGTGGATGTTCAAGTGGTACGGCGACCTCGCCGGCAGCAAGACGGTCAAGGTCACCCCGCCGCAGCTGAACGTCGCGGACACCCTGCAGGGCATCGGCGCGATCGACGCCACCGACAAGAAGGCGACGGTCCTGTACGGCGGGTCGGGTGCCGATACGGTCTCCCTCGCGCTGAACGGCTTGAGCTCGAGCGTGTTCGGCTCACGCGTCGACGTCGAGGTGCGCGAGGCTCCGCTGTCGGGCGCAGAAGGACTCGCGGCCACCCCCCGCGTCGTGACGACCCTCTCGGGCGTGGCCGTGACCGACGGCGCTCTCGACGTGAACGTGCCGAACTACGACCGCTACGCCGGGTACCAGGTCGTGGTCACCCCGCAGCGGGATGCCGTGCCCTCGACGCCGCAGGTCTGGTCCACGTCCGTGGAGGCGGAGAACACCGCGATCACGGGTGCCCGCGTCTACGACCAGTCCCCCACAGGTAACGGCGGGTGGATGTTCCTCGCCTCCCACGGCCGGGACGTCGGCTCGTTCAACAACGCTTCGGCGAAGGCCGACTGGAGCGTGACCGTGCCCAGGGACGGTACCTACCGCTTCCAGGTCATCGGCGCGACGCCCGGTACCCCCGGTCGACACGCGCTGTTCGTCGACGATGCGAACCCGACCATGGTGCAGTACACCGCCGACCTGGCGCTCAACGACAACAGCAAGTGGAAGTACCGCGGCAGTGCCGAGGTGCAGATCGCGCTGAAGAAGGGCACGCACACGCTGTCCCTGCGGGCGAGTGCCGACGGGTCGACCGTGCTGCCGAACTCCGACATCACGCTCGACAAGTTCGTGCTCACCGACGTCACCGACGGAGAGGCGACGGTGTATCCGGCATCCACCATTCGTCTCGCCGGCGCGGCCTCCCTCGCGTACGACGTGTCCGGCAGCCGAGGAGCGGCGAAGATCGGCTCCGATGGCCGCGCCGACGTCTACGCGACGGCCTTCCAGTCGGGGTACTACGACGTGAAGGTCGACTACCGCACGACGGGGGCGTCCGACGTGGCCGTCGACCTCAACGGCCGCCGCGTGGCGACCGGCAGCGCGAACGCGGCGGGCACCTGGTCGACAACCGCTCGTCTGCACCTCTCGGAGGGCATCAACGAGATCGAGGTGGGTTCTCAGGCGGGTATCGCGCTCACCGCGGTCACCACCACGCGTGTCGCGTCGGCTGATTCGGCCGCCGTCAAGGTCGAGGCGGAGTCCGGCGCCCGCGCGGGCGCAGCCCGCGTGGGGACGTACGATCCCGCGTCCGGCTCCAACGTCTCGGGTGGCGCCTTCGTCGGCGACCTCGGCAACGGCACGGGAAACACGCTCAGCATCCCGAGGGCGTCCGGCTTCAACACGGCGGGTGACTACGACATCGTCGTGAAGTACGCCAACGCCGAGGTGTCGGGGCGTCATGACTACAACCCGCAGGTCGTGGACCGTCGCCTGCAGGTGACCGAGGAGGGCAACGGACGCGTCGGCGAGGGGTACTTCCGGTACACCTACGCATGGGACAGCTTCTGGGAGCGCACGATCCCCGTCACGCTGTCGACCACGAACGGGGCGATCGTCCTCGGAAACGACGGCCCCTGGGCACCCGATGTCGACTACGTCGTCATCGCTCCGGTGCGCGTCGGGCAGCCGTCGACCGTCAAGCTCGGCTGACCGCGCAAGAAAGGGTGCCCGCGTCCTGCTGGACGCGGGCACCTCCGCGAGTGCGATCCGGACCTCAGCCCAGGAACTCCCGCGCCGCCACGACGAGGTTCTCGACGCCGCGGTCGATCGTCGGCTGCATCACCGGAGCGAAGAACGGCGAGTGGTTCGTCGGGATGTCGCGCTCGATCGTCCCGCCGGCCAGAGCGTCCGCGAAGGCCTGGGGGTCCACCCCGCCCCAGAACCAGTAGACGAGGGGCACTCCGGCGTCGCGCGCGAACCATGAGACGTCCTCGCTGCCGGTGAACATGCCCGGGTCGACGACGCTGGTCTCACCGAACGCCCGACGGAAGGCCGCGGACAGGCGGGCCGTGGCATCCGGATCGTTGATCGTCGGCGGCAGCGTGTGATCCGTCGTGATCGTCGGGGTCTTCTCGGCGCCCGAGGCCTGAGCCTCGGCGCGGACGATGCGTTCCACCTTCTCGAGCACGCGGTCACGGGCGTCGTCGTCGGGGTAGCGCAGGCTCAGCTCGAGCTTCGCCTCCGCGGGGATGATGTTGTTCTTCAGCCCCGCGTGGATCGACCCGACGGTGACGACGGCGACGTCTCGGGGATCGACCTCGCGCGAGACGATCGTCTGCAGCCGCATGACGGTCGCGGCCGCCATCACGACGGGGTCGATCGTCGAGTGCGGTCGCGAGCCGTGGCCGCCGCGGCCGTGCAGCACCACGGTGAGCCCGTCGGATGCCGCCATCTGGGTGCCCGGCCGCACACCGATCGTGCCCGCGGGAAGGGGCGTGACGTGCTGGCCGAGCACGATGTCGGGCTTCGGGTAGCGGTCCAGGATGCCGTCGTCGAGCATCGCGCGGGCACCCGCCCCGTACTCCTCGGCGGGTTGGAAGACGGCGATGACGGTGCCGGACCACTCGTCGGTCGTCGCGACGAGCCGCTCGAGCGCGCCGATCATCGCGGTGATGTGCATGTCGTGGCCGCAGGCGTGCATGACCGGGACGGCGTTGCCCGCCGGATCGGTGCCGCGCGCGGTGCTGGCGTACGCGAGGCCCGTCTGCTCCTCGACGGGCAGCCCGTCGGTGTCGGCGCGGAGCCAGACGACGGGTCCGTCGCCGTTGTCGATCCGCGTCACGATTCCCGTGCGGCCGACCCCCTCTTCGAACTCGAGCCCGAGCTCGGTGAGGTGCCGTGCGATGACTCCCGCCGTGCGCGTCTCCTGGAACGACAGCTCGGGGTGCGCGTGCAGGTCGATGTACAGATTCTCGAGGTCGACGCTCATGCCCCGAGCCTAGTTCGCCGCCTCACCCCGTGTCCCGCCGCGCCCGCACCGCCGTCCCGAGCGCGGCGAGCCGTTGAGTGTCCAAGACACGCCGTATCGGTGGGTGTGGTTGCGGCGTGTCTTGGACACTCAACGCAGGGACGGGGGGAGGGGGGAGTACAGGATGCCGCTTTGAGTCGCAACCCGTCCCGACAGCCCGGGCACGGCGGCGAGGCTGGCCGCATGACCACGACACACTTCGATCACCTCATCGTCGGCGGCGGCATGGTCGCGGACACGGCGGCGCGCGGCATCCGGGAACTCGACGCGGACGGCTCGATCGGCATCCTGAGCGACGACGTCGACGCTCCGTACACGCGCCCCGCCCTCAGCAAGAAGCTGTGGACCGACGACGAGTTCACGTGGGAGAAGGTGCCGCTCGGCACCGCGGAGGACACCGGGGCCGACGTCCGCCTGCGCACGCGCGTGACGGCGATCCGTCCCGAGGCGCGAGAAGTGGATGCCGAGGGGCAGACGTTCACCTACGGCACCCTCCTCGTCGCCACCGGGGGGAAGCCCGTGGCCCTGCCGATCGAGGATCGCTCGAACGGTGCCCGAGCGCTGTCATTCCGCACCGCCGAGGACTACCGCCGGCTGCGCGCGCTCGCCGACGAGGTCGACCGCATCGCCGTCGTGGGCGGCGGGTACATCGGCTCCGAGCTCGCTGCGGCTCTCGTCCAGAACGGCGTGGGCACGGTCCTCGTCCACACCGGCTCCGTGCTCGGCGACGCGGTCTTCCCGGCGGCCCTCGCCGAGCGGTTCGAGAAGCTCTTCCGGGACGCGGGTGTCGAGATCGTCGCCGGTGCGAAGGTCGTGGGGGGAGAGGCGGATGCCGACGGCGCCCGCCTCGAGCTCGAGAACGGCGACGCGGTGCGGGCGGATGCCGTGGTCAGCGGCCTCGGGATCGAGGTCGCCGCCGAGCTCGCCGAAGCCGCCGGACTCGCGGTCGACGACGGCATCGTCGTCGATTCCCAGCTGCGGACGTCGGTCGACGGCGTCTGGGCCGCGGGCGACGTCGCGAGCTACCCCGACCGCATCCTCGGGCGTCGCCGCGTCGAGCACGTCGACAACGCGAACGAGCAGGGACGGGCTGCGGGGCGCAACCTCGCGGGCGCCGCCGAGCCGTACACGCACACGCCGTACTACTACTCCGCGGTGTTCGGCATCCGGTACGAGGCGGTCGGAACGCTGGATTCCTCGCTCGACACGGTCGAGGACTGGATCGATCCCGAGCGCGGCGTCGTGTACTACCTCGACGAGGATCGCGTCGTCGGCGTGCTGTTGTGGAACGTGGAAGAGGCGCGCGACGCGGCGCGACGGGTCCTGGCCGAGGCCGACGGTCTGTCGCGCGACGACCTGCCCGGGCGTATCCGCTAGCGCCTCGGGAGGGTTTTGTCACGCCCTCACCGCTCCCGGCGGGGTCTACACCTCGTCGCTATGATGCTCCTGTTCTGCGCGACGCCGTCGCGGAAAATCCCCAGGAGTTCCTATGCCCGAACCTATCCTTCTGCACCTGACCCTCCCCGCCGGACCGGCACGTGACGCCGTCGCCTCGGCGCTTGTGGAGCAGGGGTTCACCGTGCAGCCGACGGCGACGGGATCGCTCGACGTCTCGCGCGGGAGCCTGGGAACGACCCTCATCGCGGGGGCTTTCGCCGGACAGGACATGCACGTGCGTTTCGACGTCCACGTGACGGACGGGCCCGAGGGCGCCGTCGTCGAGTTCGTCCACTCCGCGGCCGGCGGCTTCTTCAAGGGCGGCGCCGTCGGCGCGGTCAAGGCGGGCGACGTCGTGCGTGAAGCGGCGCACCGGACCGGCGTGCGCCTCGCGGAGCAGGGGCTCGTCCAGGGCGCGGTCCCCGTTCCTCCCGCACCCGAGGGTGTTCCGGCCCCCGCGGACGCTCCCGGTGCCGAGGGCGCCGCTCCGGCGGCTCCGCCATACACCGGATCGCCCTACGGCGAGGCTCAGCCGGGCGGCGTACCGGCCTACGCCGCGTCGGCATCCATCCCCCCGCCCGTGGACTACGCGAACCGCACCAATGTCGTGTCGATCTTCGCGCTCGTGCTGGGCTTCCTCGTACCGATCGGCGGCATCATCGCCGGCGTGGTCGGGCTCTCCCAGGTCAAGCGCACCGGGGAGAAGGGTCGCGGCCTCGCGATCGCCGGAATCATCGTCGGTTCGGTGATGACCCTGCTCACCATCGTCGGAGTGATCCTCTTCTTCGTCTTCGTGGCCCTCGGTGCCGCGGAGGAGGCGCAGTCGACCGACGATGGAGGCTTCTTCGACCCGAACCAGAACGCCCCCACCGAGTTCCTGTCGCTGCAGGTCGGACAGTGCCTCGACGATGTCTCGTCGGGGTTCATCACGAGCGACAACCTCGTCGACTGCGGCCTCCCGCACACCTATGAGGTCTTCGGCGGCTTCACCGTGCCCGACGGCGCCTTCCCCGGCGACGACGCGATCACCGCGTCGGCGCAGGAGCAGTGCGACGCCGCGTTCCAGTCCTACATCGGCGTCTCGTACGCCGACTCGACCCTCGAGTACAACTACATCGGTCCCTCGAGCGAGACCTGGGCGCAGGGCGACCGCGAGATCTCGTGCCTCGTCACCGACCCGGCCGGGGAGACCACGGGTTCGCTGCAGGGGTCCGCGCGCTGATCCACGCGGGGTCCGGGGCGTACGGTGCTCTTGTTTCCGCTCCTATATACGTGTGGGTTGTTCGCCCGGTAGGTTTTCCGCATGTCGGATACAAAGAGTGTTGCCGCACGCGGATTCTTGAGCTACACGCGCAAAGACAACGACGACTATGGTGGCGTCGTCGACCAACTGAAGCGGTCGCTTGAAGGAAGATTTCACGCGGCTACGGGACGCCAGCTTGAAATTTTCGTAGATCGCGACGCGATCGGTTGGGGTCAAGATTGGCGTGCGCGAATTCGTGAGAGCGTCCAATCGGCCACTTTCTTCATACCAGTTATCACGATGCGTTACTTCGAGAGTGAGGCATGTCGCGAGGAACTGTTGGCCTTCCATGAATATGCGAAGGAGCTTGGTGTAGAGGCCCTGATTCTCCCCGTGGTACTTGCTGGCGCGGATGTCATCTCGCCGGACGACCCTCGTGAGGATGTCCAGATGATTGAACGCCTCAACTACAAGAACATTGAGCCTGCTTGGCTTGCAGGGTATGAGTCGCCGGAATGGGCGATGGCTATCCATGGCATGGTTGGAGCGCTAAAGGAAAATCTCAGCGCCGCAGAGAGTGCGCTCTCGGATAGAGAGGGCGAGTCAGTCGCCAAACCTCCAAACGAATCAGGCGCCGGCCTTGACGAAGCGGAGCTAGCTGACGTGGTCGCACTGTCCGCCGACTTCGAAGAGATGGCGGCATTCCTGCCAACAGTTCAGGTGGCCATCGAAAATTTTGCTGCGGCGGCCGGAGCGCTGACCGAGCTTAAACTCGGGGCGGTCTCGCCGGCTCAGAGACAGGCGTCTCTGGTCCGCGTCGCGCATGACATGCTGCCGCCTGCGAATGGGCTCTCGTCCAGTGGCGCAGAATTGGAACAGCGCGTTCTCCGTGCCGATGCAAGGTTGAGGGCAGTAGCCGAGGAATTGCGGTCGATCGACGTGTCCGCTGCCCAGGAAAGTTTGAACTCTCTGAAGCTCGGATTCGCGGGAGTCGCCGAGTTGGCGCCCATGGTGCAGCAGATGGGGCAGCTTGTGCAGATGCTACGTATTGCGGCGCTCACGAATGTCACAATGAGGCGCAGCCTGCAGCCAGCGATTACGGGCATCAAATCGCTGTCGAACGCCATCGACACTGTTCGCAGTTGGAACCAGATTTGAGGAAGTAGGTAGTGGGGTGCCGAAGCCAGTTAAGAGGTTCGCCATTCAATTGAGGTGACCAGTGTCGACCCGACCCGTCGACCCGCGATCGACCAGCTCGAACGGAAGGGTGCCGAGGCCGGGGGCGGGTGCGGCGCCGTCGAGCTCGGCGAGAGCCGCCTCGGCGGCGCGCTCGCCCTGACCGCGCGCGAACTGGTCGACGGTCGTGAGGCCGAACCATCGCCCGAGCTCGTGCCCGTCGACCCCGATGATCGACACGTCGGCGGGGACGCGCAGGCCGAGCTCGCGCGCGGCGAGGATCGCGCCGATCGCCATCTCGTCGGAGGCCGCGAAGATCGCTGTCGGAGGGCCATCGCCGCGAAGCGTGCGGGTGGCCGCCGCGGAGCCGCCCTCGATGGTGAAGTCGGCCGGCTCGAACACGGGGGCGGCGCCGATGGCCTCCATCGTCTCGGTGAAGCCGCGGCGACGGAGGGCGGGGACCGAGGACGCCGCGTCGGTCGTCGTGTCAGCGCCGATGTGGGTGACGCGACGGTGGCCGAGAGCGATGAGGTGCTCGGTGGCGAGGCGCCCCACTGCGCGATCGTCCACGGTGAGCGTGGTCAGCAACGGGTTGGGGCCGCCGATCGAGACCACCGGGACCCCGAGGGTGCGAAGGAGCGCCGACTCGGCGGCATCCATCTCGATCGCAATGGTGATCACCGCGTCGATGCGCCGGCGGCGCAGGTGATCGTCGAACACGCGGCGGCGCTCGTCGGGGTCGGCGCTCACGCTGTAGAGCGTGATGTCGTAGCCCTCGCGCACGAGGGCGTCGGAGATCCCCGCGAGCACGGTGCTGAAGAACCACCGGTCGAGGAAGGGTACGACGACCCCGATCGCCCGCGCGCGTCCGGTCGCCAGGCTCGACGCGGCCGCCGACACGACGTAGCCGAGCTTCTCGGCCGCCGCGAGCACGCGGTCGCGGGTCGCCGTCGAGACGGGCCCGCGTCCGCTCAGCGCGCGCGAGACCGTGGCCGTCGACACCCCCGCCGCGCGGGCGACGTCGTCGATACCGACCACGGTCTCGCGACTGCGGATGCCGCGGCTTACGCCGCCGCGATCCACACGGTCGTGTCGGACGGCAGGCGGTCACCGTCGAGGGGACCGCTCGCGACGAGCACCTCGCCCGCGGGGAGCTCGACCGGCTCGTCGCCGAGGTTCGCGATCACCGTGAGCGTGCCGTTGCGGAACGCCACCACGTCGTCGCCGTAGCCGTCGAGCCACTCGAGGTCGCCGGCGCCGAGGTTGCGGCTTCGGCGCTCGGCGAGCAGCGAGCGGTACAGCGACAGGGTCGAGGCGGGGTCGTCGACCTGCACGTCCCGCGCGAGGGCGGCCCATTCCGCGGGCTGCGGGAGCCACGACTCACCCGTGGTGTTGAAGCCGTAGGCGGGGGCGTCGGCGGTCCACGGGATCGGGACGCGGCATCCGTCGCGACCGTAGCGCTCGCCGTTCGTGCGGAACCACGTCGGGTCCTGACGGGCGTCGTCGGGCAGGTCGATGACCTCGGGCAGGCCGAGCTCCTCGCCCTGGTACAGGTACGACGAACCCGGGAGGGCGAGCATCATCGACGTGGCGGCGCGCGCCCGACGCAGGCCCTTGACGGGATCGGGCTGGCCCGGGGACTTCGGGCCGATACCGGCGCCCTGGGGGTTCTCGGCCGTCAACGCGAGGCGCGAGGCGTGGCGTACGACGTCGTGGTTCGACAGCACCCAGGTGCTGGGGGCGCCGACGGCACCGTACTCGTCGAGCGACTCGGTGATCACGGCGCGGAGGGCGGCGGCATCCCATTTCGTCTCGAGGTAGTGGAAGTTGAACGCCTGGTGCATCTCGTCGGGGCGCACCCACAGGGCCGTCTCGGCGACGGTGGGCAGCCACGCCTCGGCGCAGAGCGCCCGGTCGCCGTCGTACTCGGCGAGCACCTCGTGCCATTCGCGCCAGACCTCGTGTACGCCGGGCTGACCCCAGTACGGGACCTCTTCGGCGTCGCCGCCCATCGAGCCGCCCTCGGGGTCGGGCGTGAAGTCGGGCAGGCCCTCAGCCTTGATGAGACCGTGAGCGACGTCGACGCGGAACCCGTCCACGCCGCGGTCGAGCCAGAAGCGCAGGATGTCGCGGAACTCGGCGCGCACCTCTTCGTTGGTCCAGTCGAAGTCGGGCTGGCTCTCGTCGAAGATGTGCAGGTACCACTGGCCCGGCGTGCCGTCGGCTTCGGTCACGCGCTTCCACATGCCGCCGCCGAAGACGCTCTCCCAGTTGTTCGGGGGCAGCTCGCCGTTCTCGCCCTTGCCGTCGCGGAAGATGTACCGCGCCCGCTCCGGGCTGCCCGGAGCGGCCTTCAGCGCCTCCTGGAACCAGACGTGCTGATCGCTGGAGTGATTCGGCACGAGGTCGACGATGACCCGGATGCCGCGCTCGTGCGCGCCCGCCAGCATGGCGTCGAAGTCGGCCAGGGTGCCGAAGATCGGGTCGACGTCGCGGTAGTCGGCGACGTCGTAGCCCGCGTCCTTCTGCGGCGACCGCTGGAAGGGGCTGAGCCAGATGGCATCCACTCCCAGCTGCTTCAGGTCGTCGAGGTGGGCGGTGACACCGGGCAGGTCGCCGAGGCCGTCGCCCGAGGCGTCGGCGAACGAGCGGGGATAGATCTGGTAGATGACGGCGGTGCGCCACCACTCCGAGCCGGGTGCGGACGCGAGCTCGGGTCGCGAGTCCTCCTGCGTGAAAGTCATGCGGTACACCGTACTGCAAGCGCTTGCATCGGCGTCAAGCGGATTCCTCGTCGCCCGCCGTCGCCCCCGCCCGCGCCACCCGCTCGCACTCCCGTGGCCCCCGTTCACGCTCCCGTGGCCCCCGTTCACGCTCCCGTGCGGGGCCGCGGTCCCGGGTCTCGCTCGCCCTCGCGTTCCGTGCACGTTGAGTGTCCAAAACACCTGGACGGTTCCGAATTCGTCCGGGTGTTGTGGACACCCAACGGGGAGAGCGCGGGCGCGAGGGCGCGGGCGCGGGGGCGCGATTAGGCTGGGGCGGTGCCCGACGCCTCCGCCCTCACCCGTGCCGAATCGCTGATCACGAGCATCCCCGACTACCCGAAGCCGGGGATCGTGTTCCGCGACATCACGCCCCTGTTGACGGATGCCGCGGCCCTGCGCACCGTCGTCGACGCGCTCATCGAGCCCTTCGTCGGCCGGTTCGACGCTGTCGCGGGAGTCGAGGCGCGCGGCTTCCTCCTCGCGGGTGCGGCTGCCATCGCCGCCGACGTCGGACTCATGCCCATCCGCAAGGCGGGGAAGCTGCCCCGCCCCGCCGCCGCCGTCGAGTACGACCTCGAGTACGGCTCGGCCACCATCGAGATGCACGACGACAACGCCGCCGGTGCGCGCGTGCTCCTGCTCGATGACGTGCTCGCGACGGGTGGCACGCTCGCCGCCGGCCGCGAGC
This sequence comes from Microbacterium testaceum, assembly GCF_001476655.1. GTDB lineage: Bacteria > Actinomycetota > Actinomycetes > Actinomycetales > Microbacteriaceae > Microbacterium > Microbacterium testaceum_C. The sequence goes on along the minus strand of NZ_LDRT01000035.1, from coordinate 11,630 downwards.
TGCTCGAGGCAGTGGGCAGCGAGGTCATCGGCATCGCGACGCTGCTCGAGATCGACGGCCTCGGCGGTCGCGAGGCTCTCGGCGGCGACGTGCACGCGGTCTTCCGCGTCTGAGGCGCACGGCGGGCGTGTCCGCCGGGCGGGGCGTGCAGAACTCCTGCGTTCTCGCCGGTCGCGGTTGAGGCCCCGCGTGTTTCCGCGGTCGCCGGGCGCCCGGCATCCCGTTTTTCCGGAGTTCTGCTCGCCGTCTACCGCGCCGTGCGACCGCGCCGTGCGGCCGCGCCGTGCGACCGCGCCGTGCGACCGCGCGGTGCGACCGCGCCGTCGACCGCGCCGTGCGACCCGGACGTGAGGGGGACGGCTCACGCGGCCCCGCGCCCCAGGCGCAACCGCAGGCCCTCGAGCAGAGCGTCGAGGCCGAGAGTGAACGCGAGGTCGGCGGGGGTGACGCCCTCGGCCGCGGCGAGCTCGCGGCGCGCGTGGTAGGCGCCGGCGAAGCCGGGAACGTCGGTCCGCTGGCCCGGGTCGAGCATGTCCTGAGGGGCGGAGGCATCGAGTGCCGACCCCAAGACGAACGACTCCACGGCCACGATGACGCTCATCGACTCCGCGGCCGACCAGCCGGCATCCTGAAGCTGGGACGCGAGGTGGTCGTAGGCGGTGCCGACCGTGGAGTCCGCGTCGAGGGGGAGGGTGGACAGGTACGCGACCGTCGCGGGGTGGGCCGCGAACGCCGCGCGGTAGGCGTGCGCCCAGGTGCGCAGGGCGCGGTCCCATCGAGGGTCCGGTGTCGCCTCCCCGTCGATCCGTTCGGCCAGGATCTCGCGGATCTCGGCGAAGACCGCCGCCTTGTTCTCGACGTGGTTGTACAGCGACGACACGCGGACGCCGAGGGCTCGCGCGAGATCGCTCATGCGGAATCCCGTGTCGCGACCATCGTCGAGGAGGCGCAGGGCGGTCTCGCCGATGAGCCGGCGTGACAGGATCCCGACCCGGGGGCGCCCCACCGATCGAGGGCGTTCGTCGACCTCGGACGCTGGCTTCGTCGCTGCACTCACGCTGTTCCCTCGCCGTCGGGTCGGAGAAACTCATTGTACGTGGGGCTAAATCGAACTATGTTCGTTTAACGCGATCGCTGGTGATCGCCCCTCACCCAAGGAGTTCGCTCATGACTCAGCGTTCCCGCACCTCCCTTCCCCGCTCGATGGGCGTCGCCGGCCTCACCCTCTTCGGCATCTCGTACATGGCCATCGGCACGGTGTTCACCACCTACGGCATCGTGAACCAGCTGACCGAGGGGCACCTCGTGGCGTCCTACGTCGTCGCCCTGGTCGTGATGCTGTTCACCGCGTCGAGCTACTCCGCGATGGTCCGCCGCTATCCGGTCGCCGGCTCGGCGTACACCTACGCGCAGCAGTCGTTCGGCGGGGGCGTCGGCTTCCTCACCGGGTGGATCCTGCTGCTCGACTACCTCTTCATCCCGATGATCAACTTCCTGATCCTCGGCCTGTACGCCAACACGCAGTTCCCGGCGGTGCCCGTGTGGGTGTTCACCCTCGGCGCGATCATCGTGGCTCTCGTCCTGAACGTCCTCGGCATCTCGCTGGTGAGCAAGGTCAGCACGGTCGTCGTCCTGGTGTCCTTCGCCGCCGTCATCGTCTTCGCCTTCTTCGCGATCAAGACCGCGATCGGCGACCCGAACGCCCCTGGCGTCTTCGAGCCGTTCCTCCCGGGCAGTGCGCAGTTCAACCCCGTCCTGACCGGCGCCGCGGTGCTCTCGCTCTCCTTCCTCGGGTTCGACGCCGTGTCGACGCTCTCCGAGGAGGCCAAGCGCCCCCGTCGCGACATCCCGATCGCGATCATGGTCACGACCGTCGTCGGCGGACTGCTGTTCATCGCGGTGGCCTGGGTGGGTGCCCTCGCCTACCACCTGCCCGACTGGAGCGCCGCGCCGCAGGCGCTCCTGGATGCCGCGGGCGCGGTGCTCTTCGACCACGTCGGTGGCCCGATCCTGGCCGGCGTCTTCGTCTTCATCACCGTCCTGGGCACGCTCGGCGCCGGACTCGCAGGCCAAGCGGCGGTGTCCCGCATCCTGTTCTCGATGGGGCGCGACGGCATCCTGCCTCGTCCGCTCGGCGGTCTCTCCCGGAAGTACGGCACACCGGTGGTCGCGACCGCGCTCGTGTCGGTGATCGCCCTCGCGGGCCTGTTCGTGACGCTGTCGCAAGCGGCGTTCATGATCAGTTTCGGCGCGCTCGTCGCCTTCGCGATGGTGAACCTCTCGGTCATCCGCACCTACCTCTTCGGTCCGCGAACGGAGCGGACGGCGCTCACCGCGGGACGCCTCGTGCGGTACGGCATCGTGCCGGCGATCGGTTTCGTGCTCACGCTGTGGCTGCTGAGCTCGCTCGAGGGCGTGACGTGGATCATCGGCGGCGCGTGGGCGCTCGTGGGCGTGGTGATCCTCGCGGTCAAGACGGGGATGTTCCGCAGGCCCGTCCCGAAGCTCGACTTCTCGGAGGTCGAGCCCACCACCGAGACCATCGACCAGCTGCCGCGCGAGTCCTTCCTGGGGCAGAAGTGACGGCATCCGATCGAGGTGACACCCGTCGATCACGGAGAAGGAGTGCGTTCATGCCGGAGAACATCGACCTCGTGGTCCTCGCGGGAGCGGTCCTCACGCCGTCGGCCCTGGCCGGCGCGCCCGCGGAGGCCGGATTCGTGGCGATCCGCGACGGAGAGATCGTCGCAGTGGGGACCCCGGATGCCGCGGACTCCTGGAGATCGCGCGCGGGCCGCGTCGTCGACCTGGGCGATGCGACGCTCACGGCCGGCATCGTCGATGCGCACATCCACCCCGTTGCGGGGATCGGCCTGACTCGTGGGGTCGACTTGAGTGCCGTGGCGACCCTCGACGAAGCCCGGCGTGCGCTCGCCGAGGAGGCGGCAGACGCGGGGGAGTGGGTCCTCGGTTGGGGTCTCGATCCGAACGTGTTCGGCCCCGCAGCACCGTCCGGGGCGCTCTTCGACCTGCTTCCGTCGGACCGTCTGGCGCTCGTCCAGCTCTTCGACGCCCACTCCGCGATCGCCTCGGCGGCGGCTCTGGAGCGCGCCGGCGTCACGGGTGCCGAGAGCTTCGACGACTCCTCGTCGATCGCGGTCGACGAGCACGGGACGCCGACCGGGTACCTGCTCGAGCAGAGCGCGATGAGCCGGGTCACCGGCATCCTGCCGATCCTGACCTTCGAGGACCGGCGCGACGCGCTCGGCGCCATCCTCCGCGGAATGGCCGAGACCGGCGTCACGATCGGACAGATGCTCGACTCGTCCGACCCCGATGCCTTCGATCTCTTCGACGCGCTCGAGGCTGAGGGAGAACTGCCGATCCGCCTTCGCGTCTCGCCGATGGCCGTGCCGGGCTCCCATGAGAGCGATTGGGCGCGGCTCGCGGATCTTCAAGGGCGCCATGGCCGGCGATGGGAGGTCCGGGGCATCAAGCTCATGATCGACGGCACCATCGACAACGGCACCGCGTGGCTGCGCGAGCCCGACACGCACGGCGAGTCGACCGAGTCGCTGTGGCTGCGTCCGCCCGAGTACGCCGCCGCGGTCGCGTACTTCCACGCGCGCGGCATCCCCACGACGACCCACGCCATCGGCGATCGCGGGATCGAGTTCGTCGCCGCGACGTTGAACGCCCTCGAGCGCACCGGGGTGCCGCACCGCATCGAGCACATCGAGACGCTGCCCGACGACGTGCTCGACCTCATCGTCGAGGCCGGGGTCTCCGTCAGCATGCAGCCCACGCACTGCACCCATTTCACGCGCGCCGACCACACCGACAACTGGTCGCGCCGTCTGGGAGATGAGCGCGCCGACCGCGCGTGGCGCACGCGTGATCTGCACGACAGGGGTGTGGTCGTGGCTCTCGGATCCGATTGGCCCGTCGCCCCCTACGACGCCCGGGCCACGCTCGCCGCGGCGATGCTCCGCCGCCCCGCGGGGCGCACGGACGTCACCCCCGTGCTCCCCCATCAGGCCCTCGACGCCCCGGTGGCGCTCGACGCCCACACCCGCGGGTGGTGGCGCTCGGTCGGTGAGCGCGGAGGGACGATCGAGGAGGGGATGCCGGCCTACCTCACGGCGTTCGCCGCCAACCCGCTGTCGGCGGATCCCGACGCGTTCGCGAGCGCCCACGTGCTCTTGACGGTGGTCGGGGGCGACGTGGTGGTGGACCGATCGGTGGCCGCCGCGCGGCGGTGACGCGCCCGCGCCGGACGCCCGCGCCGGACGCTCGCGCTCCGCGTCGGCGAGGGAAGGGAACGGCTCAACGCATCACGCTCGCGCCCAGCTCCACGGGGCTTCCCTCGATGTTCCCCACGATGCCGCGGATGACCCCGGTGCCGTCCTCGCGGCGCAGGCCGTCGTACCAGGCCTCGGTCGCGGCGACGTCGAACGCGTGCGTCTCATGCGCGCGCTTGCGGGCCCGCAGCACGAGGTCGCCGGCCCGCTCGGTGCGGATGCGCTCGTAGCGCTTCAGTGAGTCCTCGACGCCGAGCGTCGCCGTGGCGAACACGATGCCGAGCGCGAAGCTGTCCTCCAGCGCCGAGCACGCGCCCTGCCCGATGTCGGGCGCGGTGTTGTGCGCCGCGTCGCCGAGGATCGCGACCCTCCCGCGCACCCAGGTGTCGAAGGGGTCGATATCCCAGATCTCGACGCGGTTGAGCGACTCGTCGGGGTCGATGCCGTCGAGCAGTGCGCGCACCCCGGGGGCGCCCCACGACCCGAAGGCGGCCTCCAGGGCGGCCATGCGGTCCTCGACCACACCCGAGGGGCCGGGCACGTCGACGAAGAAGTAGAAGCGGTCGCCGGCCACGGGCATCACCGCGCAGCGTTTGCCGTCGCCGACGTAGGTGGTCCACTGCTCGAGCGGTCCGATCCGCTCGTCGGCCTTCACGAGACCGTTGTAGTTCACGTACCCCGAATAGGACCGTTCGGGACGGATGCCGGTGGGCTCGGTGACGTAGTCGCGCACGAGCGAGCGCGCCCCGTCGGCCCCGATCAGCAGATCGGCGGTGTCGGTGGTGCCATCGGCGAAGGTGGCGGTGACGACGCCCTCGGCCTCGGAGACGCCGACCAGCTGCTTGCCGAGGTGGATCTGGGCGGAGCCGACGGCATCCATCATCAGCTGCTGGAGGTCGGCGCGGGCCACCGGATAGGGCCGCTGGCCCGTCTGCTCGGTGACGGGAGACAGGCTGAAGCGGCACAGTTCCTCGCCGGTGTGCCCGTCGTAGTAGGCCATGTCGTCCATCCGCCCGCCGAGGGCGGCGACCTGGGGGCCGAGACCGAGCCAGTTCAGCACCTTCACGCCGTTGGACCACAGCGACAGCGCCGCGCCGACGGGGCGGTTCTCGCGCATGCGGTCGTAGACGACGACGTCGTGGCCGAGCTTCTGCAGAGCGAGGGCGGCGGAGGTTCCGCCGACACCGGCGCCGATGACGATGACCTTCATGACGCTCCTCAGCTGCCGCGGTAGGTCGAGTAGGCGAAGGGGCTCAGCAGCAGCGGCACGTGCAGGTGCGCCTCGCCCGCGACGGTGAAGGTCACCGTGACGACGGGGTGGAACGAGGTGACGCCGCGCCCGCGGAAGTAGGCCCCGGTTCCGAAGGTCAGGGCGTAGTCGCCGTCGTCGAGCCGGTCGGGACCGAGGGCGAGGCGACCATCGACGTCGGTCGTGCCCTCGGCGACGGGGGTGCCGTCGAGTCGGGCCAGCGCGACGCTGACGCCGGTCGCGGGTGTGCCCGTCGTGGCATCCAGGAGGTGAGTGGTGAGGTGGGTCATTCCGCGTCCTCGGGCTCGGCGGGGGCGTCGTCGGCGAAGGTGGTCCGCAGGCGCAGCAGGGCGATCTCGGCGAGCTGGCGGGTGGCCTCGATGGTCTCGGCGGTGGGGTCGTTGGTCAGGCGGCGCTCGAGTTCGGCGCGCATCTCACCCGGGGTGCGCCCGGCGGCGCGGATGAGGAAGACCCGGCCGAACCGCTCCTCGTAAGCGGCGTTCCCTGCGGCGATGGCCGCGATGTCGTCGTCGTCGGCGGATGCCATGGACCCCTGCTCGCGACGGGATGCCGCGGCCTCCGCGCCCTCGCCGGAGACCTTCGCGCCGATGCGCGGGTGCGCGTGCAGGGCGGCCGCGAGGTCGTCCGGTGACCAGGCGGCGGCGAGGTCTCCGGCGTAGGAGGCGAGGGCCTCGACGCTTGCGTACGGGCGACCCGCGACGAGGGCATCGACCCAGCCCGGGACGTCGGCCCACACGCGGGCGGTGGCCGTGGCATCCGCGTCGTCGAGGGCATGGAAGTCGTGCAGGTGCATGCCCGTCAGGTTAGGGGCGTCGCGTTACGGCGCTGTGGCGGGATGTGTCGGCGGTGTTGCTGTGGCGAACATTCTTCGCGGACTCCGGACCTCCACCGGGTTTCCGCACGCGTCCACGCGGCGAGAACCCGCCGTTCATCCGTAGATACCGTGCGCGAGGGGTGCCCGGTAGATCGCGTGGATAGCTTCGGTCCGGCCCGCCCGAGGGCCGCCGCCCCGAAGAGAGGACCCTGTTCCCCATGCCCCCCACGTCTCCGAGACGGTCCCTGCGCCTTCTCGCCGCCGTCGCCGTCTCGCTCATCGGCCTGACGATCGCCGCACCGGCCTCGGCCACCCCGTCCTCCGCCCTCCCATCGGGGGTCGGCGCTCCCACTCTCATGCTCCTGGAGAGCGTGAACGCGCCCGGAAAGGTCCTGCAGCTCGGCGACACGAACGCACAGGTGTCTTCGGCGCCGGGGGCGACAGACCGCGCCGCCGCCGCGATCGAGACCATGAAAACCGGCAACGCGGCGTCGTTGAAGGCGCAGGCCCTGCGCGTGTATCCCGTGACGGGATCGGCCCACACCTATCTGATCGCCGATCAGCAGGACCGGGTCCTCATCCGCTCCCGCAACAACCAGTCGACCTTCCGCTATCTCCAGCTCGCCGACGTCGCCGACTCCGCATCCGACCCGTATGCCCAGTGGGAGGCGCGCGACGCCGGCGACGGCACCGTCAACCTCGTGAACGTGCAGTCGGATCCGTCGTCGCAACCCGCCGCGCTCGATCTCTACAACTGGAAGACGACCGACGGCTCGGAGGTGCAGACCTACACCCTCAACGCCGGCGCCGCCGTGCAGAAGTGGCGGATGCACACGTTGCAGGCCACCGTGGCCGTCCCGACCGCGGTGGTCCCCGCGGGGTCGGCCCCCTCGATGCCGACGAACCTCGCCGCCCGGTACGGCTGGGGCGGATCGGTTCCCCTGACGTCGATCGCCTGGCGCATGCCCGATCGATCGGTCTGGAACAGCAACGGCGAGGTCGACGTGACCGGAACGGCATCCGGCTTCTTCGGTGAGGCTATCGCGGTGACGGCGCACTTCTCGGTCGGTTCGCCCGGAGAGGCCGACGATGCGGCGCTGACGTCCTACGCGGGGGTGAGCGTGAAGGAGCTCCGGATGCTCGCCCCGCGCACGGTCGTGCGCAAGGTCCCCGGAACGGGGGCGACGGTGACCTCCCCGGTGTCCTGGGACTGGGCGGCTCTCACGGATGCCGCGTTCGCGCAGCCCGGGACCGTCACCGTCTCCGCCGTCACCGGTTCGGGCTTCCGCGCGCGCCTGATCGTCACGCTCGTCGCACCCGAGCGCGTGAACCTGCTGCGGCAGAGCGGCGTGCACCCGGACTACGCGTTCAAGGACGGCACGACGTTCGCCCTCACCGACGGCAACCGCAACGCCGTCGGTTTCGCCGACTGGCGAAGCGGCGGCGCCGCCAACCGCGTCAACCCCAACCGCGTGTCGTTCTCCTTCGACCAGCCGCGCCAGATCACCGGGGTCGGCGTCTACGACATCGGGGGGAAGCAGAACATCGGCACGGTGACCGTCCAGTACCGCACGCTGCTCGGCGGATGGAAGAACCTGCCGACCACGTCGGGCTGGCCCTACGCCAACCCGACCACCAACCTCTCCCTCGAGGTCACCTCGACCCCCGTGCTCGCCACCGGCCTGCGCGTGATCGTCGGCAACAAGTCGTCCGCGACGTGGATGACCCTCTCCGAGGTCGAGGCCTACGGGCCCCGCACCCCCGCCTCCTGACTCGCTGTTCCGCTCCCTGCATCCGATGAGAAGAGAGATGTCCATCCAGCCTCGTCGCGCCTCGCGCGCGCGTTCCGTGGTCGCCGCCGTGACGGCCCTCGCCCTGTCCACCCTCGCCTTCGGCAACGCCCCCGTCGCGCTCGCGGCCGACGGCGGCGCGCCCGCTTCGGCCGCGTCCGCCGCGGCATCCGGCGCCGCATCCGGCACCGCGCCGGCCGCCGCGGACCGATCCAGCTTCCTCCTGCCGGTGCTGCCCGACACGCAGTTCTATTCGCGGTACAGCGCGTCGCAGTTCTACCCGCAATACGGCACCAATCCGTTCGAAGCGCAGACGCAGTGGGTCGTCGATCACAAGAACGACCTGAACATCCCGTTCGCCGTGCAGCTCGGCGACGTCGTCGACCAGCAGTGGGTGGGCGACCAGTGGACCGCCGCCGCGAAGGCCATGCGGATCCTCGAGGACGGGGGCGTACCGTACTCGATCATCCCCGGCAACCACGACGTGGCCGATCAGGGCGCGCGCTCCTCCGAGGGCAACGCGGCGAACTACCTGTCGAACTTCGGGGCGACGACACTGAAGCGGCAGGCCGGGGGAACGCTGCTCGGCACGTTCCAGAACGGTTACTCCTCGGCTTACGACTTCCAGGCGGAGGGACACGACTGGATCGTCCTCTCGCTCGGCTGGAACGCCTCGGACGACACCTTCGCCTGGGCCCAAGGCATCCTCGATGCCCACCCGGGTGTTCCTGTGGTGCTGAACTCGCACGCGATCATCGGCATCGACCAGGACCAGGTCTCGCCCACGAGCTGGTGGTACGGCGACCTGCTCTGGGACAAGCTCATCCGCAAGAACGACCAGATCATCCTGACCCTGAACGGTCACTTCCACGGAGCGACCCAGCGAACGCTGACCAACGACTTCGGACACCCCGTGTTCGAGGTGCTGACGGACTACCAGATGGCCGCGGACGGCGGTAACGGCATCATGACGTTGTTCGAGTTCGACCTCACGAACAACAGCATCGACGTCGACACCGTCTCGCCCTGGGTGCCGATGAAGCACGCCGACGCGCTCACGTCGACGGACACGCCGGTGCTGGACGGCAAGTGGCAGGACTTCAGCCTGCCGATCGACTTCGGGGCGCGGTTCGGCTGGAAGGCGCCCACCGCGGCGCAGTCCGACAACGGCGACCTCTCGGCGCGGGCCAAAGAGATCGTGTCGGCCGGGTGGACCGGTCACGGCAAGGAGCAGCAGCTCGCCGCCGCCGGCAGTGACAGCGACTACGTCCGCGTCGACGGGACGCTCGCGCACTGGCGGTTCGGCGGTGTCGCCGAGGGCGACGTGACGGACACGACCGAGATCCCCGACATCGCCGGGTCGAGCCCGATGTACCGCAACCCGGTGAACGACACCGACGCCCCCGACACGAGCGACGACGTCTCCATCTCGCACGCCAACGCCCCCGTGTACTCGGCGGACAAGGGTGCGGTCTGCTTCACCGACGTGCACCGCAACGCCGGCGCGCGCGACAACCTCGGCTACCTCACCACGGAGTACGGGGCCCCGGCCACCTTCGCCCACCTCGACGCCAGCACCGGCTACACGCTCGAGACGTTCCTGCAGATGGACAGCAACTGGACCGAGGCGGCCAACCGCTGGGGAGCGGCCATCACTCGCGGCGGTGCCCGACAGTGGATGGGGATCAACGACTCCTCCGACCCCGGTGCCGGTGCCGCCTGGCTGGGGATCTCCAACCTCCGCGAATACCAGTACTCGGCCGCCGACCCGCGCTCGAAGAACTCCTACACCCTCTGGTCGGGCGAGATCATGCCCGGGGCGTGGCATCACGTCGCGATCGTGAACAACCCGGCCGCGGGGACGGTCATCATGTACGTCGACGGCGTGCCGGTGCTGCGCAACGCCTCGCAGGTCGGCGGGATGATGGCCGCCGACTTCATGCCGTGGATCATCGGCGCGTCGACGTGGAACGAAGAGCCCGAGCACGGCTGGTACGGCTGCGTGGGCGAGACGCGTCTCGTCGACCACGCCCTGACCACCGACCAGTTCCTGTACCAGCGTCAGAACATCGACGCCGGCGGACCGCAGTTCACCCTCACCACGGACGTGTCGTCGGCCCAGCCGGCGGGAACCTCTCTCGCCTCGTTCGACGGCACGGGGCTCGCCGGGGCCGACGTGCGCGTCGTCGACCAGGGGCGCACGGTCGGGCGTGCAGCGGTCGCCTCGGACGGCACCTGGCACGTCGCCCTCGACACCCCCGTCGCAGGGGCCGGCGCTCACCCGCTGAGCTTCGTGCAGTCGCTCGGCAGCCGCGACGGGAAGGCGCTCGAGGCCACGGTCACCATCTCGGCATCCCTGCCGACGCTCACCGACCCGTCGGACCAGCGCGTGCTGGTCGGGGCGACCGCGACGTTCTCGGTGATCGCGGGGGGATCGCCCGCTCCGACCGTGTCCTGGCAGTCGTCGACGGACGGATCGACCTGGACGGATGTCGCAGGGGCCACCTCGTCGACCCTGACGGTGAAGGATGCCAGCACCGCGATGAACGGTCGGACCTTCCGCGCCGTGGCCTCCAACGCCGAGGGTGGCAAGACCGTGTCGGCGGCGGCGACCCTCACCGTCGTCGACCCCGTGCCGCACCAACCGTCGTCCTCGGACACGGCTCCCGTCGACGTCGTCGGTCCCCTCGACGGGGGAACCACGGTGACGGTGCACGCGGGCGCGGCGCACAGGGGTCAGGTCCTGCGGGCGTGGGCGTGGTCCTCACCGACGGATCTCGGACAGGTGACGACGGATGCCGCCGGGGACGCGGTCGTCGACATCTCGCGGCTCGAACCGGGCCGACACACCGTCGCGCTCACGCAGCCGAACGATCCGACCGTCGTCGCGTGGGGCACGTTCGAGATCCCGGTGCACCCGACGACTCTGCGCGACAGCGCGGAACTGCGCACCACGGTGACCGCGAGCGACCTGTGGTCGCTCGATGCGCAGAAGTCCTCGGTGGACTTCGGCGCGGTCGAGCGGGGGACGCGGGCGACGGCGAACCTGGGCAGGGTCACCGTCGTGGACGATCGTGCCGCGCTCACGGGATGGACGCTCACCGCGACGGCCACGCCCTTCACCAGCGGCACCTACTCCGCTCCGGCGGATGCCCTCGGCATCCGACCGATGCCGTTCGCCGGCGACGCCCTGCTCCCGGGTCTCGCCGTGGGCACGGGCGGAGGCGTCATCGCCTCGTCCTCGGCCGGGGTGTCCACCGGGGTCGGCGGGGCTCGCTTCGACGCGGGGCTGGACTTCACGCCGCCGAAGGACGCTCCCGTCGGCGTCTACCACTCGACGCTGACGCTCACGCTCGTCGCGAAGTAGAACATGCGGAGCCCCCGTCGACCTTCGGGTCGGCGGGGGTTTCGTCGTGTCACGGGGTCCGCGTGCTTCCTGGCGGGCGGGGCCGGGG
>NZ_LDRT01000034.1 GCF_001476655.1 Microbacterium testaceum | reverse complement strand
CACCGGGATCCCCGCGGCGACGGCGCGGTCGTGGATCGCGACGGCCTCGAGATACCCGCCGACGCGGCCGGCCTTGATGTTGATGATCGCCGCGGAGCCGAGGGCGAGGGCGTCGGCGGCGGCCTTGTCCGAGACGATCGACTCGTCGAGGCACACCGGCGTGCGCAGGCGCTGAGCGAGGGTGGCGTGGTCGAGGAGATCGTCCTCCTGGAGGGGCTGCTCGATGAGCAGGAGGTCGAAGGCGTCGAGCTCCGCCAACGTGTCGGCGTCGGCGAGGGTGTAGGCCGAGTTGGCATCCACTTGGAGGGGTATGCCACCGAATGCCTCGCGGACGGCCACGGTGTCGGCGACGTCGCGGCCGGGCTTGATCTTGATCTTGATGCGCACGTACCCGTCGTCGAGGTAGCCGCCCACGGCCTCGACGAGCGCTCCCGGGTCGCGCTGGATGCCGACCGAGACCCCCGAGGGCACCCGGTCGTGCACGGCACCGAGGTACTGCCCGAAAGGGCGCCCCTCGGCGCGCAGCGCGGCGTCGATCACCGCGAGCTCGAGGCCCGCCTTGGCCATGCGATGCCCGACGACGGGGGCCAGGATGCCGGCGACCTCCTCGGGTGCGACGGTACGGCGCTCGAGCAGGGCCGGAGCGAGGAATCGCGACAGGACGTCCCACGCTCCCTGGGTGTACTCGCTGGAGTAGTACGGCTCGGCGGAGGTCACGACCTCGCCCCATCCGCGGCCGTCGACGGTCTCGGCGGCCACGACGATGACCTCGCGCACGGTCTCCGTGCCGAACGACGTGGTGAAGGGCGACACGAGCGGCAGGTGCAGGACGCGGAGCTCCACGGCATCCAGGGTCACGGGCGAGGCGGGGCGGGTCACGGGCATGACGGCAGGCTAGCGGGGCCCGGCCGGAGACGCAGGAATTCCGCGCCGCGGGCCGAGGGGCGGCCGGGACGGACCGCGGCGGCGACGGCTGGGGGCTTCCTGCGCTGCGCGGCGGCCGGGCACAGCTCCGGCAGAATCCGCCGCATGGTCCCGGACGGGCCGCCGCCGCGAGGAAATGCAGGAGTTGTGTACGACGCAGGACCCCCGCCGCACCGTGCCGACAGGTGGCCGGAACGGCGGGGACCGACGGCGACGGCGACGGCGGGCATCCTGAACTGTGCCGCGACGGCCGGGCACACCTCCTGCAGAACGCGCCGCGTGCGGGCTTGCGGGCCTCGACCGCGGGGGAATGCAGGAGTTGTGCACGCCCGGGCCGGCACGGCACGGCCCAGCCCAGCCCGGCCCCGGCCCAGCCCCGGCCCGGCACGGCCCGGCACGGCCCGGCCCGCGACAGGCCCGCGACCGTAACGCCCGCGTCCGAGCCTGGCAAGGCCGACGCCCGTGCGGCTCCGCGCGCGTACCGTCGGGCGCATGAGCGACGACTTCACCCCCCGCCAAGCGATCGTCACCGGCTCGGACTCGGGCATCGGCGCGGCCACCGCCCTCGCCCTCGCCGACGCCGGAATGGACGTCGCGGTCACCTACCACTCCGACAAGGACGGCGCGGAAGAGACGGCCGCCGCGGTGCGCGCCCGCGGATCCCGCGCGATCGTCGCGCAGTTCGACGCGACCGACTTCGACGCGGTCCCGGATGCCGTGAACGCCATGGCCGACGAGCTCGGCGGCCTCGACGTCTTCGTCAACAACGCCGGCGGCGGGATCGGCGGCTCGTTCCTCGACCTCGACTTCGACACGTGGCGCACCGACATCTCCCTCAACCTCGACGGCGCATTCCTCGCCCTCCACACGGCCGCGCGCCGCATGGTGAAGGCCCGGACGGGCGGACGACTCATCGTCGTGTCGAGCGTGCACGAGCACCAGCCGCGGGTCGGCTCCGCGCCGTACGTCGCCGCGAAGCACGGCGTCGGCGGTCTCATCAAGACCATGGCCCTCGAACTCGGCCAGTACGGCATCACTGCCAACGCCGTCGCGCCGGGAGAGATCGCCACCCCGATCAACGACATGTCGCCGGAGGATGCCGAGCGCACCCACCGCCCCGGAATCCCCCTCGGTCGCCCGGGCAAGCCCGAGGAGATCGCCGACGTGATCCGCTTCCTCGCTTCGCCCTCGGGCTCGTACGTCACGGGCGCCGGCTGGGTCGTCGACGGCGGAATGCTGCAGATGGGGCCGCAGGCGGGCTCGCACATGGACTCGGACGCGTGGCGTTCGGCGGGAGAGTGAGGACGCGATGAGCGACGAGAAGAGCTTCGAAGAGAACCGTCACGACCAGCTGACGTCGGCTCCGAAGGCGACCGAAGAAGACGCGGCACCGCGCTTCGACGTCACCGAGCACGACGGCGTCACGCGCATCGACGTGCGCGACGACGCCGCCGTGCGTCCGGGACCGGGTCAGGGCGACCCGGCGGCCGAGAAGGACGAACCCGTCTCCGGCGACTGAGGCTCAGACGATCAGATAGCCGCGGCGGTCGAAGCCGCCGATCCGACGGCCGGATGCCAGCTGCCCCCGCAGTTCGTCCCGCACGCGCACGCGCCACGCGGCGGCGGCCGGCGGGTCGGTGCGGCGGAGGGCCTCGATGTCGTCGGGGATCTCGACGACCGCGCGAACGGTGTCATCCGCCGGTGTCGGAGCGGGCGGTTCGGCCAGCGCCCACGAGATCATCAGTCGGTCCGACTCGTCGCCGCGGTTCACGTCGTCGGGCATCTCGCCGTACTGGTTGACAAGGTAGTCGGTCACGCGCGTGCCGAGGATGGCGAGATTGAAGTGCGCGTTGCGCGCGATCAGGGGGTCGAAGGTCCAGGTGATCCGCCCGACGCCGCGTGCGAGCGCCCACTCCCGCTGGTGACTCTTCAGCTGACGACCGAGGCCACGGCCCTGATAGCCGGGCAGGACGCCGGTGATGTGGGAGTGCATCGACCGATCGGCGGGCGGACCGAAGAAAGCCGCCGAAGCGCCGATCATGCGGCCCTCGTCGAAGAGCCCGACGACGTAGTTGCCGGAGTGCTCGAGCGCCCGCAGGATGTTCGCCGGCATCGTCGCGCGGTCTCCGACCCAGACGGCGTCGAACACAGCCGCAGCGGTATGCACGTCGTCGACGGTGGTGAGCTCGTGGATATCGATGGGGCGAGGGAGAGACATCACCGTCTCAGTCTCGCACCGGGGCTCGCTCACCGGTCGGCTCGTCTCGCCGGTCGGCTCGTCCGTCGGCGAGGCGGCGGCCACCATCGCGGCAGGGTGAATGGCCGCCTGCCTCGCCGCGGCTCACCAGTCGTGCACCGTCCCGTCGTGCAGGCGGTTGTACGGCAGATAGGCCTGCTGGTACGGATACTTGCCGGCCTCATCGACGTCGAGCTCCACGCCGAGACCCGGCTTCTCGCCGGGGTGCAGCATCCCGTCCTCCCAGGTGAACGACTGCTGGAAGACCCGGTCGGTCTTCTCGCCGTGCTTCATGTACTCCTGGATGCCGAAGTTGTGGATCGACAGCCCCAGGTGCATCGCCGCGGCCATGCCGACGGGAGAGATGTCGGTCGGCCCGTGCATGCCGGACTTGATCTGGTACTGCGAGGCGTAGTCGAGGACCTTCTTCAGGTGGGTGATCCCGCCCGTGTGGGTGACGGCCGAGCGGACGTAGTCGATGAGTTGCTCGCGGATGATCTGCTGGTAGTCCCACACGGTGTTGAAGATCTCGCCAATCGCCAGTGGCGTGGTCGTGTGTTGGCGGACCAGGCGCAGGGCCTCCTGATTCTCCGCGGGTGTGCAGTCCTCGAGCCAGAACAGGTCGTACGGCTCGAGACTCTTGCCGAGCGACGCCGCCTGGATCGGCGTCAGCCGGTGGTGGGCGTCGTGCAGAAGCGGCACCTCGGGGCCGAACTCGTTGCGCACCGCTTCGAACACCGTCGGCACGTGGCGCAGGTACGAACGGGTGTCCCAGTCCTCCTGGGCCGGCAGCGCTCCGCGCTGCGCGGGCTCGTGGTCGTAGCGCACGCCCTTGTTCGCCTCGAAGGTCGCGTTCGAGGCGATGCCGTAGATCGATTTCAGGCCCGGGACGCCGGTCTGCACGCGGATGGCACGATAGCCCTGCTCCTGGTGAGCCCGCACCGAGTCGAAGATCTCCTCGGTCGTCTTCCCCGACGCGTGCCCGTAGGCGAGGAGGCCGGTGCGCGAGGCGCCCCCGAGCAGCTGGTACACCGGTACGCCGAGACTCTTGCCCTTGAGGTCCCACAGCGCCATGTCGACGGCCGCGATCGCGGCCATCGTGACAGGACCCCGCCGCCAGTACGCCGAGCGGTAGAGGAACTGCCAGGTGTCCTCGATGCGGTGCGCATCGCGGCCCAGGAGCAGCGGCACGACGTGCTCGGCGAGGTAGGCGACGACGGCGAGCTCACGGCCGTTCAGGGTCGCGTCGCCGATGCCGACGAGACCGTCGTCTGTGGTCAGCCGCAACGTGACGAAGTTGCGGTCGGGGCTGGTGACGATGACTTCGGCCCGGTCGATGATCACGAGTGTCCTCCTGGGTGTGCGGGGATCGCGCCCGTCGGGCGCTGAGGGGTGTCGGTGTCGACGAGCGCACGCACGCGCGCGACGACCCCGGGGATGCCGATGAGGCCGTCGTCGACGACGGCGAGGAGCGCTGCGACGGGGTCGTCGGCTCGAGCGGCATCCTCGATGGCGGCCGTCTCGGCGTCGGGGTCGCGTCGGCCGCTGAGCACGCCGCCGATCCAGCCGGCGAGCGGCAGCAGGAGCGCGTCCGGAACATCGTCGGGGCGGCATCGGGCGATCACGGCGACCGTGCGGATGCGGAGCTTGGCCGCGGTCTCGGCCGCGATCTGGTCGAGGCGGTGCTCGATGCGCGAGTTGGCGAAGCGCGCGGCGAGGGCACGCCGGTAGTTCGGCAGGTCCAGTGCGGGATCGGGCAGCACGGCGGAGACCGCGTCCCAGTACTCCTCGACGCGGGTGCGCACCTCGGCATCCGCGAAAGCGGTGGCCACGCTCTCGTGGCCGTGCACCCGCGCGGTCGTCGCCAGCAGCGTGTGCGCACCGTTGAGCATCCATAGCTTGCGCCGTTCGAAGGCGCCGACGTCGGTGACGAAACGCGCTCCGGCGTCCTCCCATCGCGGTCGCCCCGCGGGGAAGTCCCCCGCCAGGGTCCACTCGGCGAACGGCTCGGTGACCACCATCGCCCGGTCCTCGTATCCGACCGTCTCGCGCAACGCGGCGATGTCGTCCGACGTGGTCGCGGGCGTGATGCGATCGACCACCGTCGACACGAACGACACGTGGCCGGCGATCCACCCGGCGAGATCGGGGGCGACCTCCTCGGCGAACCCCCGCAGCGCTCGCTCGACGACCGCGCCGTTGTCGGGGATGTTGTCGCAGGGCACGACGGCGAGGGCGGGGCCTCCCGCGCGACGACGACGCTCTAGGCCGTACGCCAAGCGGGCGACGGCCGTCGAGAGCTCTGGCGCGGTGTCGCCCGCGCTGCGCCAGCGGTCGATGTCCGCGTGCCCGTCGGGGCCGAGACGGTATCCCGCCTCGGTCACGGTGAGGGTGACGATCGCGACCTCGGGCCGTTCGAGCAGACGACCGAGGGCGTCGAGGTCCGCGCCGTCGTGCGCGGCGACGAGGTGCCCGACCAGGCGGTGGTCCTCCCCCGCGCCGGAGCGTTCGACCACCGTGTAGAAGCCGTCCTGTTCTGCGACGGCCCGCGCCGCGCGCGGAGAGCGCCCGGTGAAGGACGCGATCCCCCACTCGCCCGCGGGGTCGGCCCGGGCGGTGAACCACACCTGGTGCGAGCGGTGGAATGCCCCCAGCCCAAGGTGAACGATCCGCACGGGCGGGCGGCGCGTGGCCGTGGCGTCGACGGCGGCGGCGACACGCGCGTCGAGGCGCGCACCGGCGATCGCGGGTGACGACGGGGACACGGACGCGCTCACAGTCGGAACGCCCGTCGGGGGATGGCATCCACGAGATCGTCCGCGATCGCCTCCGCCTGCGACATGCTCAGGCGCCCGTCCTCGACCAGACCGGCGAGGTAGCCCGCGTCGACGCGTCGGGCCATGTCGTGACGAGCCGGGATCGAAAGGAACGCGCGCGTGTCGTCGATGAAGCCGGATCCGCGGTAGAAGCCGGCGGTCTCCACCGTCGCCGCGCGGAAGCGGCGCGCCGCCTCGGGGGCGTCGAGGAACCACCACGGTGCGCCGATGTAGACGCTCGGGTAGAAACCCGCCAGCGGAGCGATCTCGCGCGAGTAGGTCGTCTCGTCGACGGTGAAGAGCACGAGTTGGAAGCCCGGCTCGGTGCCGAAGCGCTCCAATAGCGGACGCAGGCCCTCGACGAACGTCGTCGGCACGGGGATATCGTGGCCGCGATCAGGGCCGAGCACGGCGAACGTGGGGCCGTGATGGTTTCGCAGCACACCCGCGTGCAGCGTCATCACCAGGCCGTCCTCGACCGACATCCGCGCGCTCTCGAAGAGCATGTGGGCCAGGAACAGCGCCTTCTCCGCGGGAGTCGCCGCGCCCGCTCGCGCACGGTCGAAGAGACCGGATGCGGTGGACTCATCGAGCTCGACGGTGGCGGGAGAGAGCACCCCGAAGTCCGCCGAGGTCGCCCCCGCCCGCACGAAGCGAAGACGCTGCGCCTGAAGGCCCTCCAGATAGCCGCGGTAACCCGCGCCTCCGGACGCGCCCAGCAGAGCGTCGACGTTCGCGCCCCACCGGTCGTTCGCGGGGTCGATGTAGGCGTCGGGGCGGAAGGTCGGACGCACGAGGGTGTGGATGCCGGCATCCTGAGCGATCGTGCGGTGCGCGTCGAGCGGGTCCAGGGGATCGTCCGTGGTGGCGAGGACCTCGATCCCGAACTCCCGCAGAAGCGCCCGGGGGCGCAGGGCCGGCTCGGTCAGGCGCGAGGCGATCGCGTCGTACAGGTCGTCGGCGTGGGTGCCGTCGATCGCGATGTCGATGCCGAAGACGTCGTCCAACGTCGCGCGCAGCCAGTACCCCGACGCGGTTCCGGCGAACAGGTGCCCACGGTCGCAGAACGTGCGCCAGACCGCGCGGGTATCGACATCGTCCCAGGGCCGCCCCAGGCCCAGGTCGGCGAGAGGGATGCCGTCAGCGTGCAGCAGGCGCGTGACGTAGTGGTCGTCCCGGATGAACAGCGCGACGGGGTCGGGGAAAGGGGCGTCCTCGACGAACAAGCGGGGGTCGACGTGACCGTGCGGTGACAGGATCGGGCGTGCCGCCACGCGCGCGTACAGCTCGCGTGCCCGAGCACGCGTCCCCGGTTCGAGGGGCAGCAGGCGATCGGCGCGCCGCGCGGCACGATCCGTGCCGGGGTCGGTGAGCGTCGACATCAGGCGTCGCCGTCCACGCGCGCCTTGTCCATCCAGCGCGCCCGCAACAGGTGGGCGGCCTCTTTCGGACGACGGTCGCGCGTGAACACTCCCTTGCGATTGCCGTCGACGCGGATGATGCCGGCCGAGGTCTGGAAGTCGGCGAAGTTCCAGACGTGCTCGCCGATCACCTCGTCGACACGGTCGAAGACGCGGTGGTACACGTCGAGCAGATCACGCTGGAACTCTTCGCTCCACGGCTGGGTCAGCACGGAGTGCAGTCCCGCCATGGTGTCGGATCCGTACTCGGTGATGATGATCGGCTTGCCGAACGTGCGGCCCCAGCCGCGCAGCTCTTCCTCGAGCTTCTTCTCCGCCGTACGCAGATCACCGGTGTCGATGTACCAGCCGTAGTAGCGGTTGAGGCAGATCACGTCGAAGAGGTCGGCGAGACGGTCGTTGTGGAACGTCCCGCGGTACTCGTTCGCGTACGTCAGAGGACGCGTGGGGTCGAGTTCGCGCGCGAGCTCCACCAGCGGCACGAAGTACTCGCGCGCTCCCTCTTCGACCGACTCCGGCTCGTTCGCGATCGACCACATGACCACCGACGGGTGGTTCTTGTCGCGCGCGATCAGCTCGCGCACGCCCTGGGCGTGCGCGGTCTGCGTGCGGTCGCTGAACATCGTCGGCGAGAACGCGGGCTCGGTGACGCGCCCGTGCACACCGCCGCCCAGGCCGAGGTTCAGGCCGACCGCGGCGGTCTCGTCGATCACGACGATGCCGTGGCGATCGGCGTAGTCGAGGAACTCCTCGGCGTACGGGTAGTGGGAGGTGCGGAACGAGTTCGCTCCGGTCCACTCCATCAGCGCGAAGTCGTGGACCATGAGGGCCGCGTCGAAACCGCGGCCGCGGATCGCACTGTCCTCGTGCTTGCCGAAACCGCGGAACGAGAACGGGCGACCGTTGATGAGGAACGCGGCGCCGCGCACCTCCACGGTCCGGATGCCGACGTCGAGCACGTATTCGTCGACGAGATCGTCGCCGTCGACGAGATGGATCTCGAGCCCGTACAGGTTGCCGGCGCCCGGCCCCCACAGCCGCGCATCGGGGATCCTGAGCGTGCCCGAGGCTCCCGATCCGGATGCCACGATCGCGCCGTCGAGATCGCGCACCGCGACCCGCACCGCACCGGCGCCCACGGTCGCGACGTCGTAGCGGAGGATGCCGTCGGCTCCCTCGATGTCGGTGCGCACCGTGACGTCGTCGACGTACGCGAGAGGCGTCGCGTACAGGCGCACCGACCGGGCGAGGCCGGCGTAGTTGTAGAAGTCGTGACGGTAGCCCTGTTTCCGCCGGCCGTCGTCGGCGACGGTGATCATGCCCGGGGGGATCGTCTCGTTCGTCAGCTCGTTGTTGACGCCGATCGTGATGCGCACCTCGTCACCCGCACGCACGCGCGCGGTGACATCCGCTTCGAAGGGGGTGTACCCGCCCACGTGACGCACGACCTCCGCGTCGTCGACGTAGACCACGCCCTCGTGGGTGGCGGCATCCACGCGCAGGACGATGCGCTGACCGTCCCATCCGCGGGGAACGCGTACGACGCGCTGGTACCAGACCCAGCCGACGTGGTCGTGGATCTCCTGGTCGGCGAAGACGTCGTTGTAGCTGGCCGGCACCGGGGCCTCGCGCGTCGTGTCCAGGCGCGCGCGCCACGGCTCGGGTGCGTCGTCGTGGTCGAGCGCGAACAGCCACAGCCCGTCGAGGATCAGCTGTTCACGGGTTGCGGTCGGGATCGGCTTCAACACGGGGTCTCCTGTCGGTGGAACCGGGGGGGGTTGGGGAGGTCATTCGGCGCTCTGGGCGGCCAGAGCGAGCCGTTGGGCTCGCCGCTCGCGCTGCACAGCGGGGTCGGGAACGGGGGCTGCCAGAAGCAGTCGTTGCGTGTAGGGATGCTGCGGCTCACGTGTGACACGCGACGCGGGGCCGTTCTCCACGATCTCGCCGCGGTACAGCACGGCGACGTCATGACTGATGTGGTGCACGACATCGAGATCGTGCGAGATGAAGAGGTACGCCACCCCGGTGTCCCGTTGAATCTCCAGCAGCAGATCGAGCACGCGCGCCTGCGTCGTGAGGTCGAGGGCGCTGACCGGCTCGTCGCACACGATGAGCTTCGGGCTCAGGGCGAGCGCGCGGGCGATCGCGACCCGCTGGCGCTGGCCGCCGGAGAACTCGTTCGGCAGGCGATGTCGCGCGTCGGCGGGCAGGCCCACGCGGTCGAGAAGGCGTGCGATCCGCGTCTGCGCCTCGGTTCGGCCGATGCCCTGAGCCGACAGGGGCTCGGCGAGGATCTCGCCGACCTCCATCGCAGGGTTCAACGACGTGTAGGGATCCTGGAAGATCACCTGGATGTCCCGGCTCAGGGTTCGGCGTTCGCGTCGGCTCGCGTGCGAGATGTCACGTCCGTCGAAGCGGATGGCGCCGGCGGTCACGGGAGCAAGTCCCAGCACGGCGCGACCGATGGTGGTCTTGCCCGAGCCCGACTCGCCGACCAGACCGAGCGTCTTGTTCGGGGCGACCGACAGCGACACGTCGTGGAGCACGCGGTGCGCCGGACGGAAGAGGCCCTTCGACCGATACTCGACGACGAGGCGGTCGACCTCCAGCAGCGGCGATTCCATCAGATCTCCTCCCTCAGGGCGGTCCTCGCCGCATCCGACAGCGGCTCCTCCCGATCGCTGTCGGCGATGGCCAGCGCCACCGCAGGGTCGACAGGTCCCGATGCTGTCGCGTTCGCGTCGACACCGCCGACGCCGAGCGGAGTGAGGGGCTCGCGTCCGACGAGCATGCTGCCCAACAGCGCTTGCGTGTACGGGTGCGCGGGGGCCGAGAGGATCTGCTCGACGCTCCCCGTCTCGACGATCTCGCCCTGCCGCATCACGGCGACACGGTCGGCAATGTCGGCGATGACGCCCATGTTGTGCGTGACCAGCAGCACCGCGACCCCCGTCCGCTCCTGCATCGCGCGCAGCACGTCGAGCACCTCGGCCTGCACGGTCACGTCGAGCGCCGTGGTGGGTTCGTCGGCGATGATCAGGTCGGGGTCGCAACTCAGTGCTCCCGCGATCAGCACGCGCTGGGCCATCCCTCCCGAGATCTCGTGCGGGTATGACGCGAGCACCCGGTCGGGGTCAGGGATGCCGACGCTGGCCAGGAGCGCGTGAGCCTTCGCCCGAGCCTGCTTCTTCGAGAGTCCGAGGAGCTTGACCATGGGGCGCATCAACTGGGCGCCGATCTTGAACGCCGGATCGAGGTTCGACATCGGTTCCTGCGGGATGTAGGCGATGCGACGACCGCGCAGACGGCGCATGAGAGCGGCGTCGCGGACTCCGCCGCGCACGAGGGCCTCACCCCGGAAGAAGATCGTCCCCGTCAGGATGCGCGCGCTCGCCGGCAGCAGCCCGAGGATCGAGAACGCCGTCTGCGACTTGCCCGAACCGGACTCGCCGACGAGGCCGAGGACCTCTCCCTGTGCGATCTCGAGCGAGACCCCGCGAACCACGGGGTGGTGGCCGCCGTCCGCCGAGGGATACCCGACGCCGAGGTTCGACACCTGCAACAGCACGTCGGCGGCATCCGGGATCTGTTCCGTGACGGTCGCCGTCGGGGCGGGCGCGGACCGGCCACGCGGAGCGCTGACCACGCGCTTGTCCTCGAGGGCGTCGCGAATGGCGTTACCGAGCAGCACGAGCGATCCGATCGTGAGACCGATCGCGAGCACGGGCCACAGCATCAGGAGAGGCTGAATGTAGATGTTCTGGAACCCGTCGCCGAGCATCTCGCCCCACGACGCCTCGGAAGGGTCCCCCAGGCCGAGGAACTGCAGTCCGCTCTGCACCGCGATGGCGACCCCGAAGATGAGCGCCGTCTGGATGATGAGGGGAGCACGCACGACGGACAGGATGTGTCGAGCGATGATGCGGGCGTCGCTCAGCCCGACGACCCGGGCCGCGTCGACGTACAACTCGTTGCGAACGGCCTGGACCGCGGTGCGCGTGAGCCGGAAATAGCCCGGACTGAGCAGGATGCCGAATGCCACCATCGAGATCCACACCGACGGTCCGAGCGCGGCGCGCACCGACAGCAGCACGATGATGCCGGGCAGGCTGATGATGAGGTTGGTGACCCAGCTGGAAGCACTGTCGAACGGGCCGCCGTAGAACCCGGCGATGAGTCCGGCGGGCAGACCGAGCCCGATCGCGACCACCGCGCACAGCAGCGCTGACATCAGCGTCAGCTGCGCGCCGTACAGCAGGCGGGTGAACACATCGCGCCCGGCGCTGTCGGTGCCGAGCAGGTTGGCTCCGCCGGGGTCGGCGAGCGTGTGTCCGACGTCGGCGAAGTTCGGGTCGAACGGCGCGATGAGTGGCGCGAGCGCGGCGAGGGCGACGATCGCGCCCAGCACCGAGACGGAGACGAGAGCCAGCGGGTTGCGGAAGAACCGGCGGACCTGGCCGCGAGGGACGCGGGTGGTGAGAGCGGGGGTCCGGATGACATCGGTCATGAGAGACGAACCTTCGGGTTGAGTGCACCGTTGGCGAGATCGACCAGCAGATTCACGACGATCACGATCAGGACGGTGAGGATGACGACGCCCATGACGATCGGAATGTCGCCGCGGACCGTCGCTCCGACGGCCAAGGCACCGAGTCCGGGAATCGCGAAGACCCGCTCGAGGATGACGACACCGCCGAGCAGACCGATGAATTGCAGACTGAGGACCGTGAGACCCGCGGGCGCGGCGCTGCGCAGCACGTGCTTGAGGACGATCTCTCCCTCACCGATGCCCCGACTGCGTAGCGTGCGCACATAGTCCTGTTCGAGCTGCTTGATGACGGCACTGCGGATCTGCTGAGCGCTGGACGTGACGTAATTCAGCACGATCGCGATCACGGGCAGGGTGAGCGAGGCGATCCAAGCGGCTGCTCCGGCGCCGGGCTGAATGGTGGACACCGCGGGGAAGATCGCGAGCTGGACCGCGAGGACCGCGACGAGGATGATCGCCAGCACGAAGCCCGGGATCGCATCGCCGACGACAGCGCCGACCTGGACGACCCGGTCGACCCACCCGCGGCGGACGGCGGCGAGGACGCCGAGGGCTGTCGCCACGATCGCCACGAGAACGATCGAGACGATCATGAGCGTCAGGGTGACGGGCGCCCGGTTGACCAGCGCACCGATGACCGGCTCGCCGTTGAACCATGACCGTCCGAAGTCGCCGCGGAGGGCTGCCTCGACCCAGCCGAAGAAGCGCACCGGCAGCGGTTGGTCGAGACCGAGCTCGGCCTCTTTCAACGCGATCTGCTCCTCGGATGCCTGCTCGCCCAGGATGTTGCGGGCGATGCTCGAGCTGGAGAAGAAGAGCAGGGTGTACGTCAGCGCGGTGATGACGACGAGGAGCACGACCCCCGCAGCCAAGCGGCGCAGTGTGAACATGAGCATGGGAACTCCGACCGTGTCTCCTGCGCCCGGTGACGGGCTCGCCCCGGGCGCAGGAAGGTGTGGGTGGGATCTACTTCGCCGGAGCGAAGTTGTAGATCGACGGGATGGCCATCTGCACCTGCGCCTGGACGCTCAGAGCGGTCGGGTCGTAGGCGGCGATCTGGTCGATCCGGTACAGCGGCAGGAACCACGCGTTGTCGGTGACGTAGCGGTTGACGTCCTGCGCCGCGGCGTCGGCATCGGCGCCGCCGGACTGCACCTTCGCCAGCAGGGCCTCCAGCTCGGGCGAGGTGGTGTCGAACGGGTTGAAGGTCGCCGTGGGCGAGACGAGCTGGTTGATCGCAACCCACGTCTCAGTCTGGGCGAGGTTGAAGTTGAACGCGGGATAGCGACCCTGGACGATGTTGGCGACGTAGTCCGGACCGGGCACCGTCTCCTGCGTCACGCGGATTCCCACGTCGCCCAACTGTTGCGCGATCGCGGTCACCTGGGTCGAGAACGCCGAGATGACCGGGAGCGTGAGGTCGAAGCCGTCGGCGTAGCCCGCCTCCGCGAGAAGTTGCTTGGCCTTGGCCGGGTCGTAGGGATAGCGGTTCTCGAGGTCGGACACGTAGGCCGAGCTGTCCGGGCCGAACACCTGGCTGGTCGCCGTGCCGTAGCCGAGCTGAAGCTCCTGCAGGAGCGTCTCACGATCGACCGCGTAGTTCATCGCCTGGCGCACGCGCACGTCGCCGAGGGCGGGAACGAGCTGACCCGCGCGGTCGAGGATCGAAGTGCCTGTCCAGTCGACCTGGTAGTCGGGGATGACCGCGAGCTTCGCCCCCTCGACCTGGGCGGCCGACTTCGCATCGAGCGTGGTGAAGTCGACCTGCCCGGAGAGGATCGCGTTGACGCGAGCCGACAGCTCCTCGAGGTTTCGCAGCTCGACACCGGAGAACTTCTGGAGCGAAGGGTCCCAGTACCCCTCTCGCGCGGTGAACACCGCCTGCGAGTCGCGCACCGAGTTGGCGGTGTCGAAGACGTACGGCCCGGATCCGACCGGGGTCGTCTCGAGCGAGCCGCCCGCGATCGCGGCAGGACTCGCCATCAGACCGGCAGCCTGGCTGAGGTAGTACTCCATCGCGGGATCGGGCTGAACGAGCGCGATCTGAACGGTGTCGTCGTCGACCACGGTGGTGGACTGGTACTGGGTCAGCTGGACGGCCTGACGGCCGTTCGCGCCTTTGAAGTGATCGAGGTTTGCTTTGACGGCCTCGGCGTTGAACGGCGTCCCGTCGCTGAACGTGACGTCGTCACGAAGGTCGACGGTCAGCACTGTTCGCGAATCGTCGTACGACCAGTCCGTGGCGAGCATGGGCACGAGGGTGCCGTCGGGCTCGCGACGCAACAGGCTGTCGTAGACGACCTGGTAGGGCATCAGGGCGTGACCGACGTGCGCCTGGGCCGGATCCCACGACGAGACGTCGCCGATCTGACCGATCTTGAGGATGTCGGTCGACCCGCCTTCGCCGCCTGAGCCGTTCGATCCACCCGCTGTGCAGCCCGCGAGCAGGAGAAGGCCGGCGGAGACCGCCGCGACCTTGAGAGAGGTTGACTTCATTGTTCAGCCTTCGTGTCTGAGGGACGTGGAGTGGTGGGGCCACTCCCTCATCATGGAATCGTCATAGCCAGATATGGTCAACAAATTGCCATTAGTTGCCATATCAGAATCCTCAGATTCTGCGCCCTATCGCCCGGAAAGCTCGTCGAACACGTCTCGCGTGGCAACAGATGTAGTGTCTTGCCAAAAGTTGTTCGGAAGGACGGAGCAGGTCGATGGGGAAAGTCACCGCGCGCGACGTGGCACAGCGCGCCGGCGTCGCGACGTCCACGGTGTCGCGGGCACTCAACAAGCCCGATCGCATCAACGCCCAGACGAGAGAACGGATCCTCGACGCGGCACGAGAGCTCGGGTACGTCGCCGCACGGCCCACCCGGCGCGGTCTCGTCGCCCTCCTCGTTCCGGACGTGACGAACCCGTTCTACTTCGACATCATCCGATCCACGCAAGAGCAATTGCGCGCGGCGGGCTTCCTGCAGTTGCTCATCGACACGGGCGAATCAGGCCGGACCGAGTCCGACACGCTCGAACAGCTGAGCGGACTCGTCGACGGCGCGATCCTGTCGGCGACCCGCCTCGACTCCGCTGCGCTCGTCGAGGCTGCGGGGCACCTCCCCGTCGCCGTCATCAATCGTCAGCATGATCAGATCCCGGGGGTGCTGATCGACATCCGGGTCGGCCTTCGTCAGGCGATCGACCATCTCAAGGCCCTCGGTCACGAGACCGTCGCCTTCGTCTCCGGCCCGCCCGACTCGTGGCAGAACCGGTGGCGTTGGCACGAGTTCGAGGAGCAGGTCCAGGAACAGGGCATGACCGCGGTCCTCGTCGGCCCCCATCCGCCGACGCGGGAAGGGGGCGCGGCCGCGGCGGATGCGCTTGTCGTCACCCAGGCGACGGCCTGCGTGGCCTTCAACGACCTGCTCGCGATCGGAATGCTGCAGCGCCTCAGCAGGCGCGGCGTGGAAGTGCCCCGCGACCTCAGCATCGTCGGCTGCGACGACATCTTCGGCGCCGACTTCTGCAATCCTCCCCTGACGACGATCGCCGGCGACACCGAGCAGGCCGGACGCATCGCGGCAAGTCGACTGGTGACCGTCCTCAACGCCGAGCAGCTCCCGGCCACTCGTACGACCCTGATCCCGACGCACCTGCTCGTGCGCGAGTCCACCGGGCCCGCCCCACGCAGCACGACCGACGGACGGACGCCGCGCTCATCCGGACCGTGACGAATCAGCGAGTCGACTCGTCTCCCCCGTGAGTGCCCGCACCGCACGGGCCCGTCGGAAGGAAGAGACGATGAGAGCCGGACGCATCACCACGGCCCGCCGCGCGCGCGGGGTGCTCCTCGCGACCGGGGTCGGCGCGGGGCTCATCGTCCTCATCGCCCTGGGGCTCTTCCTGCCGCTCGTCGGGTTCCTCGCCGGAGCCACCGCCTCGACCGCGGGCCTCATCCCCTTCCCCGCGCTGAGCGTGACCCTCGTGACGATGGTCGGCGTCGTCCTCGTCGCGGGACTGCTTCTGCTCGCACTCACCCGCCGTCGCACCGGCGTCGCGATCGTGTGGGTCATGCTCGCCGTGCTCGTCGCACTGGCGGTGACGGTGTTCCCGCTCGGCGCCGTGGCATCCGGATCCGCGGAGCGCGCATCCGACATCGCCCCGATGCTCGCGGACCTGTGGAGTCGACTGACCGATTAGAGGTGAGCCGTCAGCGGGGCAGCTTGTCGATCCCGCCCACGTGGCGGATCGTGCGCCCGCGCTCGACCGCGATCGCGATCCCGCCGACGAGCCACAGCGGAACCTGCATGAGGAACGCCCAGCGGAAGGCATCGAGGGAGTAGGTGTCGGGGGTACCGGCGCCCTGCACGTCCATCGCGATGCCGATGAAGAGGATCGCGAGGAGCGCGGCGAGGAATCCGCCGCCGTTCACGATGCCGGTGGCGGTGCTGAGCCGGTGACTCGGCGTGAACGTGCGGGCGTGGTCGAACGCGATCATCGATGCCGGCCCCCCGGTCGACAGCGCGAACATCAGCACGATCAGCAGCCAGACGGGTGCCGGCCCCGGCCAGACGATGACGACGATCCACACCGCCGCCTGGAACACCACCGTCGGAAGGACGAGCCAGCGGGAGCGCCGTGTCGGATGCCGACTCGACAGCGCACCGATCACCGGTCCGCACAGGATGCCGAAGAAGACGAGTGTCGTCATGATCAGCGACGCGGTGGCCGGCGCGAG
The DNA here is from genome assembly GCF_001476655.1 of Microbacterium testaceum. Lineage (GTDB taxonomy): Bacteria > Actinomycetota > Actinomycetes > Actinomycetales > Microbacteriaceae > Microbacterium > Microbacterium testaceum_C. The sequence continues at coordinate 3,756 of NZ_LDRT01000034.1, read as the reverse complement.
CCCCTCGCCCGCGGTGAGGAACGGGAAACCCCACAGCAGCATGAACGCGGTGCCCGCGAACGGCGTGGCGAAGTGCGACCAGAACCCCAGTCGTGTGCCGGGGTGCGCCCACGACTCCCGGAACCCCTGCCGCAGGTCGGCGGACGACTTCACGACCCGGATCGCACCCGTCTGCGTGTCGACGGAGGTGTCGACGGGGTCGGCGCGGCGTTCCGGAGGACGGTTGCGGATGATCAGATACGTCAGCACGCCGAAGAGCACACCGAGACCGGCGACGCTGCCGAAGGCCACGCTCCAGCTCGTCGCGTGCAGGAGGGCGGCGAGCGGGACGACGGCGATGATCTGCCCGAACTGCCCGATGATCCCGGTGAGCTGCACGAGGAGCGGCGCTCTCTGCGCGGGGAACCACGTGGCGATCACGCGCAGCACGCTCGGGAAGATCGCCGCGTCACCCGCTCCGATGAGCACGCGGGCCAGGATGCCGATCCCCACCGCGTCGGCGAACGCCATGACGAGCTGACCCGCCGCCATCAGCAGCATGCCGGTCGCGATGATCGGGCGCGCGCCGAAGCGATCGAGGAGGAGGCCGACCGGGATCTGCATCGCGCCGTAGACGAACAGCTGGATCACCGCGAACATCGACAGCGCCGAAGCGTCGGCGTGGAAGCGCGTGGCCGCGTCGACGCCCACGGCCGACAGCGAGGTGCGGTTCACGATCGACACGACGTACGCGAGGAGACCGATACCCCACAGCAACCACGTGCGCCATCCGGGGCGGTCAAGGCGCAGGGTTTCGGTCACGGTTCCAGGCTATCCGCGCCCGCCGACATCGGTCGCGGGCAGGCGTCGCGACCGCTCCGGCGCGGGTGCCCCGGGGGGGGCGGGGATCCGACCTGTCAGGACGAAAGGTCGCCGAGCACGTCGGACATGCGCTGCCGGACCGCATCGAGATGGCGGGTCAGCGGCATCCGGTTCTCATCCGACAACCAGCGCTCGAGGGCTGTCTGCAGCAGCTCGACGGTGAGGCCCGCGACCACGCGGGACGTGAGCGGATCACTGCCCCGCGCGGCGCACCCCGCGCGGATCGCCTCGCGCAGGTCGGCCTGCTTCTGCAGGTCGCGTTCTCGTAGAGCGGGCTCCGCCTCGATGATGCGGCGGGATGCCGCCATCTGGTCGCGCCGCGGCTCGAATCTCTCGGCGGCGAGCGCCCGCAGCCCCGTCCAGGCGATGGCGAACGGGGCGGCTCCGTCCGGCGCGGCGGCGAGCATCGCGGTCGCCTGGGCCGGGATCTCGTCGTCGCCGAAGAAGACCTCGCGCTTGTCGCTGAAGTGGCGGAAGAAGGTCCGCCGCGTGACGCCGGCGCGCTCGACGATGTCGGGCACGGTCGTGACACCGAAACCGCGCTCTTCGAAGAGCTCGAGGGCGGCGGCGCGGAGCCGCTCTCTCGTGTCCGGAGCCCATCTCGCCATGCTTTCGAGCATAGGTGATGTCACTTGGTGACATCAGGTCTATAGTGAAGACACTTCGTGTCATCACTGCGGAAAGGCTCCGATGTCCTCCCACGCTGCGGCGATCATGCCGGCACCCCGCGCCCGCCTGACCGCGACGACCCTCCCCACCCCGACGCCGGGCCCCGACGAGCTCCTCGTCCGAGTGCGTGCCGTCGCCGTCAATCCGGTCGACTGGGTGATCCAGGGCACCAGCCGTGTGACGTATCGGTGGCTGCGTACCCCCGCGGTCCTCGGCTCGGACGTCGCGGGGGAAGTCCTCGCGACGGGCGAGAACGTCACGCGATTCCGCGTCGGCCAGCGGGTCTTCGGCCTCGCGACCGGTACCGACCGCGGGCGCGACCCCCTTCGCGAGGGCGCGTTCCAGGATGCCACCGTGTTGAGCGAGCGGCTCACGACGGCGACCCCCGCGTCGCTCACCGACGAAGAGGCCGCGGTCCTCCCCCTCGGTCTGTCGACCGCGGCCTGCGCGCTGTTCCAACCCGCCCACCTCGGGCTCTCCCTCCCCTCCGCCGATACCGGGGACCGCGGTGCCGGCGTGGTGGTGGTCTGGGGCGGGTCGACCAGCGTCGGAATGAACGCCGTCCAGCTCGCGCGAGCAGCCGGATACGACGTCGTCAGCACCGCGTCGCCGCGCAACGCCGACCTCGTGCGATCACTCGGAGCCGACGCCGTCGCCGACCACGACTCCCCGACGGCCGTCGACGACCTCGTCGCCGCCATCGGCTCACGCCCCGTCATCGGTGCCGTCGCGCTCGGAGCCGGATCGGCGAACGCGTGCATCGCTGTGCTCGCGCGCACCGGCGGCACGCGGCTGGCCCTCGCGAGCACCCCCTACTCGCTCGCCGGCCTGGTCGGCCGCCGCCGTCTGTTCCCCGCGATGATCCCCGTCTTCTCGCGCATCGGGCTCGCGACGGCGCGGTCGATGCTGCGCGCCCGACGCCGTGGCATCCGTGCCGCTTTCGTCTGGGGAAGCAGCCTGCGCGACGACGCCCTCGGACCACGACTGTGGGGCGAGGTGGTGCCGCAGCTCCTGGCAGACGAGCGCCTGCGCGCCCTCCCCGAGCCGATGGTCGTCGGCACCGGACTCGCTGCGATCCAGAACGCCCTCGACCGGCAGCGGGCGGGCGTCTCGGCGCGCAAGGTCGTGGTCCGCCTCTGACCGCGGCGAACACGCGACGGGGCGTGGTCGGCGACCTCACCCGGGCACGGCAGAATGGTCCGATGGTCTCCGCGAGCCCCCACCTGCAGCCCGATCACGCGTGCCTCATCGTCCACGGCAGCGACACCCCCGGCATCATCGCCGCGGTGTCGGCGCTCATCGCCCGCCAGGGCGGCAACATCGTCGCCTTCGACCAGTACTCGGACGACCCGCGCGGGGGCGCGTACTTCCAGCGCGTCGTGTTCTTCCGGCCGAACCTCGCCGCCGCCTTCCCCGAGATCGAGGCCGACCTGGCCCGGACGCTCGGCGACGGCTTCGAGCTGGAGTGGACGCTCACCGACCTCTCCACGCCCAAGCGCATGGCGATCCTCGCGTCGAAGCAGGACCACTGCCTCCTAGACCTCCTGTGGCGTCACCGCCGCGGCGATCTGCCCGTCAGTATCCCGATGGTCGTGTCGAACCACACCACGGCGGCCGAGGACGTGCGCTCGTTCGGCGTGCCCTTCTTCCACGTCCCCTCCACGCCCGGGCCCGACAAGTCGGCATCCGAAGCCCGGATCCTCGAGCTGCTGGTCGGCAACGTCGACTTCGTCGTGCTCGCGCGCTACATGCAGATCCTCTCCGCCGACTTCCTCGAGAAGATCGGGGTGCCGGTGATCAACATCCACCACTCCTTCCTCCCGGCCTTCATCGGCGCCGAGCCCTACAAGAAGGCGAAGGAGCGCGGGGTCAAGCTCATTGGCGCCACCTCCCACTACGTCACGAGCGACCTCGACGAGGGTCCGATCATCGAGCAGGACACCGTGCGCGTCACGCACGCCGACTCCGCCGCCGAGCTCGCCCGCCGCGGAGCCGACGTCGAGCGCCAGGTGCTGTCGCGCGCCGTGCTGTGGCACGCGGAAGACCGCGTCATCCGCCACGGCAACCACACGATCGTCTTCTGACGCGCCCGGCGCGGCGTCTCGCGGCCACGCCAGCCGCCGCCGCGACCCCGAGAACGCATGCGATCGGCGAGGCCGCACGCGTTTGCGCGCACAGGCATGCGGTCTCGGCAAACGAGTGCGGTCTCGGCGATCGCATGCGTTC
>NZ_LDRT01000033.1 GCF_001476655.1 Microbacterium testaceum | reverse complement strand
CGCACCGTCACCCCCGACGGGGCGGACATCACCTACGGGTACGACGACCACGACCGCGTCACGACAGTGGTGACCGCGGACGGCGGTGTCGTCACGTACGACTACCCGAACGACCTCGAGCGGAATCCGTCGCGGATCACCGACCCCGGCGGCGGGATCACCGAACTCGACTGGGCCGACGGGCTGCTCCGCCGGGTGGAGGACCCCGAGGGTGTCGTCGTGCGCTTCGAGTACGACGCGCACGGGGAGCTCGTCGCGACGCGGAACGCGGACGGTGCGGTCGCGAAGCTCGTCCGCGACGGATCCGGTCGGGTCACCCAGGCGATCACGCCCCTCGGCGCGGTCACGCGGTATGTCTACACCGACGCCGGGGTGTTGGCATCCCGCGAAGATCCCGACGGCGCGATCTGGCGGTACGAGCACTGCCCCGGCGGCCAGATCACCGCGATCATCGACCCCCTCGGTGCTCGGACGGAACTCGAGTACGGCCCCCACGGGCACCTCACCCGCACCACCGACCCTCTTGGCCGCGTGATCGACCGGTCGTTCGATGAATTCGGCAACGTCACCGGCGTCACCCTGCCGGACGGGGCCGCGTGGGGCTTCACCCACGACGCCCTCTCCCGCCTGCGCGCCATCACCGACCCCGCGGGTGGCGTCTGGACCCGCGAGTACGACGCCGTGGGCGAGCTGGCGCGCACGACGGATCCCACGGGTGTGTCGGCGGAGGTGTCTCGCGCGGATACGACCCGCACGGTGCAGTCGGCGTTCGAGCAGACCGCGGTCCGGTACGACTCCTTCGGTCGGCCGGAGCGGGTGCAGGATGCCGCGGGCGACGCGTCACTGATCACCTACGACCCCTGTGGGCGTCCCGTGGAGGTCCTCGATGCGGACGGCGGCCTCACCCGCCTCGACCGCGACCTCGCGGGGCGTGTCACCGCGATCACGACCCCTGCGGGGCGCACGACCCGGTACGAGTACGACCACTGCGGCCGGCCGGTCGCCGCCATCGACGGCAACGACGCCCGCACCATGCTCGAGTACGACGCGGATTCCCGCGTGATCGCCCGAATCCTCCCCACGGGGGAACGGGTCGAGATCGAGTACGACGAGGTCGGTCGGGTGGTGCGCGAACGAGTTCCCGGGGCCGGGGTCGCACGTTTCGGCTACGACAAGGTCGGCCGCCCGATCTTCGCGCAGGACACCCGGTTCGGCATCCGTCGCTTCTCGTACGACGCCGCAGGTCAACTCGTCGCTGCGACCAACGGCATCGGCGGTGTCACCCGGTACGCGTACGACGAGCGGGGGCGGGTGGTGTCGATCACCGACCCCGCCGGCGGGATCACCACCCGCACCTACACGCAGCTCGACAAGGTCGCCACCCAGACCGACCCGCTCGGCCGTGTCACCACCGCGGACTACGACGCCGCCGGTCGCCAGGTCCGTCAGACCAGCCCCGACGGGACGGTGACGGAGTGGTCGTACGACGACGCCGGCCTCGAATCCGGGCTCACCGTCAACGGCAAGCGGGTGACCGAGGTCCGTCGCGATGCGCGGGCACGCACGGCGACGATCATCGACCACACCACCGACGAACCCACCACCCACACCCTCCGGTTCACGCGTCTGGACCGCCTCGCCGAACGCACCACGACCGGCCCCACCGGGCAGCGGTCGACCCGGTGGGAGTACGACGCGGACGGCGCCCGCACCCGCCTCACCACCCCCGACGGGGTGACGGTGGATTACACGAGGGATGCCGCAGGGCACCTCACGCGCATCGATCACTCCCGTCTCGGTGCGGTGCACTACACAAGGGATGCGTTCGGGCGGATCCTCGAAGCCCGCGCCGGCGACAGCCTGCAGACCTGGGAGTACCAGGACGGGTTCCCCGTCGCGCACACCCGCACCGACGCCGACGGTGCCACCCTCACCCGCATCACCCGTGACGACGAGGGCCGCATCACCGCCATCGACGGACCCGACGGCACCACGCGGTACGCGCACGACGACGCGGGCCAGCTCGTCTCGGCCACCCGTGACGGACGGGCGGATACGTGGGAGTACGACACCGCCGGCCGCCTCATCCGCGAAACCCGCGATGACGTGTCGCGGGCATTCGCGTACGACCTCGCCGGGCAACTCCTCACCCTCACCGACGCTGACGGTGCCACGACCTACGCCTACGACGGGCAAGGGCGCCGCACCCGCGAGACCACCCCGACCGGGTCGACGGAGTACGCGTGGGATGACCGCGGCTGGATCCGCACGATCACCGCACACACCCCCGACGGACAGCGTCGCACCGACCTGCGCGTGAACGCGCTCGGCGAGCTCGCCGAAGTCGACGGCATCCCCCTGACCTGGGATGCCGGCACCTACGCGTCCACCCCGCTCACCGTCGGGGACACCGACGTGTTCCACGCACCCGGCTCCCTCACCGGCATCGGCGACACCTGGACCACCGGCGGATGGCGCAGCACCCGCACCACCACCACCGACGACCCCTGGCAGGCCCTCACCACCGCCAACGCCCTCGGCGGGGGAGCCGTCGGCATCAGTCCCGCCGGTGGCCTCGACGTCGCGGGGCTCGAGTGGATGGGCACCCGCGCCTACGACCCCACCACCCGCGGATTCCTCAGCACCGACCCGATCACCGCGCCCGCCGGTGCCGCCTGGTCAGCAAACCCGTACTCCTTCGCCGGCAACGACCCCCTCCACGCCACCGACCCCCTCGGCCTCCAACCCGTCACCGACGAACAACTCACCGCCTACGCCAACGCCCACCAGGGCGCCCTCGCCACCGCCGGCAACGCCATCGGCGAATGGTGGAACGACAACTGGGAGTACGTCGCCGGCGGCGCCATGGTCATCGCCGGCGGCGTCATGATCGCCACCGGCGTCGGCGGCCCCATCGGAGCCGCCCTCATCGGCGCCGGTGCCGACACCATCATCCAGAAAGCGACCACAGGAGAGGTCAACTGGGGCCAGGTCGCGCTCAGCGGCGCCTTCGGCCTCGTCCCGGGGGCCGGGGCCGCCAGCGGCCTCCTCGTCCACGCCGGCGTCAACGCCGCCGAAGGCGCGGTCGAGAACACCGCCCAATACCTCATCAGCGGCCAACCGATAACGCCCGGTGGGCTGCTTTCGAACGCTGCCTCCGGGGCCGCCATCTCAGCCGTGAGCGCCGGCGCCCTCAGCCGGGTCCCGGCCAGCAACACCATCAACAGGCTCGGCGATGACGTGCCCACCCCGCCGACATCGAACCTCATCTCAAGCCCGATCTGGACCGAAACGCGACGTGCCACGCCTGCGGAGAATGCTTTCCGTCACTATCAAGATCATGGGCAGGACTTTCCACGCGTCCAGAATTCGCTTGAGTACGTTGCGGAGGCTCAGAGGTTCCTGCGGGAGCCTCCCCCCAGCGCGCTGACGCGTGTGCGCACCAACGGCGATGTCGTCCGATACGACCCCGCGTCAGATTGGTTCGGAGTCATGAGAAGCGATGGAGCACCGCGAACGTTCTTTGTCCCTTCCGGCCACGATTACCCGTCGAACATGGACTATTTCAATGCCCAGTAGCGAATACGACGAATACCAGACTCATCTCTGTCGCGTTTGCGGCTATTACTCTGAGGACCCCCCATGGGGAGAGGACGGGTGCTGCCCCACCTACGAGTACTGCCCCTGCTGTGGCGTTGAGTGGGGGTATCAAGATTCTCTGCCGTCGTCCGCTGCGCGATTTCGCGCGGACTGGCTCAACCGAGGGGGCGTGTGGCAAGACCCTCACGTCGTCCCGGACGGGCTCACGGTGGCGGAGAGGCTGAGCCGAATCGGCGTGGATCTTGCGAGCGTCGAAGAGCAATCTTGAGTCTGCATTCACGCCGACCGTCGATTCTCCAGGACGTCCGGAACGTTATAGGCGAATTCCCCCAATACATTCAGAAACTGAAGTGAGGGAGCAAGCTACTTTGACACAGGAAACGACAACTGGAATATCTTGAAGGACGAAGGCACGGATCCTTAGCTGCTCAACAAGGCTTTCCTCGATGACCGCATCGCGGCTGGGGATCGCATTCTTCTCCGGGTGAAAGACCGATTCACGCCCAAGATGCTGGAGCGGTACTGTCGTGAGCTCGGAATCGACCCCTTCGACGAAGACTTCTATCCCGGACCCTGCTATCTGGTGGAGAAGCACGTTGATCCCAGCGCGCTCGGCACCATCACCACCTTTGAAGAACAGCAGCGGAAGTAGCAGATCGTTCCGGGTTCCTGATCCCGTCGCACCAACAGGAAACGGCGGAGAGCAGAGAAGTGAGGCCACACATGCCAGACATCGAAACTGTCAAGTTCAGATATGCACCCCCAGAGGGCCCTCGGTGGCTCCCGTCACGGTTGCGACGACGTCGGTTTGGAGGTCAAACAGGATTGTCCGCCGAACTCCATCGTCGACTTCTACGGCCTGGCTCAACGCTGTCTGGGCGGTGGTACTGATTTTCAGATGTGCCTCACACTTGCCGGGCGGCTCGCTGACGCCCACGACTCACGATGGGTGGGCTTTCCATTCGCCGCCCCCATGGACGACTAGGACGCGCAAGACCAGCAGTCTTCAGTGGACCCGTACGAGGGGCAGAAAATGTTCACATCCGTAAGATTTCGGCGAACCGCCGGTGTCGGTCCTCAGTGGATGCCCGAGCGCTTCAAATCCCGGCGGTATGAGGTTGAAGGGGAGGCGCCCGAGCGTCGGATCGTGGACCTCGAGGAGCTTTCAGAGCTCTGCGGCGGCGGACGCAATACAGATTTCCAGCAATGTCTCACTATGGCGACGAGACTCGCAGTCGCGGGGGACCCGCGCTGGGTTTCCTACCCCTCCATCGCAGTGGTCGACGAGTAGTCGGCCGCTCGGATGTTTCATCGAAGACGTGAGAGCATCAGGAGTCTGAGTTGGCGAAGAGTAGCCCTGTGTACGCCGTTCGCGAGGGTGACATCTTCACGATAGCCATCGACGATCGTCAGGTGTACGTGGGGCATGTCATCTGCGAGTACCTGCATGCGTGGTTCGTTGTTGTCTTCGACGAATCCAGGACAGCATCCGAAACGCGCGCGAGCCCGACGCACGCACTCGCCTCGCGTCCCCTTTTCGGCGCGATCGTGTTCGACGCGAGGTTCCGCCCGGGCATGTGGGAACTGATCGGGCATTCCGACTCGCAGCCGGAACGATTCGCCCCCGCGTACAGGATGGGAGATCCGCGCGCCGGAGGCATGAAGATCCTGAACTTCCGGGGAACCAAGATGCGCGAGGCCACCCCAGAGGAGTCAGACGTCTTCCCCCGCAGGACGTTCAACTCGCCGTTGGTCTTGGAGAACGCTGTCCGAGCCCACGCCGGTCTGGAACGGTGGCTACCGACATTCGATGATCTTCTCGTGCGTAACCAACCGAAATCCGTCGACGTCTTCGGAACATTGTGAGTCGGACATGAGCGCCCATGCCGGGCGGCGATCTGGCAATCGGGGGTCCCTGACGGGAAGGAACGCCCCGGTGAGATCCATCCAGCCTGGCCGCATCACTTTCGCGAACTCGTTGACCGTAAGCCGGTTCCATCGAGACGCGCTCAAGATTGTCCCCGCTCGAGAGGTGTGCGGATGCCCCATTCTCACGCGCACCTGTGTCGCGTCTGCGGGTACTTCTCAGAAGAACCTCCGTGGGGGCTCGATCGATCCTGCCTGACCTACGAGTACTGTCCGTGCTGCGGCGTCGAGTGGGGGTATCAAGCCTCGCTCTGCGGCGGCCTCGGCTGCATCCTGGATCCGGCGGTGTTGCACGATGTGACGACTCTGGCCGACCACGTCGAGCCCGGGATCGCGCTCGACGTGCTCTGCGACAGACTCCTCGACGCGAACGCTCCTCTCAACGTCGCGCAGCGGGGCCGCCTCCTCACCGTCGGACGCGCGATGGGCCTCGACGACACCGTCGCTTTCCTCACCGACGCGCCGGCGGAACACAATGACTGACATGGACCGAGAGCTCCGCGTGACCCCGCTCAACGCGCAGGTCGCGGTCTTCTCGCCGAGCGCTCCCGATTTTCCGGAGTGGGGGACCGGCGAAGAACCCGCGGTCGCCACGACGACCGCGATCCTGGTGGCCACGCGCGATGATCTCGCGGGTCCGGTCACGGTTCGCGTCTGCACCGAGGCGGCCGCCCTCGACGGCTTCACGACAGTTCTCGGCACGACGCTCACGCTTCGCGACGGTGTCGTCGCCTTCGGCAGCTTCCTGTCCGGAGAGGTCGAACGGATGCCACTGCCGACAACCGGCGCCTTTCTCGCGACCGTGTCCGTCGACGTCCCGGGCGAGGCGAGCAGCGTTCTCGTCTCCCTGACGCCCTCGTCCTGAGGCGCGGCGCACCGCCGACTCACGGCATCCGGGCCCGATAATGGACTGTGCCCACCTACCGCGACGAGGTCGTGGTCCTGCGTACCCACAAGCTCGGGGAGGCGGACCGCATCCTCACCCTCCTCAGCCGCCGCAACGGCAAGATCCGCGCGGTCGCGAAGGGCGTGCGCCGCACGTCGTCGAAGTTCGGCTCGCGGCTCGAGCCGTTCATGGTCGCCGATGTGCAGCTGTTCAAGGGGCGCAACCTCGACATCGTGCAGCAGGCCGAGTCGCTCGGCTCGTACGGCGCCGACATCGTCGTGAACTACGACCGCTACACGACCGCCAGCGCCATGGTCGAGACCGCCGACCGCCTCAACGAGGCCGAGGCGACGCCCCAGCAGTACCTGCTCCTGGTCGGCGGCCTGCGTTCGCTCGCTCGCGGTGACCACGCCGAGCGCAGCGTGCTCGACTCGTATCTGCTGCGCGCCATGGCCCTGTCGGGCTGGGCGCCGGGGCTGACGGAGTGCGCGCGCTGCGGCACGATCGGCGACCACCCGTACTTCCTCGCCCAGCTCGGCGGTGTCGTCTGCTCGACGTGCGCCCCCGCGGGCTCGCCCCGCGTCGCGCGCGACACGGTCGACATGCTCCGCGCGCTCATGGCGGGGGAGTGGGAGACCATCGACGCCGCCCCGGGCCGCACGATCTCGGCGGCCTCGGGCCTCGTGGCCGCGTACGCGCAGTTCCATCTGGAGCGTGGCATCCGTTCCCTCTCGCACCTGGAGTCGCATCGATGACACCGAAGCCGTTCACGCACCGCGACGCCGTGCCGTACCGCCCCCTCGACTGGACGGGGGAGTACCCGCCCGCGTACCCGAAGGGAGCGGTGCCGGAGCACGTCGCGATCGTCATGGACGGCAACGGCCGCTGGGCCAACCGCCAGGGGCTCACGCGCGTCGAGGGTCACCGTGCCGGCGAGGCGGCCCTGCTCGACGTCGTCGCCGGAGCCATCCAGGCCGGGGTGAAGCACCTGTCGGTGTACGCCTTCTCGACCGAGAACTGGTCGCGCTCGCCCGACGAGGTGCGCTTCCTCATGGGCTTCAACCGCGAGGTCCTGCACCGCCGCCGCGACCAGCTGAACGAGTGGGACGTCCGTATTCGCTGGTCGGGCCGTAAACCGCGCCTGTGGGGCTCGGTCATCAAAGAGCTGCAGCACGCCGAGCGTCTCACCGAGGGCAACTCGACCCTCACACTGACGATGTGCGTCAACTACGGCGGACGTGTGGAGATCGTGGATGCCATGCGCCGGATCGGCGACGACATCGCCGCCGGGAAGCTCAAGCCCTCGGCCGTGACCGAGAAGCTCATCCGCAAGCACCTCTACCAGCCCGACATGCCCGACGTCGATCTGTTCGTGCGCTCGAGCGGCGAGCAGCGCACCTCGAACTTCCTCCTGTGGGAGTCGGCGTACGCCGAGATGGTCTTCCTCGACACGCTGTGGCCCGACTTCCGCCGCACGCACCTGTGGGACGCGATCGGGCTCTACCTCTCGCGCGATCGGCGCTTCGGCGGGGCGATCGACACCCCCACCGGGAAATGAATGCCGCGATCGGAATAGATCGCTCGTCTGAAGGGTTCTACGCGGTATGACGGATGCCATCAAGATCGACGTGTGGAGCGACATCGCCTGCCCCTGGTGCTACATCGGCAAGCGAAACCTCGAGAACGGCCTCGCCGCGACGGCCGATGACGACGACGCCCCGGTCGTCGAGATCGAGTACCACTCGTTCGAGCTCTCGCCCGACACCCCCGAAGACTTCGACGGGGGAGAGGTCGACTACCTCTCGCAGCACAAGGGCATCTCGCCCGCGCAGGCGCGCGAGATGCTCGACCGGGTGACCGGTGTCGCCGCCGACGCCGGTCTCGCGTACCGCTTCGACATCCTCCAGCACACCAACACCGTGAAGGCGCACGAGCTCCTGCACTTCGCGAAAGAGAACGGCAAGCAGCTCGAGCTGGCCGAGGTGCTCATGTCGGCGTACTTCCTCGAGGGCAAGCACGTGGGTCGCGACGACGACCTCGTCGCCCTGGCCGTCGAAGTGGGTCTCGACGAGGATGCCGCCCGCGAGGCGCTCGCGTCGCAGCGCTACCGGGCCGCCGTCCGTGCCGACCAGGAGCAGGCGCAGCAGTTCGGGATCACCGGCGTGCCGTTCTTCGTCATCGACGGCAAATACGGCGTGAGCGGGGCGCAGCCGGTCGAGGCGTTCTCGCAGATCGCCCGCCAGGTGTGGGGCGAGCGCCGCGAGGCATCCGCGACCGCCGACGTCTGACTTCCCCTCCACAGCGGTGTCCGCTCCCGGCTCACGTCGGCGCGGGCACCGCTGTCGCACGACGTCTGGGAGAATGAGACAGTGAACACGGCATTGGCTCCGGCGCGGACGCTCCGCATCGGCAACATCGAGCTCGACGCTCCCGTCGTCCTCGCTCCGATGGCCGGCATCACGAACACGGCGTTCCGTCGCCTGTGTCGCGAATACGGTGCCGGGCTCTATGTGAGCGAGATGATCACGACGCGCGCCCTCGTCGAGCGCAACGACACGACCATGCGGCTCATCCGCCACCACGAGTCCGAGACTCCGCGCTCGATCCAGCTGTACGGTGTCGACCCGGCGACGGTCGAGGCGGCCGTGCGCATCATCGTCGACGAAGACCACGCCGACCACATCGACCTCAACTTCGGCTGCCCCGTCCCCAAGGTCACCCGCCGCGGCGGCGGAGCCGCGCTGCCCTGGAAGACCACCCTGTTCCGCGAGATCGTCGAGCGCGCCGTCCGCGCCGCGGGCGAGAAGCCCCTCACGATCAAGATGAGAAAGGGCATCGACGCCGATCACCTCACCTACCTCGAGGCCGGTCGGATCGCCGAGGGGGCCGGCGTGGCATCCATCGCCCTGCATGCGCGCACCGCGAGCGAGTTCTACTCCGGCCACGCCGACTGGTCGGCGATCACGAAGCTCAAAGAGACCGTCACGAGCGTTCCCGTCCTCGGCAACGGCGACATCTGGTCGGCCGACGACGCCGCGCGCATGATGGCCGAGACCGGCTGCGACGGTGTCGTGGTGGGCCGCGGCTGCCTCGGACGCCCCTGGCTCTTCGGCGACCTCGCCCGCGCACTCGGCGAGCCCGGAGCCGCCCACGGCGAGCCCGTCGACGCCACCCTGGGCTTCGTCGCGAACGCCTTCCGCCGCCATGCCGAACTCCTCGTCGAGTTCTTCGAAGACGAGGGCCGCGGATGCCGAGACATCCGCAAGCACGTAGCCTGGTACTTCAAGGGGTACCCGGTCGGCGGAGAGCTGCGCGCGAGCCTCGCCACGGCGTCGACCCTCGACGAGATCGACGAGCTGCTCGCCACGATGGAGCTCGACGCGCCCTACCCGGGAGCCGCCGCCGAGGGTCAGCGCGGGCGCGCCGGCACGCCGAAGCGCCCGGCGCTGCCGGACCGGTGGCTCGACTCGCACGAGATCGGTGACGCCGCCGGTCGAGAGCTCGCCGAAGCGGAGTTGCACCACAGTGGCGGCTGAGGTGACGGTGGCGTCCGCCCGCCCGCTCGGGTACGCGGATGCCGATGCCGCCCGGTTCCACGAAGAGAAGCACCGTTCGCAGCGCGACGATTTCGCCCGCGACCGCGCTCGCGTGCTGCACTCCGCCGCCCTGCGCCGTCTCGCCGCGAAGACGCAGGTGCTGAGCCCGGCGAGCCCCGCCGACTTCGCGCGCAACCGCCTCACGCACTCGCTCGAGGTCGCCCAGGTCGGACGCGAGCTCGCGACGGCCCTGCAGCTCTCACCCGATGTCGTCGATACGGCGTGCCTGAGCCACGACCTCGGACACCCGCCCTTCGGCCACAACGGCGAGCGGGCGCTGAACGACTGGGCAGCGGACATCGGCGGCTTCGAGGGCAACGCGCAGACCCTGCGCATCCTCACGCGCCTCGAGCCCAAGGTGTTCGGTGCCGACGGCGAACCATTCGGACTCAATCTCACGCGCGCCAGCCTCGACGCCACCTGCAAGTACCCGTGGACGGTCGACGAGCCCGTCCCCGACCCGGGCGGGCGCCTCAAGTTCGGCGTGTACCCCGACGACGAGCCGGTGTTCCACTGGATGCGCGGGGGAGCACCCGCGCGGCAGCGCTGCATCGAGGCCGAGGTCATGGACCTCTCCGACGACATCGCCTACTCCGTGCACGACTTCGAGGACGCGGTGGTCAACCGTTACGTCGACCCCGCCCGGCTGGCATCCCGGGTCGGGCGCGAGGGTCTGCTGGACGCGATCCAACGCTGGGTGGGCTACGACTTCGTCCGCGATGACCTCGCACAGGGGCTCGACCGGCTCATGGCGATGCCGGAGTGGATCCACTCGTTCGACGGCACGCGCCCCGCTCTCGCCCGGCTCAAGAACCTCACCTCCGATCTCATCGGACGCTTCGCCCGCGCCGCGACCGCGGCCACCCGCGAGGCGTACCCGGCCGACGAGCTCACCCGCTACCGTGCGCGGGTCATCGTGCCCGTCGAGGTCGAGACCGAGATGGCGGTGCTGAAGGGCATCATCGGTGCGACCGTGGTCTCGATCGACGGCCGCAAGGTGCTGTACCGGGAGCAGCGGCACGTCCTCAAGCGCTTGGCATCCGCCCTCTGGGAGAACCCGGGTGCCCTCGACGCGTTGCACGCTCCTGATTTCGCCGCCGCTGCCGACGACACCGCCCGCCGCCGCGTCATCGTGGATCAGGTCGCGAGCCTGACCGACCAACTCGCGATCGCCTGGCACAACCGCCTCGTGGGAGAAGTGGATGCCGCCGAGCTCGGCGTCTGGGCGCCCGGATCCCGTGCGCCCCGCGGGGCGGATGCCTGATGGCCCGCATCCGCCAGTCCGACATCGACGAGGTCAAAGCGCGGGTCAACATCGCCGACGTCGTCGGTGAGCGCGTCGCCCTGAAGTCGGCGGGTGTGGGCTCGATGAAGGGGCTCTGCCCGTTCCACGACGAACGCAGCCCCAGCTTCCACGTCCGGCCGCAGGTCGGGTACTACCACTGCTTCGGGTGCGGCGAATCGGGCGACGTCTACTCGTTCCTCCGGGCGATGGACCATGTGTCGTTCACCGAGGCCGTCGAGCGGATGGCCGCGCGCGTCGGCTACACCCTCCACTACGAAGACGGCGGCCCCGCGCCGGAGACCACCGGGCGCTCGCGCCTGTACGCCGCCAACGCGGCGGCCGCCGAGTACTTCCGCGCGCAGCTCATGACGCCCGAGGCGGAGACGGGCCGACGGTTTCTCGGCGACCGCGGGTTCGACGCGGGAGCGGCGGCGCACTTCGGAGTGGGCTACGCCCCCAAGGGCTGGTCGCACCTCATGGATCACCTGCTCGCGCACAAGTTCACGCGCGACGAGCTGCTGCAGGCGGGACTCGTGTCGCAGGGGCAACGCGGGGTGTACGACCGCTTCCGCGGCCGTCTCGTCTGGCCCATCCGCGACGTCACCGGTCAGGTCATCGGGTTCGGGGCCCGCAAGCTCTTCGACGACGACCAGGGCCCGAAGTACCTCAACACCCCCGAGACGCCCATTTACAAGAAGGCGCAGGTGCTGTACGGCCTCGACCTCGCCAAACGCGACATCTCGCGCTCGCACCGGGTCGTGGTGGTCGAGGGCTACACCGACGTCATGGCCTGCCACCTCGCCGGCGTGACCACCGCGATCGCCTCGTGCGGAACCGCGTTCGGCAGCGACCACATCACCGTCCTCCGCCGTGTCATGGGCGACGACAGCTCCTCGGGCGAGGTCGTCTTCACCTTCGATCCCGATGCCGCGGGCCAGAAGGCGGCGCTGCGCGCCTTCGCCGACGAGAAACGCTTCGCCGCCCAGACGTACGTCGCCATCGCCCCCGAAGGCCTCGACCCGTGCGATCTGCGTCTGCAGCGCGGTGACGGCGCCGTGCGGGCGCTCATGGACAACAAGGCGCCGATGTTCGAGTTCGTCATCGACCAGCGCCTGAAGGACTTCGACCTCGGCAGCGTCGAGGGGCGCGCCGGGGCGCTCCGGGCCGCGGCCCCGATCGTCGCCGACATCCGCGACCCCGCTCTGCGCCCCGGGTACGTCCGGGTGCTCGCCCGGCGGCTCGGTCTCGACATGCCCGAGGTCCAGGCTGCGGTGGAGCGCGCCGCGCGCGGAGCCGACCGCGCGGAGAAGCGCGAGTCGGCGCGCGAAGCCGACGCAGCACCCGTCGCGGTGGCCGTGACCATGGCGTCGCTGCCCAACACCCGCGACGTCGCTCTGGAGCGCGGCGCGATGATGGCGTTCCTCCAGTACGGGCATCGGATCGAACCCGAGCTGTTCCTGCGCGCGCTGCAGACACCGTTCGGACACCCCGCCCTCGAAGCGGTGCGGAGCACTCTGGCATCCACGGATCTGTCCCAGCCCGGGTGGGCGGTGACGGCCGTCGAGGCGGTTCGCGAACCGTTCCGCTCCCTCGCAGCCGAGCTGCTCACGGCCGAGTTCCCCGCGCGTACCGAAGAAGGAGCGGTCGTCGCGGCGAACGATCTCTCCCGGCGCCTGCTCGTCCGCGAACTCGAGCGGCAGAAAGCCGAGCTGCTGCGCGAGGTGCAGCGCGTCCCGGCCGACACCGACGAGGGGCGTCGGCTCGGGCTCCGCCTGCGCGACCTCGAGGCGGATCGCCAGCGTCTCATCGCCTCGTAGAGACGCGCTCGCGACCGCGCGCTACCCCACCGGCGTGTCGGGAGGGAAGCCCGATGCGTCCGCGCGGCTCTTCGGGGAGGATGAGGGAATGCCCCGGACCATCGACACCGACGTCGCCATCCGCGCCGACGATCTCTCGCTCGCCCGAAACGGCGTCCGCGTGATCGACGGCATCACCCTGACGCTGCCGTTCGCCGAGACGCTCGTGGTGAGAGGAGCGACCGGCTCGGGGAAGACCTCCCTCGTATCGATGCTCGCGGGTCGACCCGATGAGGGGCTGAGCGTGGTCGGGGGAGAGGCGTACATCCACGGGATCTCCGCGCGGCGTCCGGGTCGAGCGCATCGCGAGTGGACGTTCCACACCGGCTATCTTCCGCAGGGTGCCGGAGCCTCGCTGCCCTCGCGTCTGACCGTGCAAGACGTGATCGCCGAGCCCATCACGAGTCGTGACCGCCGCGTGAACACGCGCGCGCTCGCGGTGCGGGTCGCGACCCTTCTCGACGAGATGGAGCTGCCGCTCGGAACGGCGCCGAAGTATCCCTACGAGCTCAGCGCCGGCATGCGACAGCGGGTCGCGCTCGCCCGTGCGTTCGTGCTCGAACCGCGGTTGTTCGTCGCGGACGACCTCTACGCGAACCTCGACGTCGAGGTGCGCGCCGCCGCCCGCGCGTCGATCGTGCGCCGGCGGGATGAGCGGGGAATGGCCACGCTGGTCGTCACGAACGACGCCGATGCGCCGACGGATCTGGATGCCGATGTGCTGGTGCTGCACGGGGGACACGCCGTCGCGCTCGGTCACGGGGCAGAGGACCTGCAGTGGACCCCGGGCGGCGCGCCCGACCGACGCGTTTCGACGCCCTGATTTTTCGACTACCCCGCGGTGCTGTTAGTATCGTGTGGTTGCCCGCCGCAAGGTGTGCATGATCCTCGGTAGCTCAATTGGCAGAGCAATCGGCTGTTAACCGATAGGTTCTTGGTTCGAGTCCAAGCCGGGGAGCGAGAAGTCCACGCCTATCTAGCGTGGCTCTCAACCTAGGCCCGGGCTTCCACCCCGGGCCTTACCTTTTCCCGGAGAGCGGCCACGGTTCACCCGCTCACTCACCGCGGCCCCCGCCCATGGGAGCGGTTCCACTAGACTCGCTCCGGCCGACGCCCGCGGCCGGAGAGGACGCCGCCCGTGCACGCTGCGACACCGCGCGTGCGCCGCGACCTCCAGGGACTCCGCGCGATCGCCGTCCTCGCGGTGGTGGCGACCCATCTGACGGGCTGGCCGCGGGGCGGGTTCGTCGGCGTCGATGTGTTCTTCGTCCTCTCGGGCTTCCTGGTCACCGGCATCCTGCTGCGCGATCTCGAGTCCACCGGCACCCTGCACCTCCGCCGATTCTTCGCGCGCCGCGTCCGACGCCTCCTCCCCGCGGCGCTGCTCGTTCTCGCCGTGGTCCTCGGCGCGGGGTTCCTCGTCTTCCCCGGCGTGCGGGCGGAGTCCCTTCTCGGCGATGCTCTCGCTGCCGGGGGACTCGTCTCGAACTGGCGGTTCGCCCTCGAAGGCCGCGACTACTTCTCGAGCGTCGATGTGTCCCCACTACAGCATTTCTGGTCCCTGTCGGTGGAGGAGCAGTTCTCTCTCGGCTGGCCGCTCATCGTCCTGCTCTCGGTCGCACTCGTCCCGGCCCTCGCGCGCCGCGGACGTGCGGGGCGCGCGGCGGTGGGTTCGGTCGCGCTGCTCGTGGTCGTGGCATCCGGGATCGTCGCGTGGGTGCAGACGCCGAGCGACCCATCGGTGGCGTACTTCTCGACGCTCACCCGGGCGGGGGAGCTCGGCGTCGGCGCCGTCCCGGCCTGCCTCGCGCCCATCCTGGGCCGGCTTCCCGCTGCGGTCCGCATCCTGTCTATGTGGATCGGTCTGGGGGTCGTGGCCGCCTCGTTCGTCGTCGTCGACCCCGGTGGGCCGTTCCCCGCACCGTGGGCCGTCCTCCCCGTCGCCGGGGCCGCGCTCGTGATCGCCGGGGGAATCGGGGGAGACCCGCGGCACCGGTCCTTCTTCCTGCTGACTAACCCTCTCGCGGTGGCCGTCGGCGACGTCTCGTACTCCCTCTACCTCTGGCACCTGCCGGTCATCGTCTTCGCGGGCGCACTCCTTCCGCCGGGCCCGGCCGCGACGCCGATCACCGTGTTGGTCCTCGTCGTCCTGACGGTGACGACGTACCTCGGCGTGGAGCAGCCGCTGCACAGGTCGCCGTGGCTGTCGCGAAACGACGGCGCCCTCCCCGCATCGGAGCCGTCGGCACCTGCGCCGGAGACGTCCTCCGCCGCGCCCCTCGCACGCACGCCCTCGATGCAGGCCACGTCGTCAACCACCGCCCCTCAGCGTGGGTCCGCGCCGCTTCCCCGTCCCTCCGCCCTGGCCTCGCGGCCCGCCGGGTGGGTGCCCGGACAGCGGTACTACCCGGGCTCGCGCCCCGCCGCCACGCCCCACCCCGGCTCGACTCCCGCGGTGTCCAGAGCCGCTCACCCCGTCGTTCCGCCCGTCACACCGGCCGGAACCCCGTCTCCCGCACTCCGGGCATCGGCCACTGAGACCGTCCCCACTCCTCCCGCACAGCCGGCCGCTCCGTCCTCCTCGCGCGGCCCGGCCTGGGCCGACTGGCGCGCTCGCTTCGCGCCGCGCATGGGCATGGCCGCGGCGAGCCTCGTCATCGGCGCGGGCGCGACGGTGCTCGCCGTTTTCGTCGCCTACGGAGCGCCTTCGCTCCCGAGCGCGCCCGCACCCGTCGCAGCCGCCGCTCCCGACGACGACGGGAACCCGCTCGCCGCGCTGCAAGGCGACCTCGCCGCCGCGACCACGGCATCGGCCTGGCCCGAGCTGCATCCGTCGATGGACGACGCGATGCGCGAGTCCTCCGCCGCGAATCGCGCACACGACTGCTTCACGCCCGCCCCTCTTCCCGACATCGGACGCTGCACCTGGGGGAGCGCGGACGCCCCGCGGCACCTCTACCTCGTCGGAGACTCGAGTGCGATGGCCTACGCCCCCGCGTTCGCCAAACTCGCCGAGGACAGCGGAGGGCAGTGGCGCGTGACCGCGGTCGGGATGTACGGATGCCGCTTCACCGACGTCCTCATCGAGAGCCGGGATCCCGCGGTCACCGCGACCTGCGCCCAGCGAAAGGCCGACGTCGCCGCGATCATCCGGTCCGCGCCGGCCGACCTTCTCGTCGTCTCGAACGCCTTCACGCTCGCGCGCACGATCGACGGGCGCGACCTCGACGCCGAGGCACTGGCATCCGCGGTCTCCACCGAGATCGCCGGTTGGGCACCGGCGGGACGCACGGTCTACCTGTCTCCGCCGCCGCACGGAGCTGATCTCGGGCGCTGTGTCTCAAGCGTGACGGGGCCGGGAGCGTGTCTCGCCGCGGTCGACGATATCTGGACCGATATGCAGAGCGCGGCCGAGGCGCGCGCCGCGACGACCGGGGACGCCGCGATCAGCGCCCTGCCGTTCACCTGTGTCGACCGGGTCTGTCCCGCATTCGCCGGCAACACCCCGGTCCGTTACGACGACATCCACATCACGCCCGCGTACGCGGAGCGTCTGACACCGGTTCTTCGCGCCGAGCTGGTCGCCCGCGGCCTGATCTGACGGCCCACCCCGCTCCGAAGGCTGCGAGGCTGGGAGGGTGACCCCCGCACCCGACCCCCGCCGGTACGACCTCGACGCCTTGCGCGAAAGCCTGCGCGACGCTCGCGGGGGAGAGGTGGATGACAGCATCCCCGAACTCGCGCGGGCCGACCCCGACCTCTGCGCGATCGCCCTCGCGCTCCCCGACGGGAGCGTTCTCCACAGCGCCGAGGCGGATGTCGCCTTCAGCATCCAGTCCGCGGTCAAGCCGTTCCTGTTCGCGCTCGCGCTGCTCGACACCGGCGGCGAAGCGCTCGATCGGGTCGGGATCGAACCAACGGGAGAGTCGTTCGACGCGATCACGCTCGAAAGCGGGACCGGACGACCCCCGAACCCGATGGTCAACGCGGGCGCGCTGCTCACGGCGTCCCTGGTCGACGGCGGCGGGCCGGACGAGCGCAGCACCCGCATCGCGCGGGGGCTCGCCGCGTTCGCCGGTCGCGAGCTCGATGTCGACGAGGATGTCGCACACAACGAACACCTGCTCGGCGACCGCAATCACGCCCTCGCGCACCTCATGCGCGCCGAGGACACGCTGACGGTCTCCGCCGACGATGCCGTGGCGGTCTACGCCCGCGCCTGCGCGACACTCGTGGATGCCAGAACTCTGGCAGTGATGGGGGCCACGCTCGCGCTCGGCGGGGTGAATCCCTGTACCGGGGCGCGCGTCCTCCCCGAGCGCGTCGCGCGAGATGTCGTGTCGGTCATGGCGACCTGCGGGGTCTATGACGGCTCCGGCCGCTGGATGCGAGCCGTCGGCATCCCGGCGAAGTCGAGTGTGTCGGGAGCTCTCGTCCTGTCGGCCGCGGGTCGGCTGGGAGCGGGCGTGGTCAGCCCTCCGCTCGACGACCAGGGCACGAGTGTGCGCGGACGCCTCGCGAGCGAGGCTCTCAGCAACGATCTCGGCCTCCACAGCTTCGCCGTCTGAGGGCTGTCCGCCCGCAGACCGCGCCCGGGCCGGCTGCGTATGAGAGCATCTGCATGACCCCTCACCCCCTCCCAGGAGAGTCGATGCCCGCTGCCCCTCGTCGCCGCGCGTCACGCACCGTGACGATCGGCGTTGTCGCCGCCCTCGCCGCCACCCTCACGGGATGCGGGCAGGGCACGAACGTCTCGGAAGACTACGCGCAGATCTGCCGCGACAACGCGACGGAGAAGCGCCTTCCCGACGACGACTGCAACAACCACGGCGGCAGTGCCCACTGGTACTACCTCCCCCTCGGATCGAGCAGCCGGAACGTGCCGGCCGTGGGCGACCGCGCCTCCGGCGGTGTCGACACCCTGCCCGGGGGGAAGACCGCGGCGAAAGGCATCTCCGGCGACGGTGCCAGCGTCTCGCGCGGCGGTTTCGGCGGATCGGGATCCGACGGAAGCCACGGCGGCTGATGCGCCGCATCGAACTGGTGCCCCGACCCGACTGGGAGCGCACCATCAAGCAGTCCGGGCTCATCTACTCGCGCTCGCTCCGCGACGACGGCTCCGCCGTCGAGTATTGGAACGACGGCGCGGCCTACGTCTTCACCCTCTCCGAGGTCGAGGCTCTCGAGCAGCAGACCGAGGAATTGCACCGCATGTGCCGTGAGGCGGCGGCCTACATGGCATCCGGAGAACTCGGTCACCTCGGTCTCACCCCGCAGGCCTTCGAGTTCGCGCAGTGGTCGCTCGAGCAGGACGAGCCCGACGTCTACGCACGCTTCGACCTCGCCTACTCCGGCGACGGCTCACCGGCGAAGATGCTCGAATACAACGCCGACACCCCCACCGGGCTCATCGAGGCCTCGCTCACTCAGTGGTTCTGGCTGCAGGACCGCATCAAGAGCGGCGTCTTCCCCGCCGACACCGACCAGTGGAACGGCCTGCACGAAGCCCTCGTCGAGCGCTGGCGAGTCCTTCTGCACCGGTCCTTGAGCGAGGGGGAGGGCGGACGCCTCTTCGTCGCCCACTCGGATGCCGATGTCTACGGCGAGGACTGGGACACCGTCGCGTACATGCGCGACCTCGCGGGCGAAGCGGGCTGGGAGCACACCGGCATCGAGATGAAGGACATCGGCTGGCACCACGGCGCGCGCCAATTCGTCGGCGTCCCCGAGCCATGGGGATCCTCGCGCAGCGTCAATGCGCTGCCGGGAGATGCCCCCGAGACGCAGTACCCCGTGATCCGCAACCTCTTCAAGCTGTACCCGTGGGAAGACATCGTCTCGGGCGACGATCGCGTCGTCGGTGACCAGGAGTTCGGTGCCCTGCTCATCGCCGGGCGCGGTCTCTTCGGGCGATGGTACGAGCCGGCATGGAAGATGTTCCTGTCGAACAAGCTGCTGCTCGTCGCCCTGTGGCGACTGTTCCCGGATCACCCCAATCTCCTGCCCGCGTACGCCGACGGACCGAACGGCATGACGGACTACGTCGTCAAACCCGTCTTCGGTCGCGAGGGCGACGGCATCCGGGTCCACCGCGCCGACGGCAGCGTGACCACGAACGGGCAGGAGTATCGCCGCGAAGGGACCGGGCGCGAGCGGGTGTGGCAGCAGTACCACGAGCTCCCCGACTTCCCCGGGTCGAACGGCAGCAACCACCCGGTGCTGGGTTCGTGGGTGGTGAACGACGAAGCCTACGGCGTCGGCATCCGCGAATCCGACGGACCGATCACCGACTACTTCTGCCGATTCGCCCCGAACATCATCGAGGGCTGAGCGGTCGCGGCCGACGCCGTCGGCTCGGAGCCGGCCCCTGGAGGTGGGCGCCGAGAGCGGGTCACTCCCCGCCTGACGACGATGAAGCCGCGAGCCCCGTCTCGATGAGCGTCACCCCGGGTTGCTCGGTCGGGACGAGCAACCGCGTCCCATCCGGCGTCGCAGCGACCGACAGCGCCGCCGCACCCGCGTCGAACGTTCCGGCGACCTTTGCGACATCGGTCGCGAAAGCGGTGATCGACGACGAGGCCGCCGCCGTCGCGACGTACACGTAGGCGTCGTCCGCCGAGCGCGCGATCCCTCGTGCCGACGCGGCGAGGCGCACCGCCTGCGTCACCGTGGCCTGCCGGAGGGCGACCGTCACGAGCCAACTCGACGACCCGCTCGTCGCCGCGATCCACCCGGTCTCGCCGTCGGACGAGACGACCATCGGTCCACCCGCTCCGACGCCCAGGTCGACGACCGAGTAGGCGCGATCGTCCCGCTCATCGAAGTACCGGAGGGTTCCGTCGGCTTCCACGACGTAGAAGAAGAACGAGAGCGAACCGGCCCCCGACGCCACGCCGACCGGGCGCGTCGCCGACAGGGTGCGCACCAGGGTGTCGGTGCGAGGATCGATCATCACCACGGCATTCGCCTCGGGAGAGGCGGCGAACACGCGTCGTCCCGACGAGTGCAGCGACACCTGCGCGATCGGGGAGGAGACGGCCGGATCGGATACCACCGCGCGCACGGCGTTCTGGGAGAGATCGCAGACGACGACCCGCCCCGCGACGTCTCCGACGTACGCCACGGTTGTTCCGTCGAGCGTGAGCGCGCGGCCTTCGATCCCCTGGCCGAGAGCCATGCGGGCCGTGACCGTCCCATCCGAGGAGTCGAGGCTCGCGAGAGAGTCCCCGTCGACCACGAAGGCCCGGGCGCCGGCGGCGGCGACCGCGCGGGGCGCACGGAAGCCGGACAGCTCGGTCGATGACGGCGGGTCGGTGACGCGGACCTCGGTGCTCGCCGTGGTGTCGGAGGTCGCGGCCGTGATGGTCCGCGCTCCGCGGGCGGCACCGGGAGCGACGACGACGTCGACCACGGCGGTCCCGCGGCCGTTCGTCGTCACCGACGACGATGACAGCGTCACCTCGGATCCGGTGACCGAGAGCGACACGGGAATGCCCCCGGTCGGTGCGGTCGACGCGTCGCGCGTGAGAACCGAGAGCCGACCGGTCTCTCCCGGCGACAGCAGCATCGGGGAGAGGACGACCTCGAGCGGCGCGAGAGCCTCGAGTACCGTCCTCGACTGGCCCCACGAACCGTCGGCGACCGAGGCGATCAGCGTGGTCATGCCCGGTTGCGCGTCGTCACCCCAGACGATGGTGGTCGACGCGCGCCCGTCGGCGCCCGTCGTGACGTCATGATCGACGACGTCGACAGCCCCCGAGGATTCGAGGGAGACGCCCACGCCCGCAACCGGTCCGCCCTCGTCGTCGACGGTGCTCACGACCACCGACGCGGAACCCCCGACGAGCACCCGGGACGGAGAGACCGTGAGCATCAGCGAGCCGGCGACACTCACGACCGCGGTGGCCACCCCGTCGGACGTGGTCGCGGAGACGACTCGTCGTCCGGGGCTCGCATCGGTGGCCACCGTCAGCGTGCTCGTGAAGACGCCTTGCGCATCGGTGGCGCCCGTGTCGGGCGACGCCGTGAGCCCCGGCGAATCGAACGAGATCGACACGGCGCGTCCCGAGCGGGGCGTGCCGTCGGCGTCGGTGACCTTCACCTCGAGCACGGTCGTCCCGCTCCTCTGGAGGGACCGATCAGCGGTCGTCGCCTCGACGACGCTGTCGGAGGCCGCGTGGGCGGGCAGCGCCGTCGCCGCCGCGAGGATGGGAACAGCCCAGGCACCCGCGACGACCACCGTGCGGCGACGAGGAAGAAGAGGACCGGGGGCGGTCCCTGGGGTCGAAGGAGAAGTCATCGCAAGCCCATCGGTGTGGTCGAAACGGTCGATCCGGAAGGCTCAGTTTTCATGCGACACAACACCAAGCGCGCATGTAAAAATGACATCGGTTCGGTGGTGCGCCAAGAAAAACCCGATCAACGCGATGATCGCCCGCGCATCGCCGCCGAGGTGTGCGCGCGCAATTCGCCCCCGCTTTCGCCCGGACGTGACGCCTCACGCGTCGATGTCGTCGACCCCCGGCATCCAGGAGGCGCCCGGCTTGCCCCACTTGCGCTTCTTCGCGATCTTCGCGACGACGCGGCTGTCTTCCTCGTCGAGCCGATCGACGTACAGGATGCCGTCGAGATGGTCGAACTCGTGCTGGAGGATGCGCGCCCGCCAGCCCGTCACCTCGATGCGAACGGGTTGCCCGTCGAGATCGACGCCGGTGAGCAGCGCAGCATCTGAACGCCGCAGCGGGAAGCGCTCACCGGGGAAGGACAGGCAGCCCTCGGACTCGTCGTCGGGGTCGGGGTAGCCGGGCTCGAGAGGACGGATCCACAACTCGGGGTTGATGACGACGCCGCGCCATGGGAGGCCCTCGTCGTCTTCGTACGTGTAGGTGAAGATGCGCAGCCCCACGCCGACCTGGGGTGCCGCGAGGCCCACACCCGGTGCGGCGTCCATCGTCTCGAACATGTCGGCGACGAGGGTGCGCACCTCCTCGGTGATCTCGTCGACGCGGGCGGCGGGGGCGTGCAGCACGGGATCACCCATGATGCGAATCGGGAGAACGGCCACGTCACCAGCCTATCCAGCGAGCGGGCGGCTATCGTCGGAGGGTGATCCCGCTCGATGTCTCCCTCAGCGACGGAATCGACCAACTCGTCGGTGTCTTCCGCGACCCCCGGATCCTGCTCGGCATCCCGCTGGCCCTTCTCGGCGCGGTGTTCATGTCGTTCGGGGCGCAGTACCAGCACCGCGGGGTCCAGAAGGTCGAACGTCTCTCGGGCAAGACCACCGGGGGACTGTCACGCCGGCAGCTCACCTCGCTGCTGACGCGTCCGTCGTGGGTCGCGGGCACCCTCATGCTGGGCCTGGCGATCGTGTGTCAGCTGGCGGCTCTCTCCGTCGCCCCTCTGATCCTCGTGCAGCCGCTGGGGGCGATCGCCCTCGTCCTCACCACGGTGCTGAACGCCCGGGTCACCCGCCACAAGCCGACCCGCCAATCGCTCATCGCGATCGCCGCGTGCGTCGGCGGCATCTTCATCTTCGTCACGATCGCCGCCTTCTTCGCCACCGAGCACGTCGTCACCGAGCGCGAACTGCTCATCATTCTCGGCATCCTGGCCGTCGTCGTGATCGTCTTTGGCGTCTTCTGGGTCCTCGTGCGTCGCAAGGCGCAGGCGCTGTTCTACATCATGGCCGCGGGCGTCATCTACGGTTTCGTCGCCACCCTCGCCAAGGTCGTCATCAGCCGCGCGCAGGCCGGCAACTTCGAGTGGCTGACCCTGCTGTGCCTCGTCGCGCTGCTCGCCGCCGTGGCCGTGGGTGCGTACTTCGTGCAGACGGCGTACTCGGTCGGCCCGCCCGACCTCGTGATCGCCGGCCTCACCGTGATCGACCCGATCGTCGCGGTGCTCATCGGCCTGCTCGTGCTGGGTGAGGCCTCGACGGCTCCCGCGTGGGCACTGATCGGCTTCGTCATCGCGGGTGCCATCGCCACGTGGGGCGTGATCCAGCTGACCAGGCACCACCCCCAGGTCACCGCCGACGGCAAACCGAAGCAACCGCGCGTCCACTGACGCGGGTTCGCGAGACCGCACGCGTTCGCCGAAACCGCGCACGCCGGAGGGCGACACCATGCGGTCTCGGTGAACGCCGTGCGGTCTCGGCGTCGGCGCAGCCCTGCGCCGCTTTCGGTCCACGCACGCGGATGCCGGTAGGCTCGTCGTCGCGAGGGGCGGTGGCCAAGCTGGTCAAGGCAGCGGGCTCATAACCCGACGATCGTGGGTTCAAGTCCCACCCGCCCTACTCAAGCCCTCCGACAGGCAATGCCTGATCGGGGGGCTTTTTTTGTTGCCTCAGGACGCTCGGAATCCGAGGTCTGCCCACACTTTGCCCACATCCGCTGCGGAGGTCGCGCGGGCGTCGAGCAGCGCGGCGACATTGTCGAGGTCGTCGTCGAAGAGATCCGCGTAGGTGTCGAGCGTCATCGCCGCCGACTTGTGCCCGAGCATCCGCTGCAGCACCTTCACGTTGGCGCCGGCCGACACGGCGAGGGATGCCGCGGTGTGACGCAGATCGTGGGGGGTGAGGCGCTCGATGCCCGCGGCGCGCAGGCCGGTGAGGAACCATGACTTGGACGTGTGCGGCTGCCGGAGGTAGTTCGCCCCGTCCGTGAACACGGTGTCGTCGGGGCCCTTGCCGATGCAGAGCGCGGCGAGGGCGTGGTCGAGGAAGGCGGGGAACGCTACGGTGCGCCGTTCCCAGGACTTCGGCTCTCCCTCGTGGAAGAGTCCGTCAATCTCGACGACGGGGCGGCGCACGTGAAGTCGACGGCGGAGCATGTTGAGGTCGCGGACGCGGAGGCCGATCGCTTCACTCCATCGGAGGCCGGTGTACGCGAGCAGCACGACGAGGGTGGACCGTGTTGGGTCAGCGATTGCGCCGGCGAGGCGCATCACCTCGGCGTCGGTGAGGTAGCGGCGGTGCGCCTTCCCGGTCTTCTTCGGGAGGTTCTCGGTGCCGCGCGCGGGGTTGCTGTGGATGCGGCCGTCGCGCTTTGCGTCGTCGAGGATCCCGGCAAGTATTCCGACGGCGCGGAGCACGCTCGAGGCGGACAGTGGCTTGCCGTTCTTCCGCCCGCCAAGTCGCTCTGCGGGGGCCTTCCCGGCGCCGAGCTGGGTGATCCAGGCTTCGACGTCGGATGCCTTCACGTCGGCGACGGGGACGCGCCCCCACTTCGGGAGGACGTAGACGCGCCAGGCGAGATCGAGTGGCCGGAACGACGACGGCTTGAGCCCCTCCTTCTT
The DNA here is from genome assembly GCF_001476655.1 of Microbacterium testaceum. Classification (GTDB taxonomy): domain Bacteria; phylum Actinomycetota; class Actinomycetes; order Actinomycetales; family Microbacteriaceae; genus Microbacterium; species Microbacterium testaceum_C. Next base: position 19,674 of record NZ_LDRT01000033.1, on the reverse strand, counting down.
CGCGAGCCAGGCAGGCCCGAGGTGGGCTACGGTGACGCGGCCGGCCGTGGGGTCGACGTATTGCCCGGTCGCTTTCGACACGGTGACGGATGCCAGGAACAGTTCGGCGTCGCGCTTGGTGCGGAAGCCCCGCTTGTCGGTCTGAGTCTTGTCGGGCTTGCGGTAGCGGACCCTGTATCGCTTCCCCGCCGCGGTGTCGTATGGAGTGATCGTGCCGGCCATCAGGCGCTCTCTCGTGCCTCGAGCCGCTCGGTCCACCCGCCTGCGCCGAGCCGAGGTCGCACGTAGACGACGTCGGGCGATTCGCCCTCGACCTGGATGCGCAGGAGTACTGCGCGGTATGCCTCGACGATGCTCAGCACGACGCCGAGTTCGTGTGCGATCGCGCCGGGGTGCCCCTCGTGCAGCTCCTCGGCTCGCCTGTAGTCCTCGTGACGGATGAGACGCAGTGCCGCCCACTCCTCAGCGACCCGTTCCTGCTTAGCCGCTACGGGTCCGAAGCGGCTGGGCACGTGGCCGAACACGGCGTGTGCCAGCTCGTGGGCGAGGACCGATCGGTGTAGTCGGCTCGACATTCCGCGGCGAAGGCGGATGACGTTGTGACGGTGCCGGTATTCCCCGTCACGGTCGGGCGGTAGAAGCGCGTACTCGATGCGCACGCCCGCCGCTGCTGCGATCAGCTCGAGGTGTCGATCGATGGTCAATGGTCTTCCCCCCTGTCCGCGTCTGTCGGTCGCGCAACTGCCTCCTGATCATCCTCGGAGGGTCCGACATCGGCGGCGGGGAAGCGGCCGTGCACGACGTTCGAGGCCGTCGATACCGCGACCGAGATGGGGGCGTCGAACAGGATCGAACCCGACACGCCGAGTCGGCAGCCGAGTTCGTAGACGAGCTGCTCTTCGGTGACTGATCGGAGGAAGCTCGCGACGTCGTCGATACCGAGGTCGTCGTGGGAGAGGTGACCGAGGTTGACGAGGTCGGCGAGGACGGGTCGCCCGTAAGCGCGCGAGATGTCGCGGACCACTTCGAAGGTGAGCTGGTCGAGGTTCACCTGCCGGTTCAGGGTGCCCTGGTTCATGCCCACGCGACGGGCGACTTCGCGGATGGAGTCCGTTCCACGGACGTCGTCGATCCACTTCATGCTCGGGTTCATGACTCAATCATGAGACACAGATGCCTCGCTAGCAAGACATTTGTTTAGCCTGCTTGACACTTCGTCCAACTCATCGCACAGTTGACGCATGAATCGGACAGATGAGCAGTCGGCGAGTCAGCCCCCCACCATCAAGGTGCGGCCGGGCCTGCTCGACCGACTCAAGGAAACCTCTGGCATCCGCAGCGACGACGCCTTCGCTCGGGCCATCGGCATCAGCCGCGCCACCCTCGACAACGCGAAGAAGGGCGGGGAGCCGAGCCTCCGTACGGTGCTCGGGATCGCTCACGCCTTCGGCCTCGCGATGGGTGAGGTCGTGGTCGTCGTTGAGGACGAGCCCGCCGTGGCGCAGCCGGTGGCGTCGTGACCGCCACGGCCAAGGTCACGCCGATCCGTCCCGGCGTCGCGACCTCGGAGGTGTATCTCTCGCCGTCGCAGGTCTGCGACCTCGTGCCGGGAATGACCGTCGCGAACCTCAAGGATCTCCGCGCGAGCGGCAAGGGCCCCGCGTTCTGCAAGCCGACGGGCGACAGCGGCAAGGTCACCGTCTACAAGCAGTCCGATGTCATCGCGTGGGTCGAGCGCTCGCGTAAGTCCACGACGGAGCAGCCGTGATCACTCTCCGCTGGCTCTCCCTCTTCCTCTTCATCCTCATCATGGGCGTGTTCTTCCAGGGCTACCGCTCGTGGGAGCTGCTCGCCTCCGCCGCCCTCCTGGCCCTCGTCCTCTTCTGGACCTGCGGTGCCTTCACCCGCGACGTCTGGTTCGGCTCCCCCGAGCAGGACGCCGAGTGCGCCCGCATCGACGCGGAGCTCGACGCGCTCGACCGCACCTACCCCTGATCTTCCGCCGGGGGTGCTGCCCCCACCACTGATGCCGGCGACGGTCGCCGAACGCATCCCCGGCGGCCCCTCTCACCGAACACCCCTCACCTCTCTCAGGAGCACCCGTGAACCGTCCTCTTCTGCGCGCCCCGAAGTCGCTTCGGCGCCGCCCGTACCGTGCCAGCCGCGCTGTCATCGCGCACGCCCCGCTCGAGTACTCGGCCGAGCGCACCGCCCCTCGGTGGCTGCTCGTGCTTGCATCCGCTCTCGCGGTGCTCGTCGTCGTCGAGCTGATCGTCGGGCTGGCGGTGATCGCATGACCGCTCGTGAGGCTGACGAGGTTCTTGTCACCGAAGGTGGTCGCGGATCTGGTCGAGTCGACATCACCGTCGTGAACGGTTCTTGCAGCACATCGATGACGGTCACCCGCGGTGAGTTGGTGCGGCTGCGTGCGGCGATTGACGCGCACCTGTCCTCCTCGCCCGCCGACGACGTACGCGAAGCGCTGGACGACCTGAGTGCGCTCGAAGCGAAGGCGCGCGCGGCGACGCCCGGCCCGTGGGTGCTCGACGGCATGGGCGAGGACGAGCCCGAGGTGAACTACTGGGCGCACCGTTTCATCGGAGCAGTCGATGGTCCCGACATCATCGCGACTTCGGAGGACGGGCACGGCCCGAACGCGGAGTACATCGCGGCAGCTTCGCCCGATGTGGTACTCGCGCTGATCGAGCGCGCGCGGGAATGCGCTGGGGATTACCCGACGCTCGCCACTCACGCGCGCCGCGCTGTTCGCCGCTACGACCGTGCACTCCGGCGCCGAGGCATCACGATCGACGTCTCCTCCGGGGAAACCGTCACTGACCTGACCGACCCGGCGAAGGCGTGGGACCGCGAGTTCAACCGCCTGAACACGACCTGGGAGGCCCGCTCGTGACCGCCGTCACGTTCTTCGTCCCCGGCATCCCGGTCCCGCAGGGGTCCAAGAAGGCGTTCGTCGTCGGCAAGCGGGCCGTGATCGTCGACGTGAAGCCGGAGCTGCTGGGCGCCTGGCGGGGCGAGATCGCGCGGCGTGCGTTCAGCGCGTTCGCCTTCGGCCCTCCGATAGACGGCGCGGTGCGGGTCGACGCGGCGTTCGTTCTCCCGCGGAAGCCGTCGGTGACGAGGCCGCTCCCGATCGGCGCTCGTGACGGCGACGTCGACAAGCTCGTGCGCGCTCTGCTCGACGGCATCACGCAGGCCGGGAACGTGTGGGCGGACGACTCCCGGGTCGCGGAGCTGCACGCGTCGAAGGTCTTCGGGCCGACGCCGGGCGTGCACGTGACCATCACCCCCATCTCCGACGTCGCGGACCTCGTGCCGCCGGTCGAACAGGCGGCTGCGGCCGTCGAGGAAGGAACAGCAGCATGACCGAGATCAAACCGACCGCGTTCAAGCGCGGCGTCCCGGCGGAGCAGGCGAACGGCCTGTACGGCGTCGAGGACCAGCTCATCGAGATGGCGCCCGGTGACCAGATCGTCGCCGTCGTCACGTTCTCCGTCGACGAAGTCATGGAAAAGCGTCGCGCGGGGGAGGAGTGGCCCGTCGTGGCGATGAAGCACCTCGAGCCGTTGTGGGACGAGAAGGCGTCGACGGCGGCGCTGAAGCTCCGCGACGCGGCGTACAAGAAGCGCACCGGTCAGGACGCGCTCGACATCCCGGACGCCGACGACTGATGAGCCACCTCCGCTGGTAGGCGAGCTACCTCGGCTACGTCGCGGCAGGCGAGGCGCTGCTGGCGGTCGTCGCTTATCTCATCGGCTCTCCCAGCAACACCCACGCGGGCGCTGGCTTCGCGATCATCGCGGCTCTCGCCCTCATCACATCGATTGCACTGCACGTCATCTACCGAAAGAGGAAACACCAATGGGCGATATCGGAAAGCCCCTGAAGCACATCGAGCTGGAGCCGGTCGAGGCACCGGCGACAGCACCCGCGCCGGTCGAGGCGCCCGTGGAAGAGCCGGTGCCAGCGTGAGCGGCCGGAGCATCCCGGGCGGCCCGAGGGGCGTGAACCCGAACTTCTTCACGCGAGCGCTCGATGAGGCCACGATCCGCGCCTTGATGGGTCACCCCCCGCAGGTCGCTTCCAAGGCTTCCGCGGCGCCGGCGCCGACCAAGCGCCCCGCGGGTGAGTTCGACGGGCACGAGCGAGAGTTCGCTGCGGGCGTCGTAACGGGCACTCGCTCATTCGACGTCGACAAGCTGGGTCGCCTCATCGGTGTCGCCTTCGCGACAGTGTGGCGGCCAGGAGAGAACATCGCGCGCTGCATGCAGCGTCCTGACCCCATGGCCTACCTGACCGGTCGGGAGCCCGGGAAGTTGCGCGAGGCGTCCCGTGCGCCCCACTCGCTCGCTGATTGCCCGCATGGCTTTTACGGCTACTACGAGGGTTCGAACGATTACTACGAGCCGGGTCGCGTCATGGCTGTCGTCGAGGCGTACGGCGAGACGGTCATCGGCACCCGCGGGTTCCGTGCGTCGAAGGCGCGGATCGTGGCGATGCACATCCCCTCGGACATCAGCGTGGGTACCCGACGCCTCGTGACGCGGAACTACCCGGACGTGCCGCTGTTCGACTCGTTCTCCGCGATGGTCGCCGAGTTCCCGCCCGACGACGGCGGTGAGGGCTTGAGCCCCGACAACGATCCCGACTTCTGGACTCGGGAGGCCTCATGACCACGGCATCCGTCTTCACTCCGCCCGCCGTCGCCGCCCTCATGGCGCGCGCCGGTGCCTCCGACCAGGACCGCGCGGCGTGGCTCGCCGAGCGCCTCGCCGGGCTGACCGCCACCGAGGTGGCCGGGCTCGCCGTCGGGAAGAAGCGCCAGGGCGAGCTCGTCGACCTGAAGCTCGGGCTCAAGGAGGACACGTTCAACGGCAACGCGTACACCGAGTGGGGCAAGCTGCGCGAACCGTTCCTCGCGTCCGCCGCCGAGCGCCGCGGGATCCTGCCCGAGTCGCGCGTCTTCCACCACGCCGAGAACCGTCGGTGGCTGGCATCCCCCGATGGTGTCGGCACGAACTTCGACGGTGAGCTGCAGCTCGGCGAGTACAAGACGTCAGGTCACGACCTGACGCCGGGCACGCCGACGTTCGACCGCACGGGCTACCTCGAGCAGATGACGTGGGCGATGCTCGTCGCCGGCGCGCGCCGCTGCCTGTTCATCTGGGAGGAGCGCCTCGGTACGCCGGAGACGGGCTTCGAGGCGGGCCGCCAGTACGAGTACTGGATCGAGTTCGACGAGGCGCTGGCGAAGCGGTTGGTGACGATCGCGAAGCGGTTCTTCACCGCGCTCGACAAGAAGCGGGCCGAGGTCGAGGCAGGGAACGTCACGGCGCCCGTCGTCGATCCGGTGCTCGACGTCCTCGCGATCGACGTCTTGGCGGGGCGTCGTGAGGAGGCCGCGGGGAAGCGGAAGAAGGAGACGGCCTGGAAGCAGCTCCAGGCCGAGCTCGCCGACCGTGACGAGCTGTCGCAGCGGTCGTCCGCAGCGCAGGTCACCTGGGTGCCCGGGGTCGAGTCGACCGTGCCGACGCGCTTCGTCGACAGCGTGGGCGCGCAGAAGGCGCACCCGGTCGCGTGGGCCGCGGTCGAGGCGGCTCGCGCGCAGCTCGCCGAGGTCGAGAGCTACTGGGCCGAGTGCCTGGCGGATTTCACCACCACCACCGATCAGCCGGTGACGTCGAAGCCGAGCTTGACGGTCACCGAAGTGAAGACGAAGGGGGACGCGGCATGACCGCTCTCGCGACGCTGCCGACCAGCAGCGACAACAGCACCTGGAGCCCGGAGGAGCGCGCGCTCGTCGAGGCCGCCGGGCTGGTGCACACGGACGCGCAGTCGGGGACCAAGACGCTCGCCGAGCGCCCCGTCGTCGCGGCGTTCCTTCAGCACTGCGCCCGGACGGGCCTGGACCCGATCGCGCGGCAGATCTACTCGATCGCGCGGAAGTCCAAGGGTCAGCTCAAGTGGCAGATCCAGATCAGCATCGACGGCGCCCGCCTCGTCGCCGAGCGCTCCGGTCAGTACGAGGGACAGACGACGCCCGAGTTCACCGCCGACGGCATCACCTGGACGCAGGTCTGGCTGGCCGCCGAGCCTCCGAAGGCTGCCCGCGTCGGCGTGTACCGCCGCGGGTTCCGGGACGCGCTCTACGCGATCGCGCTCTGGGACGCCTACGTGCAGAAGACGTACAACGGCGACGTCACCGAGATGTGGCGGAAGATGGGCCCGCTGATGCTGGCGAAGTGCGCCGAGATGCTCGCACTGCGCAAGGCGTTCCCGCAGGATCTGTCGGGGCTGTACTCGTCGGAGGAGATGGCTCAGGCTGACCGGCCCGCGCCGGCCGAGCAGCAGAGCCAGGTCGCGCCCACGCCTCCCGTGGAACAGCAGGCTGCCCCGGCTGAGGCGCGGATGCCGTCTCAGGACTGGCTCGCGCAGGCGAACGCCGCGCGCTCGCGCGAGGAGCTGCGCCCGGTCTTCGCTGCGGCGCAGGATGCGGGCGATCTCGACGTGATGATCGGCGATGGCCGCGCGCTCCGCGCGTATCTGTGGGAGTTGCGCGAGCGGCTGCCCGAGAAGGCTGAGGACGTCGTGGACGCCGAGGTCGTGCCCGACGAACCCGCGGCCGAGCCGGTGCACGACTGGCCCACCGCCGAGGTGCCCGCGTGAGCGCACTGACCGCTCCCGTCGAGGACGGGGTGCGCGACTACCTATGGACCCCGGTCAACTTCGGTGAGGACACCGAGCGGCAGCGTGTCGCGGAGGCCGATGCGTTCCGCGCGGGCGTCGAGTGGGCGCAGGCCCACACCGACGGTCGAGTGCTGGCCGGGCTCATCCCAGGTCCGATCGAGGCTCGTCTGCTGCGGATCGGCGACCGCGTTCGCGTCGTGCACGGTGAGGCCACCGTGATCTCGAAGCGCGAGCACGGTCGACCCGGGTCGGTGTACATCGGCACGCGCACGGACGGTGGCGCTGAGGTCGTGCACGAGTTCCGGACGACCGAGCGCGTGCACGTGATCTCGGGGGCGACGGCCGCGTGAACACCATCCACCCCGCCGTCGCGGCGACGTTGCGCAGCATCATCGGCCTTGAGGTCGATGACGCGGATCCGCTGCACCGGAAGCTCGCGAAGACGATCACCGACCTGGGTCCGGGCGCTACCTACGGGCAGCGGATCGTGGCGCTGCGGTTCGACTTCGCGTGGGAGCTGCGCACGGCGGGGAAGGTGTTCGGCGACGCGAAGGGCGAGTACGAGGTCACGAAGTCGAAGCGGGTCGTCGAGATCACCGAGAAGGCTGCGCTCGAAGAGCGGAAGATCACGCTCGGGCTCGCCGAGCACATGGCCGAGGCGGAGCTGTACGAGCTCAAGCTGACGTACCTCGTGGCCGAGCAGCGCGAGCGCGCGATGCGGAAGTTCCTCGAAGCGCTCGACGCGGCGCTCGACAACCACCGCACCGACCGTGCCGACTCGCGTGCCGTCGACCGGGCGTCGGCGCAGGGCTACGGCGGGGGTGCCTGATGGCCGCGGGGGAGTTCACCGCGGCGACGGTGCGGCGCGTGTTCTTCGAGCGGGACGGGGCGGCGTGCTTCCTCTGTCGCGCGCCGCTCCGCTTCGAGGACCGCGGCATCGGCTGGTCGATGCATCACCGGAAGCCGCGCGGTGCCGGCGGCGTGAAGGGCCGCGGGGCGGAGGTGTTCTCTTCCGCCGCGAACGCGCTGACGCTCTGCGGATCCGGGACGACCGGATGCCACGGCGAGGCCGAGAAGAACCGGGACGTCGCGCTCGATCGGGGCGTGCTGATCTCGCGCCTCGGCAGGGGCCCGGCGTTCGACCCGCCGCAGGTGCGGGTGCAGAGGAATGACAAGACGTGGTGGCTGCTCACGGAGAGCGGCCGAGCAATCGAAGTGGAGAGCAAGTCATGGGCGTGAGGCGCACGCACCTCGAGTTCGAGGGGCAGTTCACGCAGGTCCCGAATGCCTGGGCGCGCGACGAGAGGCTGTCGCGGAAGGCGCGCGGGCTGCTGGTCGAGATCATGTCGCACCGGGTCGGGTGGCACGTGTCGGTGTCGGGGCTTCAAGATGCCGGCACCGAGGGCCGGGACGCGATCAAGTCGGCGCTCGTGGAGCTGAAGGAGAACGGCTACCTCGTGGTGTCGCAGGGCCGCGGTGAGCGTGGCCGGTTCGGCGAGGTGGAGTACGAGCTGCATGACCCGGCGACCGGTGACGGATTATCCGCTCACGGTGCCACCGCTGACGGATTTGCCGCTAACGGGTCAACCGCGGGCGGATCAACCGCTAGCGGAAAATCCGCACCCTATAAGAACACCAGTCCTATAGAAGACCATCTGGAAGAAGACCATCCAGAAGAAGCAGCGATTGAGCTTCGCGCGATGGCGTCGTTCGAAGACTTCTGGGCGGTGTGGCCGAAGAAGGTCGCGAAGCCGGATGCGAAGCGCGCGTGGGACAAGGTCACGGTGGTCGTCGAGGGCGAGCAGATCATCGCCGCGGCGATCGCGTACCGAGACAACCCCGGCATCCCGGATCGGCAGTTCATCCCCTACCCGGCGACGTGGCTGAACCGCGCGGGCTGGGATGACGAGCTGCCCGAGCCCCGTGAGCAGCGGATGGGCGCTGTCGACGCTGGCCGTCGCGCCGCCGAGATCCTGGCCGAGCACGACCGTCTGGCGGTCGGGGCGTGAACGCGCAAGAAGCAAACGTGCTGCTCACGAAGGCTGCGCTCCTCGATGGGCGGTTCCGTCGCGCGCCCGAGGATCTCGCGCAGATGGCGATCGAGTGGTCGGTCGTCCTCTCTGACGTGACCCTGGATGCCGCGATCGACGCGGTGCGGATCCACTACCGCGGCAACGTGCAGATGCTGATGCCCGCCGACGTGCTGGTCATCACGGAGGACATGGCCCCGGCTGACGGTGTGCGCCTCGCTGACGGCCCGGCATGGCTCCGCGCGCACGGTGTGAACGCCGAACAGTTTCAGGCCCGCGTTGAGGCGGGTGAGCGTCCGGCGCGTGTTCTGCGCGAGCTGGGTGTGGAGGTGCCCGGTGAGTGACGTCATGGTGCCGTACGACGTCGCGGCGGAGCGCGCGGTCCTCGGCTCGGCGATGCTGTCCACGGCCGTCCTCGACGATGTGCTGTCGGTGGTCGAGCCGGGCGACATGTATGACCCGAAGCACGAGACGGTGTTCGCGTCGATCCGACGCCTGCACGAGGTCGGCGCGCCGACGGATGTCGTCGCCGTGGTGGATGACCTGCTGCGCTCGGAGGAGGTGCGCGGCACCCTCGACGTCGGGTACGTGCACGAGCTGACCTCCGCGGTCGCGACGCCGGCGAGCGGTGCCTACTACGGCGACATCGTCCACCAGCACGCGATCCGTCGGCGTCTGCTCGAGGTCGGCATGAACATCGCACAGCTCGCGTCGAACACGGGCATCAGCGCCCTCGAGGCCGTCGAGATGTCGCGCGAGAAGGTCGACGGGATCGGAGCGAACGCGTCGGTCGATGTCCGCCAGTTCGGCGAGTACCTCTCGTCCTACGTGGACGGGCTGGAGGAGAAGCCGAAGTACGTGCCCACCCCGTGGTGGGAGATCAACAACCACCTCGGCGGGCTCCGCGCGGGCGGCCTGTACGTCGTCGGCGCGCGCCCCGGTCAGGGCAAGTCGATCCTCGGGCTTCAGATGGCGCTGCGCCTGGCGAAGGAAGGGCCCGTCGCGTTCTGCTCACTGGAGATGTCAAGGGACGACATCATGTCGCGCTGGGTGTCGCAGCTCGCGCAGGTGTCGCTGCACTCGCTCGTGAACCACGAGGTGTCGAAGGCGTCGTGGCAGAACCTCGCGATGGTGCGCTCGCAGATCGCGGAGACGCCGCTGTTCGTGTCGACGTCGGACGAGGTCGCGACCATCACCCAGGTCCGCGCGTTCGCCCGGTCGGTCGCGCGCCGTGCGCCGAAGGGGCAGCGCCTCGCGGGTGTCGTCGTCGACTACCTGCAGCTCCTGACGTCGGGGGAGCGCGTCGAGTCCCGACAGATCGAGGTCGCCGGGTTCTCCCGGTCGCTGAAGCTCCTCGCGCAGCTGCTCGGTGTGCCGGTGATCGCGCTGTCACAGCTCAACCGCGGGTCGACGACGCGGAAGTCGAACCGGCCGACGCTCGCGGACCTGCGTGAGTCCGGCGCGATCGAGCAGGACGCGGATGCGGTGATCCTGCTGCACCGCGACGAGGAGAACGCCCCGAGTCGGCTCGACGTCGACATCGCAAAGAACAGGCAGGGGCAGAACGGGCGCGTGTCGCTGACGTGGGAGGGCACCTTCTCTCGCGTCGTGTCGCGCCAATGGTCACCGTCGACGCTCGTCGACGACAACGGAGGGAACAGCACATGGCAGTGAAGACGATCGTCGGCCGACTCGGGGGAGTGCCCGAGGTCCGCGCCGCCGGCAGCAAGCACGTCGCCGCGTTCAGCGTCGCCGAGACGAAGCGCCGCTACAACCGCGAGACGAACCAGTGGGAGGACGACTTCACGATCTGGCACGACGTCGAGTCGTGGGATGCGCCGAACGCGATCGCGCAGCTCACGCGCGGAACGCTCGTGATCGTCGTCGGTGAGGAGCGCGACGCGTCGTACCAGAGCCGCGAGACCGGCAAGCAGGTCCGGAAGGTCGTGGTGCGCGCGAGCGCGGTCGGCCAGGTGGTGCGTGAGGCGAAGCCTCAGCAGTCGGGCGGTGGCGACTGGACGACGCCGGCCAACTCGGGGGAGCCGTTTTGATGGCGACCGCGAAGCCGCGCCGCACGCAGGTAGAGGCGATCGACAACCTCGCCGCCGAGATACGCCTGCACACGGAAGTCGTCGCCCTCTCGCTGCCGGTGGCGGTGCTGAGGCACGACGACAAGAACTACACGAACCCGGTCACCAAGGCCGAGGTCGAGGAGAAGAACCGGCGCCGCGCGGCTGTGCGCGCCGCCCTCGGATGGGAGCAGTCATGACCAAGCGAATCGACCACGCGCGAGTTGCGCAAGAGAACCTCGACGTCGTCGGCAGCAGACCCATGCTGCCAGAGGTGGCGGCGGTAACCGCAACCGCCGCTCTCGTGCACGCGACGCTCGCGCTCGTTGAGCAGCAGCGCATCGCCAACCTCATCGCTCTCGTCGCCCTGAGCGGGAACGAGAGCGTGCAGGAGTCGAGCTTCGATGAAGGTTCGACGCTGGCGTCCGCCGGAATGCACGCGCTGATCGAGTACGTGCGCACGCCGGCCACACCTTTCAGCGGCCCCGATGACGTGCCTGAGATCCGCCCCGACATTCGAGAGGGGCTCGGACTGTGAGCATCCAGACGGACATCACCGTGACGCTCGTCGAGGTCGAGGTGGGCGACGAGTACGACGTGCTGCTCACGGTGCGCGACCCGCTCCACCCCGACCAGGACGCCACCACCACCTCGCTCACGCCTGACCAGGTGGCAGAGCTGATCGATGAGCTGCGCACGACGGCGGCGGCCGCGCGTGAGGCCCGCGCGGAGGACGACGTCGCGCGCGCGGATGCCAAGGTCAGCCACGGCTTCGACATCGACTGGCCAGGGGTGTCGTGATGCCCATCGCCGGATACACGACGACGGTCGATGCGTCGAAGACTGCGAACGAGATCACGGGCATGCTCGCGAAGCGCGGCGCCGCCCGGGTCACGACGGACTACGACCAGCAGGGCAACGCGACTGGCCTCTCGTTCGAGCTGCGGACGGAGGTCGGCGTTCGGGCGTTCGCTCTGCCCATTCGCGCGGAGGGCGTGCTCGCCACGCTGAAGCGCGATCGGGCCGAGAAGCGCTACCTGACTCTGCATCAGGCGGAGCGCGTCGCGTGGCGTCTCGTGCGGGATTGGCTCCGCGCGCAGCTCGCGCTCATTGACGCGGGCTCGGTATCTCTCGACGAGATCTTCTTCCCCTGGATGGTCGCTCCGTCGGGAGGCACCATGCACGCGCTCTTCGTCGAGCAGCAGAAGGCGATCGGATCATGAGCGTCGTCACCGTCTGGACGAAGCCCGGGTGCGGCCCGTGCGCGGCCGTGAAGACCGCGCTCACCGCGGCGAAGGTCCCTTTCGTCGAGCGCGACCTCTCCGCGCCGGATGCCGCCGAAGACCTGAAGCGCTTCCAACGGCGCGGCCTGGCATCCACCCCCATCACCGAGTACAGCGTCAAGGCCGTGCCCGGGCTACTTCCTTCTGAGATCGGCGAGGTCATCGACCTCTGGCGATCCGACCACCACGTGGAGCAGACATGAACGCCCTCCTCACCTTGAACACGGGCAACGACGGCCGCGACTACGACTCGTTCCTGCGCGAGAAGGTGCGCTTCGACCGGTCCTACGGCTTCACCGTCCCCGACGACGCCCTGTCGCCGATCTTCCAGCCCGACCACCCGCTGTACCAGCCGCACCAGGCCGCCATCGTGCACTGGGCGGTCGAGGGCGGCCGCCGCGCGATCTTCGCCCGGTACGGGCTCGGCAAGTCGGTCATGCAGCTCGAAGTACTCCGCCTCATCGTGGAGCGCGCCACCGACCACGGCACCCCGGATGCGTTCGGTCGGCTCGTCCGCCGCGGGCTGATCGTCGCACCGCTCGGCGTCCGCTTCGACATCATCAACGACGGCCGCCGCCTGCTCGACACCGAGGTCCGGTTCGTCCGCACCACCGCCGAGATCGACCTCGCCTGGTCCGGCCTGTACGTCACGAACTACGAGTCCGTGCGCGACGCCAAGCTCGATGTCAGCCTGTTCGTCGCCGTGTCGCTCGACGAAGCCGCGGTCCTCCGCTCGTTCGACTCCGAGACGTACCAGAAGCTCGGGCCCGCGTTCGCTGTCGTCCCGTTCCGCTTCGTCGCCACCGCCACCCCCTCGCCGAACCGTCACAAGGAGCTCATCCACTACGCCGACTTCCTCGGCATCATGGACACCGGCCAGGCCCTCACCCGGTTCTTCAAGCGCGACTCCTCCGACGCGAACAACCTGCGCCTGCACCCCCACAAGCGCCGCGAGTTCTGGCTGTGGCTCAACACGTGGGCGTGCTTCATCCAGCGCCCGTCCGACCTCGGCTACTCCGACGCGGGCTACGTGCTGCCCGAGCTGCGCGTGCACTGGGACGAGGTGGAGGTCGGGATCCTCTCCGACCAGGTCGAGCGTGACGGGCAGGGTGTGCTCGTCCGCGGCGGTGCCATGTCGCTCGTCGATGCCGCGCGCGAGAAGCGTCGCACCCTCGACGCCCGTGTCGCTCGCGCGATGTCGATCGTGCGCGAGCACTTCGGTCGCCCCGTGCCCGGGCAGATCCTGCTGTGGTGCGACCTGAACGACGAGCAGGCTGCGCTCGAGAGAGCGCTCGTCGACGAGGGGCTGGCGTTCTCGTCCGTGCACGGCGGCCTCACTGACGACCAGATCGAGCAGCAACTCGGTGCTTGGCTCGCGGGGGAGACGTACGCACTCATCGGCAAGCCGGTGCAGCTCGGACGCGGGCTCAACCTGCAGCAGTGCAGCACGGCCGTGTTCGTCGGCATCACGCACAAGTACGAGCAGGTCGTGCAGGCCGTGCACCGCATCCACCGTTTCGGCCAGGTGCAGGAGTGCGACGTTCACCTGATCTACGCCGAGACCGAGTCCGAGGTCCGTGCGACGCTGCAGACGAAGTGGGCGGAGGACGATCGCCTCACCGACACGATGTCCGACGTCCTCCGCGAGTTCGGGCTGTCGGCATCCGCGATCTCCGCCGAGCTCACCCGTGCCATGGGCGTCGAGCGCGAGGTGCACACCGGCGAGGCGTGGATGATCGCGCTGAACGACTCGGTCGTCGAGGCGCGCGACCACCTCGAGCCGGACTCCGTCGGCCTGATGGTGACGAGCATCCCGTTCGGCAACCACTACGAGTACTCCCCGAACTACGCCGACTTCGGCCACACGGACGACAACGCGCACTTCTGGTGGCAGATGGACTACCTCACGCCGTCGCTGTACCGCGCGCTCATGCCCGGCCGGATCCTCGCCGTACACGTGAAGGACCGTCAGCTCTTCGGATCCGTGACCGGCGCCGGCGTCTACACGGTCAGCGAGCTGCACGCGGAGGCGATCGCCCACTACCGCCAGCACGGGTTCGACTACTACGGCGCCATCACCGTCACCACCGACGTCGTCCGCGAGAACAACCAGACGTACCGCCTCGCCTACTCGAAGATGCTCCGCGACCACACGCCCATGGGGGTCGGCTCACCCGAGTACGTGCTGCTCTTCCACAAGCCGCAGAGCGACCGGTCGAAGGGCTGGGGCGACGTCCGCGTCGTGAAGGACCGCGCGCAGTACTCCGTCGGCCGGTGGCAGATCGACGCGGCCGCGGACTGGCGCGCATCCGGCGACCGCCTGCTCAGCCTCGACGAGATTGCCGCGCTCGCCCCGGGCCTGCGCACGAAGCTCTTCACCGAGCAGTCGCTCCGCTCGGTCTACGACTACGAGCAGCACGTCGCGCTCGCCGAGCGGATGCTCGCCGCCAACGCGCTGCCAGGCACTTTCGCCGCGCTCGTGCCGGGGTCGCCCGCGCCGAACGTCTGGCACGACGTCCTCCGCATCGAGACGCTGAACAGCGAACAGAAGCGCCGCGCCGTCGAGAACCACATTTGCCCGTTCCCGCTCGAAATCCCGCGCCGCCTGATCGCCGAGTACTCCAACCCCGGTGACCTCGTCTACGACCCGTTCAGCGGCATCGGCTCAACCGTCCTTGAAGCGGTCCGCCAGGGGCGCCGTGGCTACGGCTCCGAGCTGAACCCGGCATCCGTCGCCGACTCGCTCGTGTACCTCGAGCGCCACGACCGCGAGCAGGACGTTCCGACGCTGTTCGACCTGCTCGACGCCGAATGGAGTGCCGCATGAACGCCCTAAACGACGTCGTCCTCGATGAGAACTGCGATCGTCATCCGCTCGCCGTCGGTCCACGTGATGTGGAGCGTGTCGCCTTCACCGCGGAGCAGCACGGGCACCATGCCGGGGCCGTTGCTGTACTCCTGGGGCTGACCGTCCAGCTTGATCTCCAGATCGACCGGGTTCGCTCGAACGGGCTTGAGAAGAGCGACGGTGCTCCAACCATTCCAGTAGCGCCGCAGACGGAGCGCCCGCCACGAGTTCGGCTCTGCCGTGTGCGCGTTCTCAATCGCGTCCTGCCTCTCCTGTGCGTCGTTGACCGCAGCGCGGTAGATGGGCTCGAAGGGCGGAGTGCCAGCGACATCAGTCATGCCCGAACTGTATCGGGAGTGTCGCGATGACCACCACGCGCCGCTTGACGGCAATCGACAAGGAGCGCATCGAAGCGCTGCGCGCAGAGGGTGTGCCGGCGTCATGGATCGCGGAGGACCTCCGCGTGCATACGCACACCGTCCAGAGCATGACGCCGGCGAACCCGGAGGAGGTCGCGGCCTGGCGGTCGGACTTCCAGCACATCAGAAAGGACCCGGAGCTGTTCGCGCTGCATTGCGAATTCGCCCCGGCGAGGAGGGGAAGAGCATGAGAGTCCTGACCGTTCGCCAGCCGTGGGCGTGGGCGATCATCCACGGCGGCAAGACCGTCGAGAACCGGACACGCAACCTCGCGGGCAGCTACCGCGGGCCGGTCGCCATCCATGCGGGTCTCGCCTACGACGAGGACGCGGTGATCTGGACGGGACCGGTGCCCACGCCGCTCGCAATCGACGAAGACGGCAGCCACCGCGAACCCCGCGGACACATCATCGGCGTCGTCGACCTCGTTGACGTGCACGCTGCGCTCGACTGCATGACGCAGGAACACGACGGCGACTGGAAGGTCTGCTCGGAGTGGAGCGAGCGCTCCGGCTACCACCTCGTGCTCGCGAACCCGCGCGCGCTCGACGAGCCGTTGCCGTGGAAGGGCGGGCTCGGACTACGCCGGTTGCCGCTCAGCGTGCACGGTGACGCGCTGATCGGACCCGTCGACGGGTGCACATGCGGTGCCGGCCGGATCTCGTACCAGCACGAGCCGATGTGCGGGTTCGAGCTCGTCGCGCACCTGAGGGCGACCGCATGAACGACATCGAAGGCCTGCTCACCGACGAAGAAGCAGCGGAGCGCGGATTCCAGGAGTGGAAGGCCCAGTACCTCTGGCACGTCGACCAGCTCCCCAACGTCCTACAGGCCGTCGGGACGGTCGCCATGGCCCCGCAAATGCTCCGTGCGGCGCAGCTCCGCGAGCGAGTCTCCGGAGGCGGTTTCATCGACAACATGCCGGTCGTCGACGGCCCCGAGTCGCGCTACGCGGCCGCGGTCTGGAATGCCCTCCGCGCCTACCTCACGGTCGCGTCCTCTCGGCTCGGCGTCGAGGCGCCCGAACTGCCTAAGTGGCTGCCCGACGACGTCGACCTCGCTCGGCGCTGGGCGTTCGTCGCGAACGAGTGGATGGCGGCGTGGGTGGATCACCTCCTGGACTGGCAGGATCTCGCGGCCGCGGAGAACGAGCTGTTCCGCCTCATTCGCCGCGCGCGTACGCGCCTCGACGCGGGCACCGTTCGCCGCGCGAAGCCAGAGGAGTGCGAGCTGTGCGGGGAGGATGCCGTGACCGTCGACTGGGTGGACGGTCCTGACGGCGCGGAGCTCGTGAAGGCGTGTCAGCGCTGCCACCATCGGCCGGGGGACGCGTGAGCGACGGGCCGATCGCGAAGGACCGTCGCGCCCACGTCGTACCGTTCGCATCAACGACCGACTCCGCTCGCGTCTGCGCACGAGGAAACGAGCCTGGGCGCGGATACTGCGGCCGCAAAGCGGCGGGAGCCAAGATCACCTCGGACTGGGCGGCGGTGGTCTGCAAGGACTGCGAGGCGGCTCGTCGGGCGGACTCGTAGCGTGTTGCGGCCGTCGAATACTTGCAGAAGTTATCCCCGAGGTGTGCACAACTCGGTCCACAACCCGAAACTTTCAACTCCCACTTCAACCAGAGTTTCCCCACTACCCCTGTGGAGAGCTTTTGCCGCGGAATTACGCGGATGTAGTTTCGTATTTCCCATCGAACCGAAACTTGTCCACAGCAGTCGTACACACGCTTTTCGGCGTGTCGACCAAACCCTCCACAGACTTATCCACAGGGCCGTTTGCTCGAACGTGCGTTCGCGAGGACGATGATCGCACCGACCTGAAAGGAGGTCAGCGTGCAGACCGAGCAGCGCATGTTCATCGCAGAAAACTTCCTCCGCATCCACCGCGCCGACCCGAATCCCACCGCCGCCACGGACACCTACTACCTGTGCGCCGCCGCGCGCTACGGCCTCTCCCTGGAACGCATCTCCGAGCTCAGCGGCATCCCGCTCAACCGCGTCGCAATCCTCGTGAACGGATAGCCCGTGGTCACCCTCACTTACCGCGAGGCCGCGACCCGCGTCCACCGGTCCCGCCGCACCATCCGCCACTGGCGGCTGCACGGGATGCGGATGGGCTGGGAGGTCCGAGACGGTCAGCGCGTGCGCGTCGTCGAGCTGGAGGTGCTGCTCGCCTGGTGGCGTCAGAGGCTCAAGAACGACCCCGTGCACCAGCAGCGCCTACGCGCGAAACGCGCCGCGCAGGCAGCCGCACGAGACTCCTCAGAACCAATTTCGAGCTGATGTTGACACCGCCCCGTTTGCCGCCCCTACATTCATGGTTAGCAAGGTGTCTGACACGGACACCACCCCGAAGGCCCCGCCGAGCACACCCGCTCCGGGGCCTTCGCCGTCCCACCCGAACCAGGACGACCCCGACCAGCGCGCCAACGCCGATCGGGGTCTGACCCACCATCGACGCCAATCGATCGGAGGGCTGCCGTGGAGCCTACCCACGGGCACCGACATGGCACTTTCGCCTCCGTCAACCGGGCCAATATCGCCCGTCTTCAGGAGCAGCGAGACCGTGCGGGCCTCACCCAACTCGCCGACGTGCTCGACACGTCACCCCACTCCGACGGGCCCGCCATCGCGCGGGAAGCCCGCGCCGCGGTCGACTGGATCGACACGACCACACCGCGCACCCTCGACGCCCACGATGCGGACGGCATCCGCGTAGGCGACATCCTCCGCTACGAGCGCGACGGATACACGCTCGAGGGCGTCGTCATCGACACCGACGGGCACACCGCCACCACCAACCTCGGCGACAGCGTCGCCATCTGATCCACCGGCCGGGAGTTCCGAGACGGCAGGCGTGCATGTTCGGGCGCGCCCCCACTCCTCCCGGCCGGTGTCTGACCGGCGTGAACGCGGAGCTGCCTGCCGCGAAGGACCCCACCATGCTCTCGAGCGGGGTACCTGCGCCATCCCTGAGGGGCGCCGATGGACCGACCACGGCGCCGGCGCCCCTCCCACACCAGCAGGGAGGGCACGTGGACGACGACTACACGCCGCCCGGCGCGACCCTCGGTCACGGCGTCGTCGCGGCGCGTAAGAACACTCGCCGCATGCACGAGCTGCGCACCGAGTTCTTCGACGAGGGGAAACGCCTCGACGCTGAGGGCGACCCGGACGCGAACTGCCACATCTGCAAGGCCCGAATCGACTACGACGCCGCCCCCGGCACGACACCCGAGTCGCACAACCTCGACCACTACTACCCGGTCAGCACGCACCCCGAGCTGCAGGAGGACTGGGACAACTTCCGCCACGCGCACACCCTGTGCAACCAGACCCGCGGCAACGGCTCGATCGACGGGGGAGGGCTCGGCGAGCTCGTCCCCGACTGGTGGTGAGCATGGCCGGATCCACCTGGGAAGAGCTACGCGATGCCGAGCAGCTCGCGTACGACCGCCGCCGCGCAGCGACTCACCACGGCGCGCACCGACAGCTCGACGCAGAGCGCGCCGAACGAAGCCTCGCTCGCCTGGAGATGGGCGACGACCTCGACGACTGAGGAGACACCCATGAACCACCGCACCGTCCTGGAGCGCGCCGACCACTCGGGATTCCACATGGTCGTCAACGGCCGCCACCCGGTGGGCTACTGCGCCGACCACGCACCGCATGAAACGGAGGCGGAGGCGCGCGAGTGCTTCGGCCAGTACCAGCGCGATCGAGTGCGCGAGCGCGGCCAGGCGAGCTGGACGACCTGCATGCTCAAGGGCTGCACCGCACCCGCGCGGCGTGTCTTCGAGATCGAGGGCGACGGGTACGCACTCGCCGTGCTCTGCGAGGAGCACGCGACCAAGGAGAACGCCATGCAGGTGATGCACCTCGACGGCCCCGCCGGGGACGCGTGGTTCTCATGAACCGATACGCAGCCGCAGGGATCAACGGGGACGCGCTCAAAGGGAAGCGCATCATCGTCATCACACGAGACGGGAAGGCCTCGCGGGAGGCGCTCGAGCAGATCGCTCAGGCCGCACCTCTCGGCGTGGACATCACGGTCCGCCGAGCGAACGGCGCGGAGAGGATCAGCTACCCCACCACAGGGGGAGAGGTCTTCATCCGCTCGTACCGCCAGGGTGCCCGTGGCGTGAGTGCCGACATCCTCTACCTGGATGACGCCGTCGACGCCCTCGTGCGCTCCACCGACGCCTGGACATCCCTGTACGCCTCTGTCGCGACCTCCCAGCACGCCGAGGTCATCCGAGCCTGACCCACGCCACCGAGCCCCCGGCAGAGGGCCGGGCCGGGGCCGACCCCCACC